>NZ_JAGQEG010000126.1 GCF_018305005.1 Collimonas silvisoli
GCACGTTTTGGTTGGAACGCATCTCCCAAATCAATTGTTAACAGGCCCTAATCTATCGCCAGGTGCTGGCGCTTGTATCTGGCAATTGCCACCAGCGCCATGGCAATCAGGAAAAGCCCTATCAGCAGCATGGCAGCGTTGGCCATCACCCGCGGGTAGCCCAGCTGCGCGACATTCAGAAACGGATAGGGATAAAACCCCGACAAGCTGCCGCGTACCATCGCCATCATGAAATAAGCCAGCGGGTAGATCAGCCATAAAAGACTGTCTTTTGCCTGCAAGCCGCTCTTCATCGCAAACAGCAGCCAGTACAACACGAACAGCACGGGGACGACGGTGTGCAAACCTTCATCCGAAAGCCTGTGCAAGCCGGTGAACGGCGCATGGTTGCGCAGCAGGAGGTTGTAACCGAGGCCGACAAAAATGATGTACAAGGCCATTGCAGTCAGCACCCCTGGCCGCGAGAAAAACCGGCCGGGCGCGGAGTCTGGCTTGAGCAACAGCAGTGTGCAGCACACCGCCAGCAGAATATTCGTCAGGATAGTCAGATAGTCGAACATGCGCCAGACTGCCTCGCCGTAACTCATTCCCTTGGCCACCAGGATCGGAACTGAAATGGAAAATTGCGCGGCAATCGAAAACCACGCAATCAGCGCAATCAGCAGCAGCAACAATTGCGGTGCGATAGTTTTTTTCATAAACGAAACCCGGTGTAACCAGGGCTCTGGCCGGCCCGCTTCAAGAAACGATACCTTGATCGACGCTCAACATGCGTTCCACATAGCGTGCGATCAGATCCACCTCCAGATTGACCTGCTTGCCGACCTGCAGGTGTTTTAACGCCGTCACTTCAATCGTGTGCGGAATCAGGTTGATCGAAAACAGGCAGCCGTCGGCCACATCGTCGACCCGGTTCACCGTCAGGGAAACGCCGTTGACCACCACCGAACCTTTATAGGCAAAGTATTTGGCGAGATCGCGCGCGGCCTTGATCACCAGCTCCCAGGATTCGCCCACCGGCTCGAATTTCTGCACCAGCCCGAGGCCGTCGACATGGCCGGAGACCAGATGGCCGCCCAGGCGGTCGGCCAGGGTCAAAGCCTTTTCCAGATTGACTTCGCCGCTGGCGTCGAGGCCGACGGTGCGATTCAGGCTTTCGCGCGAGACGTCGACTTCGAAGCTGTCGGCAGTCTTTTCAACCACCGTCATGCAGGCGCCGTTCAAGGAAATCGAATCGCCAAGTGCGACGTCGGCCAGCGACAAAGCACCGGCATCGATCCTCAGCCTGACGCCATCTTCGGCGCTCGAACCCAACGGTTTAACAGAAGTGATTTTGCCGACGGCAGCGACGATACCAGTGAACATGATGACAATATAAAAATTAAAGGAATCGTGCAAGGATACGCAAATCCTCGCCAATCTGCTTGATTTGGTGAAATTTCAGGGTCAGCTTATCCTGCAGATTTTCCAGCGCGGGCAGGTTGAACATGCCGCGGCCGTCGCCCAGGATGGCCGGCGCCAGATAGACCAGCAATTCATCGACGCAATGTTCCCGGATCAGGGAAGCGTTCAGCTTGGAACCGGCTTCGACATGCAATTCATTGATCTGGCGTTTGCCGAGCTCAAGTATGACTTGCGGCAAATCGACCTTGCCGCCGGCATTCGGCAGCACCACCACCTCCGCTCCCTGCCGCTCCAGCAGCGCCTGTTTGTCGGCATCGACGGTCGCGCTGAAAATCAGGTTGCCGCCGCCGGCCAGGATTTTTGCATCCGGACTGATACTGAGCTTGCTGTCGACGATCACCCGCAGCGGCTGCCGCGCCAGTTGCACGGTGCGCACCGTCAGTTGCGGATTGTCTTCTTTCACGGTGCCGATGCCGGTCAGGATGGCGCCGGCGCGGGCGCGCCACATATGGCCGTCGTCGCGCGCCGCCTGCGAGGTAATCCACTGGCTTTGGCCGTTATGCAAGGCGGTCTTGCCGTCCAGGCTGGCCGCTACCTTCAGCCGCACCCAAGGTTTGCCGGTTTGCATACGCGTAAAAAATCCGATATTCAGCTCGCGCGCCTGCGCCGCCAGGACGCCGGATTCGACCGCGATCCCCGCCGCTTGCAGGCGCGCCATGCCCTGCCCTGCCACCAGCGGATTGGGATCTTCCACGGCTGCCACCACCTTGGCTACGCCAGCCTGCTGCAAGGCGTCGGCGCAGGGCGGCGTGCGGCCGAAATGACTGCACGGCTCTAGCGTGACATACACGGTTGCGCCGCGCACATCAAAGCCTTTGGCGGCGGCGTCTTGCAGCGCCTGGATCTCGGCATGGTTGCCGCCCGGCGGCTGGGTGAATCCGCTGCCGATAATCTGACCGTCCTTGACGATCACGCAACCGACGGCGGGATTTGGCGCACTCGACAGCAGACCGTTTTCGGCAAGCTGCAAAGCTTGCGACATCAACAATTCAGCCGTGGTCATGGGGTAAGCCTGAAAATCATGTGAGAGCCATCAGAAAGAAGAGATGCGGTGATTGTACAAAATATGCCGTGGCAACCGCTAGTTAAAATGCGATGCCGGCTAGAGCCGGCATCAAAGCGGCGGCGCCAAGCTGGCGGCAGCCCGATTGCGCAAAGTGACGACCCGCTGGAATACTGCCCGCAGACGGCGATCGCTGGCGAATCTGGCGGCGCCGCTGCAATCGACATAGCGCTGCGGCTCGACGGTGAGATTGTCATCGCCGCGTAGCTGCAGACACAGCCGGACGCTGATCACTCGTTCCCAGTTCTGGTGCTGGTCGCCGGATAAGCTCGCTACCTGTGTGGCATTCAAGAACTGGCTCGGCGTCGCATCACCAATCGCCGCCACGCCATACATCAATTGCATATCTTCGACATTATTGACTATCGGTTGCGCACTCTTGTTGCCATTGCCATGGCAGTAGAGAACATTGGTGCTGCTGCCGGTACGCATGGCGACAAAAAACAGATTGCGCGCAATGCTGACATATGGCGCCAGCAAGTAGGCCGGATGATCGGGCGGCACTGCGCTGCGCTCCACGCTTGCCCCATTGCAGTCAGCACCGGCGCCACTGGCTGGATCGGCATAGTCGTCCAGCCGATAACTGATTTCAATACCTGCCATCCCGGGCCCGGCGCTGCACGAAAAATCTTTTCCCGAGCCCAGGGGTTTGGCGAAACCATGTTGGCAGCCACGCAAACCTTGCGCCGGCGTGCCGTCGGCTAGAATGAAATCCGTGATAGGCGCAGCACTTGCGGAGGGCCCGGTACTGGCCAGATTGCCAAAGCCCGCCTGCCGCAAATCCCGCTCCATCAGTGCCATGGCGTAGCTGCCGTCCTGCTGCAGCCGCCGCTTCTCCTCGCTCAAACCAAAGCTGGCTTTGCTGCTGAGATAGAGCGTTGTAATCAACAACAGCACGCCGGCAGCAAGCGTCATCGCGACCAGCAATTCCACCATCGAAAATCCGTGCCGGAGAGACGTTTTCAGCACGCGTTTATTGCAGATGGACATGGTGCTCAGCACGGGCCGCCATCCTTCCTTACGCTGATACGGCCGGAGTTGGCGATACACACTGTGCGCGCAAATTCACCATTGTGGCTGAACACCAGATTGGTAAAGCTGCTACTGGCGTTGCCGCTGCCGTTATAGGTAATCGAGGTTCTGCCAGCGCTGGCCTGGGTATTGTCATCCAGCGCGCCTTGCCGCGACAATATCTGCCGGCTGTCGCCGACCATCACCAGCCAGCCGGCGCCCCAGTCGCCGCCAACGCGCTCAGCGGTAGCCGCCGCACTGCATCGCGCGCCGGCGGAGTCGGCATCAATGCTGCGGCAGACAAGCACCGCCCGGCCGCGCTGGATGGCCTCGCTGCGCGCCAGGGTGAGCGCAGCAATCAGTTGGCCGGTCTCTGCCGACAGCCGGTTCTGAATCACAAACGACCGCATGGATGGCAAAGCAAGGCTCAACAGGATGCACATGATCGCCAGCACAATCATGGCTTCAATCAGCGTGAAACCTGAGTCTCGCGCAAAAAAATGCATCGGTGATCGCAATAAACATCGCAATAAACGCATAGCTGCTCCCGGTAATTGTTCTATATTTGTGTCATTTTTAACAACCATTTTCGCAAAAAAATAGCGCCGCTCAAAGCGGCGCCAACTTATTTAAGAATTTACTTTCTGCGGCCCGGCGGCGGTCCGGAGAATTCTTCAATCATGTTCTGGAATTCCGCCACATCTTCAAAGCTCTTGTAGACCGAGGCAAAACGGATATACGCAATCTTGTCCAGGCGCTTCAATTCACGCATCACCAGCTCGCCGACATGGCCGGAGAGAACTTCGCGCTCGCCGCTGGACAGCAATTTTTCCTTGATACGCTGCAACGCCTCGTCCAGCGCCTCGACTGACACCGGGCGCTTGCGCAAGGCCAGCATCAGGCTGGCGCGCAACTTGAGCGGATCGAAATCGGTGCGGCTGCCGTTCTTCTTGACGATCACCGGCATCGCCAGTTCTATCCGTTCAAAGGTGGTGAAGCGTTTGTCGCATTGAATGCAACGGCGCCGGCGACGAATCGAATCGCCCTCTTCCGACACGCGCGTGTCGAGCACCTGGGTTTCTTCATGCTGGCAGAATGGACATTTCATGATGACGGTAATCCGAAGGTTATTGCAGCGGGCAGTGTCGGTAGTTCCATCTCTACATTATTCCTTTTCGCAGCCACGCGCATGCCCCAAAAAAATGACATTACATGGTGCATGGGCCCGTGCAGAGTTCAAGCTGCGCCGGGCCCATGGTCTTTCTAAATTGCCGATAAGCCCTGTGGCGCATCGGCAATCAGTGCATCAAGCATCAAGCCGCATACACTGGGAAAGCATCAGTCAGTTTCTTGACTTCAGCCTTGACCCGTTCGATGGTCGCTGCGTCATGCGGATTGTCGAGCACGTCGGCGATCAGGTTGCCGACCTTGGTCGCTTCCGCTTCCTTGAAGCCGCGCGTAGTAAACGCCGGGCTGCCAACCCGGATGCCGGAGGTGACGAATGGCTTTTCCGGATCATTGGGGATGGCGTTCTTGTTGCAGGTCATGTGCGCTGCGCCGAGAATCGCTTCGGCTTCCTTGCCGGTGATGTTCTTGGCGCGCAGGTCAACCAGCATCACGTGCGATTCGGTACGGCCTGAAACAATCCGCAAGCCACGTGCGATCAGTGCTTTCGCCAGAGCGTCGGCATTTTTCACCACTTGCTGCTGATACGCCTTGAATTCCGGCGTCAGCGCTTCCTTGAACGCTACCGCTTTACCAGCGATGACGTGCATCAGCGGGCCGCCTTGGATGCCGGGGAAAATTGCCGAATTGATGGCTTTTTCGAACTCGGCCTTCATCAGGATGATGCCGCCGCGCGGGCCGCGCAGGGATTTATGGGTGGTCGACGTCACGAAGTCGGCGTGCGGCACCGGATTCGGGTATACGCCGGCAGCAATCAGGCCGGCGTAGTGCGCCATGTCGACCATGAAGTAAGCACCGACCGCTTTAGCCACTTTAGACATCCGCTCGAAATCGATGCGCAAGGCGTAAGCCGAGGCGCCGGCGATGATCAGCTTTGGCTTCTTTTCGTGCGCCAAACGCTCAAATGCTTCGTAATCGATTTCTTCTTTTTCGTTCAGACCGTAAGACACTACGTTGAACCACTTGCCGGACATGTTCAATGCCATGCCGTGCGTCAGGTGGCCGCCTTCTGCCAGCGACATGCCCATGATGGTGTCGCCCGGCTTGAGCATCGCAAAGAACACGCCCTGGTTGGCCTGCGAACCGGAATTCGGCTGCACGTTGGCGGCTTCTGCGCCGAACAATTCCTTGACGCGATCGATCGCCAGCTGTTCGGCGATGTCGACGAATTCGCAACCGCCGTAATAACGCTTGCCTGGATAACCTTCAGCGTACTTGTTGGTCAGCTGCGTGCCTTGCGCTTCCATCACGGCAGGCGAAGTATAGTTTTCCGACGCGATCAGCTCGATATGTTCTTGCTGGCGGTGGTTTTCTTTCTGGATGGCGCTCCACAATTCTGGATCGACATTGGCGATGGTATGGTTTTTCTCGAACATGTAATACTCCAATCGATAAGGGTGTGCCTAAATCGAATGAGGGCCAATATATTAGGGAAATGCGGCAGCCTCAGTCGTACTTTCCATTCGGGCTGCCCAGGCGTACGGCGGATGAAATCTCACGCTTCCCGGTGGATGCCCACCTTTTGCCGAAAGCCGCTGCGATCTTGTGAATCCGCGCGGTCCGGTTTTTTCGCCAGTCACGTGAGACGAAATGGTGCGGCTATTGTAAGCGAAGCACCTGGTTTGGGCAAGATTGGCAGCGCGCTTCAACGTTGGAAATCAACGCTGAAAAAAAAGCCGCCCCGGAGGGCGGCGCTTGAACAGGATTTATAAAAAGATAATAAAGCGATCAGCGAGTGCTTATATCTTGCCCGACAGGCTGATGCCTATTGTCCGCGGCGCAATTCGATAGCCTTCTGATATCGATTGCACGTTTGGACGCTGAATCACCTTATCGTTATTGGTCGCATTCTTGACGAACAGGGTCACTTCCCATTGATCGAAAGTGGCGCCAACGCTGGCGTCCAAGGTGCTGTACGCCGGCCGCTGATAGTCCGGATCGGTTGCTACCAAGGTGCCGTGGCTGCTGCCGGTCCAGTGCGCGGCGGCGCGCGCAAAACCGTAGTAATCGCCAGTCAGGTTGAAGGTATATTGGCCGGTCAGGCTGGCATTGTATTTGGGCACGCCCTGAATCGGATCGCCGGCGTGGGCTTTCAATGACGGCACATCGGACGACAAGGTGGCGTTGGTGTAACCGCCGGACAGGCCGAGCACTATGTTGGAAGTCGGCTTGCCTTTGATCTCGAACTCCGCGCCGTAGCTTTTGGCCTTGCCGACATTGGTCTCGTAATCGAAGCCGCAACCGGGCAATTGAATATCTTGCTGCAAGCCATCCCATTGAATATAAAAGACGGCGGCGTTGAACGACAGGCGATTGCCGAAGAGACGTGACTTGTTGCCAAGTTCATAGCTCCAAAGCTTGTCGGATTTGAATGAGGTCGGCGCTTGCGTGATGCCAAGATTGCTGAAGTCTGCGGCGCACAGCGACGCCGGAATCGGACGATCATTGCCGCCCAGGCGGAATCCTTCGGTAGCCGATGTGTACACCGTGTTGTTTGGATCGACTTCCCAGATCAGCGAATACTTCGGCGTAAACGCCGAGGACTTGGTGCTGACCGATGAGCTGGTCGGACCGCCGTTCCAGTAATAGTCGCCGTTGCGGCTCAAGCTATCGGTGGCTTCCAGATAACGCATGCCGACGGTGCCGTGCAAGTTCGGCATGAAATAATAATTCAGCTCGCCGAACACCGCTTTTTGCTCGGTATGGTAATGCCGTTCACTGAAATAGGAATTGTCATTCGGGAAGGCAATCCCGAGCTGGCCCGGATCGGCCGGATTGGCGCCGAAAGCGGCGTAGGTAGAGTTGAGACCAAAAATCGGTTCGTTGTCGGTGACATTGGTATGCAGGTTGGCGTAATAGACGCCGCCCAGCCATGTGATCGGCGATACTTTCTGATCATACGGCTTGGAGATGACGCGCACCTCTTGCGAGAATTGCCGCACCTGGTTCTGCAGGTAGACCGCCGACGGCAGAGCACCGATCGCTGCAGCAAGGCCGGGCGGCGTAGCCGGCACCGCCGAGCCTAAATTGTTGACCGCGGTGCCGTCCTGGGTACGATTGAAAGTGCGCTGATAAAAGCTGGAGACCGAGATCAGATCAGCCTTGCCCATGTCGTAGTTGACGGTCAGGCTAGGCACCAGCAAACGGTCGTTGCCAGGTTCGCGCACCAGCTTGCTGGTTTGGTTGGCGGGCAGCGTCAGATAGGAGGCATCGATATCCTTGGAATTGACTTCCTGATAGAACACCGATGGCGTGAAACTAAGGTTGCGGGTCGGCGCCCATTTCATCGCCAGCTTAACCACGCTTGAATCCTGCGAGTTGATGCCCTTGGCAATCACATTGCCGGTGCTAGGCGATACCTGGTCGATATAGCCGCTCTCATGGCCGGTTTGCACGCCGATGCGCAATGCCAGCTCGCCCGGAATCAAGGGCTGGTTGACGACGCCGTTGACGGTGTAGTTGGTGCCGCCGCCTTTGGTCGCGGAGGTTTCCGAATAGAAGCTGGCTTCTCTTTCCTTCAAGTTGGGCTGGTTGCTGATGAACTTGATGGTGCCGCCCATCGAACTGGCGCCATACAGTGTGCCCTGAGGTCCGCGCAACACTTCGATACGATCGATATCGAAGAATTTCGGTTCGGAACTGCCCATGCTGTATAGATTGCGTGTAGTCATCGAGACATCATCCAGATACACGCCGACAGTTGCCGAGCCTGCGGCCGAACTGACGCCGCGGATTTCGATATTGCTGAGACCTGCGCCCGAACCGCTGGCGCCCGAGAACGAGATATTCGGCATGGCCCGCGTCAGGTCGGAAAAATCGTTGATGTGCGAAGCCCGCAGATCCTCGCCGCTCATTACCGAGATGCTCAGCGGCACCTTGCTCGCATCTTCCTTGCGTTTTTGCGCCGTGACGACCACCGCTTCAATCTGATCAGTCGGCTTCGCCGATTTTTTTGTTTCAGGCGCGGCGGTTGTATTGGCGTCTGGCTTGCTGTCTGGCACTTGTTGTGCAGAAGCCGTAGCCGCCAGCAATGTTGAAGCTGCTGCTGCGACTGCAATAACGCAAGTCAAATTCGCGGAACGGTGTCTCATTGTTTTATAGCCCTTATGGTATGCAGCGATGAAAAATGCTTCCCAGCAATATCCATGCCACGCCAGGGTTTCTGCAAAAGGGGAATATCGATATAGAGGAATAAAATCCTGAGTGACTTGCCAGGGCCGGTCTTTACCGTCTCATGTCATGTTCTGGTGCAGCTTGCACCAAAGCAAATATGAAACCGCACTTCTGCGACAGGCATGCGGGCGTGAGAGCGGCAGCGATTGTCGACGGCGCGCATGGCAAATTGGGCTACAATTTCCAGCTACATCAACACGCAACAACAGGAGCATTGACCATGATTGTCTTGATTACCGGTGCAACAGCTGGCTTCGGCGCCGAAATGGCGCGTAAATTCACCAAGAACGGCCATCGGGTCATCGCCACCGGTCGTCGCAAGGATAGATTGGATCAGTTGGCCGCCGAACTGGGCGCGGCAGTCCTGCCGATCGTCATGGATGTCACCGACAAAGCTTCGATCAGCAACGCGCTGGCGGCCCTGCCGCCGGAATGGCAAGAGATCGATGTCTTGGTCAACAACGCCGGCCTGGCGCTGGGCGTGGAATCGGCGCAGCAAGCCTCGCTGGAAGAATGGGAAACCATGATAGAAACCAATTGCAAGGGATTGGTGACCATGACGCGCCTGGTATTGCCAGGCATGGTGACGCGTGGGCGCGGCACCGTGATCAACCTTGGCTCTATCGCCGGCGAATATCCTTATCCGGGCGGCAATGTGTATGGCGCCACCAAGGCTTTCGTCAAGCAATTCACGCTCAACCTGCGCGCCGACCTGGTGGGCACCGGCGTGCGCGCAACCGACATCGCGCCGGGCTTGTGTGGCGGCACCGAGTTTTCGAACGTGCGTTATCGCGGCAACGACGAGGCTGCGGCCAAAGTCTACGAAGGCACGCAGCCTCTGACACCGGGCGATATCGCCGATACCGCCTACTGGGTCGCAACCTTGCCTGCCCACATCAATATCAACCGCATCGAGATGATGCCGAACTGCCAGGGCTTTGCCGGCATGAGCATCAAGCGCAATTAGGTAGAAAGTAAGTAGGAAATAAGCCGAAAAGCAGGCTGAAGCGGCTGCAGCGCAACTCACGGCTGCAGCCAATCCCCCCATATGCAACGTTCAAAACGCAATACAACTGATGAGCAAGATAACCTCCGCCCCGCATGCAGACTTTAGCTGGCGTATCCGGGTGTACTACGAAGATACCGATACCGGCGGCGTGGTTTTTTATGCCAACTATCTGAAATTTTTCGAGCGCGCCCGCACCGAATGGCTACGCGCCGCTGGTGTCGGCCAGCGCACGCTGGAACAGACCGATGGCGTGATGTTTGTCGTCAAAAGCACCGGCGTCGACTATCATGCGCCGGCCAAGCTGGACGATGAACTGGAGCTTACCGTGGTGGTCGAACGTATCGGCCGTGTGGCGGTGGATTTTATTCAGCAAGCCTGGCGCCTCGGCGAAGGCGAACCGGTTTTGCTGGCGACCGGCCGCATCAGCGTGGTCTGCGTCAATGCCGCCAGCTTCCGGCCGCAGGCAATCCCGAAGCAAGTCATGCATAACATCAAGCCCGGCACCGGCAATACGGTGCAGGCGGTGGCATGAACCATGCTTGTTTCCGCCTATTCAAATAGTTCACAACAGCAACTCTGACGCCACAATGAACCTTCGTCCAGCGGACGCAGTCTTATGCTGCATTGCAAGGATGCCGGAGTAACACGATAACGCCGGGCAACATTGCCTTCACCAATTGCTAATTTGGCGGTAAGCACTTTACGATTACAATTCACTGTTTGAGTATTTTACTTAAACCTAAGACCATCCCTCAAGACCGCTATCCATGACTGTCACCCAAGATCTTTCGTTTATTACCCTAATTACCAATGCATCCGTATTAGTACAGCTGGTCATGGCGCTGCTGCTGGCAGTATCTCTCATGAGCTGGACTTATATTTTCCGCAAGATGTTTGCCATCCGCAGCGCGCGCTCGCAGACGGAAGAATTTGAGCGCGCATTCTGGTCCGGCGGCAATCTGAGCACGCTGTATCAGGACGCCACCTCGAATCGCCGCAAAAGCGCAGGGAAAAGCGGCGCACTGGAACGGATTTTCGAAGCCGGCATGGGCGAGTTCAACAAGGTTAAAGCTTCGCTCGGCAACAAGGGCGGCAGCGATTCCGCAGCCTTGCTGGACGGCGCACGGCGCGCCATGCGCGCGGCTTACCAGCGTGAAATGGATGCGCTGGAATCGCATCTGGCCTTCCTCGCCTCGGTCGGTTCGGTATCGCCGTATGTCGGTCTGTTCGGCACCGTGTGGGGCATCATGAATGCTTTCCGCGGGCTGGCAAACGTACAACAAGCGACGCTGGCGGCGGTTGCGCCTGGTATCGCCGAAGCCTTGATCGCCACCGCGATCGGCTTGTTTGCAGCGATTCCGGCAGTGGTTGCCTACAACCGTTTTTCGCATGATGTCGATCGCCTCGCAATCCGCTTCGAAAGCTTTATCGAAGAATTCTCCAACATCTTGCAACGTCAGGCGCACTAATGTCGGGCTCATCCTCCATGCGCGGCGGCCGCACCCGCAAATTCAAGGCGGACATCAACGTCGTTCCGTACATCGACGTGATGATGGTGTTGCTGGTGATTTTCATGGTCTCGGCGCCGCTGACCAACCCCAGCGTCATCAATTTGCCGAATGCGGCGAAATCGGCGACCCCGCCGACCGAGTACATCGAGATCACATTGAAACCCGGTGAACAGACCAGTATTCGCATCAACGGCCAGAAAAGCGGCCTCGGCAAGGCGGAAAGCGTGCCCCGCAATGGCTTGAAACAAAAACTGCAAGCCTTGCATGATGACAAACCTGACATGCCGGTGATGATTTCCGCCGACAAGGATATTAAATACGACGAAGTGATCAAGGTCATTTCGGAAGCCAAGATGCTTGGCATTAACCGCGTCGGACTGGCGACAAAGTGACGATCTGGTTATGACAGGCAACTCCCCGTATTCCGTACCAAAAGAACCCGGCGGCATCCGCGCCATCGCCCTTGCGGCGACAGTGCACGCCGTCTTGTTTGCATTCCTGTGGTTCGGCATTCACTGGCAAAGCCAGCAGCCGATAGCGGTCGAGGCTGAAGTCTGGAACCCGCAAATCAAGGACGCCGCGCCAACCCCGCCGGAACCGACGCCGGAGCCGACGCCCGTGCCTAAACCGGAGCCGGTAATCCAGGAGACCGCACCGCCGCCGAAGGTGGTGACTCCGCCGCTGCCGAATCCCGAAATCGCACTGGAAAAAGAAAAGAAACGCAAAGAACAAGAGCGCAAGGATCTGCAACGTCAGGAAGAACTGGAAAAGCAGAAGCAATTGCAAAAACAGCAAGCCGAGGAAGAGCGCAAGGACAAGCTGAAAGCCGAGGCTGAGCAAAAAGCCGCCAAGGAAAAAGCGGCTGCCCAGGAAAAACAGAAACTGGACGCCGCCAAAAAGACCGAAGCCGACGCCAAGAAGAAGCAAGCCGCAGCCGACGCCGCCGCTGAAACCAAGCGTCGCAGCGACGAGATGAAGCGCATGCTGGGCCAAGCCGTAGGCAACGGCCCGGCCAACAGTACCGGCACGGCAGCCCAGTCGCAAGGGCCGCGCGGCGATCCTGGCTATGGGCAAAAGGTCGGCGCCAAGATCAAGTCGAACATTAACTTCAATGTGCCCGAAGGTCTGGCAGGAAACCCGGCAGCGGAATTCGATGTCCAATTGCTTCCGGACGGTTCGGTAGCAAGTGTGCGCCTCAGAAAATCCTCTGGAGTTTCCGGTTTTGACGAGGCGGTAAAACGAGCGATTGAGAAATCGGCGCCTTATCCAAAAGACAAAACGGGTTCTGTACCTTCCAGTTTTATCGGAATCCATAAACCGAAAGATCAGTAAGCCATGAAAAATAAATTGCACCAACTCTTCGCGGTCATCGGACTTACGCTTACCGCCTTGGTATTCAATGCTCCGGCAAATGCCCAATTGCGCATCGAAACTTCCGGCGTCGGCGCCACTCAGATCCCGATCGCGATTGCCGGCTTCAGCAACGAAAACCTGGCGCCGCAACAGGTTACCGCCATCATCAAGGCCGATTTGGCGCGCAGCGGTTTTTTCAAGATCATTGATACCGGCGATGTCATCTCTGAAGCCACCCAGGTCAATCTGGGCGACTGGAAAGCGCGCGGCGCCGACGCTTTGGTAGTCGGCAGCGTGCAGCAACTGGCTGACGGCCGTTTCGATGTCCGTTACCGCTTGCTGGATACCGTCAAATCAGCCCAGCTGTCGGCTTTGGCCATGGCTGCTGCGCCACAGTACACGCGGGTTACCGCCCACAAGATCGCCGACGATATTTATGAAAAATTGATCGGTGCACGCGGTGCGTTCGCTACCCGCATCGCCTACATCATCAAGGCCGGCAAGGAATATCGGCTGGAAGTCGCCGACTCCGACGGCGAAGGCACCCAGGTTGCACTGCGCTCCAACGAACCTATCATCTCGCCGGCCTGGTCGCCGGACGGCACCAAGGTCGCCTACGTTTCGTTCGAAGCCAAAAAGCCGGTGGT
>NZ_JAGQEG010000127.1 GCF_018305005.1 Collimonas silvisoli
CAAACGCAAAGGGCGAGTCCTCCCTTGTTGTCATCGAATGACCAAAACGAGTTTCTGTGGGAGTTCGTATTAGGATTGGCTAACAGTTTTTTATTTCTATCATATGCCCAATCAGACACATCTAATCCTGCTTCAATCAGAAGCTCTCGCACTGGCGTGGCTGATTTTGGTTCCAGGCTATCAATGACTGCATGCGAAACAGGGGCGATAACAGGCAAAGGAATCATTTGTTAACTTTCGACATGGAAGGTGCTCAAGGGGGCACTTCATTTTATTAAGGCTGCGAAAGGTAATTTAAACACATCGACGACTTTGCTCGTTGCTTATCTTGGTGAACAACAACGACTTATTGGAGTAGCGAAAATTGATTTTTACAACCCAATTCGGGCGTATTGTCCTGGCTTGGTGTGTGGGGAAGATTTTTAATCTAGCGATACGGTCTTAATAATGACCTCGAATTCCGCCAGCACCTCAGGTTGCCGCTGTCTGAGGTAACGGGCTACAGATTTGTTTTCTAGGAGTTTGCTCAGGTAAAGGTAATCATGACTGAGCTGATGAACCGTGCTACCTCTCACGTGCCGATGACGGAAGCAGCGATCATCAATTACCTAGATCGGCATTTGATTACGTGCCGCATCACACAGATAGAAGATGCCAAGTTAAGAAAAGCAAAATTGTGGTGAGTATGCCAGCGGGAACAGTGGTCGATCAACAAACCGGGAACGCGTCAGATTTATGGGCTCGGTATGATCATCCCGATGTCCGTATTGCGAGATAGCTGTAGTCAATTAGCGCAGCCATCACACAAACACATCAGCAGCTTTTGCTCACGCAGGTGGGGTAGAAAATGTGATGGCCGCTAACTCGTTGATTAGCGTGGAGTTTTTGAGTCATGTCATATCAACGCGGTGGAGAGCCGCATGAACATTGGGGTTTTGACACGCGGCAGGGCTTGGGAAGCTTTCGTTCTGCCATTGAACTACACCCGCAATTCCCGCATTTTACGCGGGATTTGACGGGGTTTGCAAACTTGAAAGATGTTGAGAGGGATAGGGAATGTGATGGCCGATTTATCCGGAGTGTGATCGCTGCAGTGTTCACAGAGAGACATTGACTAAATCTAAGCAGCTATGGCAATACGCTGTATCAACGCTTTCATTGCACTGCGTATCGCTGTCACCTTCAAATTCGTTTCGATATCAATCGCTGTAAGTTATTTAAGATAACGTGAGGCAATTCTCTGAAGACAAAATAGTTTTCTTCGTCATCGAAAAACATTTCCGCAATTCTACCTTTTGTGCTTACCATCAGAAGACGCTCAAAATTAGATAGTATTTTCTCTGGCGGACTTGATAGTCGTGTTCTATCTAAGCGGTTAATAAGAGCCATACCCTCGTCATAAATCCAAGGCATTTTATCTCTGTAGGCTGCGCGGGGTTCGCGGGGAAATTGGCTGCAACGAGTTAACCCAAAATGACGCATTTTGTGCGGTATTTTTAAGCAGGACGAAGGGACTACAGCAGATTCGACACGGAAAACCGCTTTTTCTTCTTCTTGGCGTCTAGTTTCTTTTTCAGGTCACGCCCAATACGCCGGCATTCCGGGCACCAGGAACCATTCCTGATATTTTCCGGCTTGGCCTCCCATATGTGGCCCTCAATGCATTGCCAGTTAAGCGGGGATTTAAGATTGATATAGATGTCCGATAGGCAAAGCCCGCCACGCATCTGGGCAATTTCTTGCATTTCTGAAATTCCTGCACGCACTTTTTCGAGATAGCATTCATGGCACCAATGCCCGCGTTGAATATGTAGGGGTTTTGCTTGCCAGGTATGGCCCTTGGCACACTGCCAGGTCAAACACGTCGCATTGCTCTTGTACGTCTCAGAAAGACAGTGTCCGCCACGCTGCCGTGCCAATTCGTGCATCTTCTCGATGCCTAATCGCTTACGATCAAAACTGCACGTAGGACACCAACTAGTAGTGACGGTTGCCGGCTTCGCCTGCCAAATATGACCGACCGCACACTGCCATTGCAGATGGGTGACAGCATCGATATAGGTCCGAGACAAACAATAACCACCTTTAGCGGTGGCCAGTGCTTGCATTGCCTCTATGTTGCTGCGCATGCTGTCGTAATAACACTGTTGACACCAGTTACCGGCACGTATCTGCGATGCCGTAGCTTGCCAAGTGTGATTATGTGCACAGCGCCAACGCAATTTTTCCAGGTAAGGGCCGGTGCGTTTTGACAGTAACTTTCCTCCCTTTTGTTGCGCCAAGTCCTGGAGTTCTTCCAGGCTTTGGCGTTGACTGTCACGGTAACAAATTGAACACCAAGTACCGTGCTTTACACTATTGGGCGTAGCATGCCACTGGTGCCGTTGTGCGCATTTCCACTGAAGTGGTGTGTCAATATTGATGTAACTGTCCGACAAGCACAGGCCGCCGCGCTCTCGGGCAATCGCCTGCATTTCTTCAAGCGTCAATCGTCGCTGATTGTTTAACGCCTGTAGTGCTGAAGAATATGATAATTTTTTTGTGAGGCGCATTAGCTGAAAATCGGGGGTGCAATAGTGATGCTGCTCGGCGACTTGACAGCTACGACGCTGCCGCAATACGCCTGACTAGCTGCGGCCGCTGTTCGGCATGGTGGAGATCAGCACGGCGCCGCAATTGGTCTTGTGGCCCTCGAAGGCCACAGGGATACCATCAATCAATACCTCGGGATCTCCCTCGGCAATCACGCAATCCTGATGCCCCTGAATCGGACAAATGCAACGGTCTCCCTTACGCGCCACGGCCAGGCCCTTGACCATGCTCTTCGGCGCCGCCGACACCACCTTGCCGCCATGGCTGGTGGGGTCGTTCAAACGGATAACACCACGCATGCTGAATTTCTCCCTGCTCAAATCAGTTGTTTGGACGCTTCCACGGGTCGGTCGGATCAGGACCAGTTGGGACTTCCAATGAATCGGGAACGAATGCCTCCTTCTGCGTGGTTTGTAGCCATCTTGATTTGAAGTACGAACAGCCCTTTATGTTATCAGACGTTTTTTCATCAAGCGGCAACATCACGGGGTACATAACCCACACGCTATATACAGACTCGCGCTCGCATTTAACCTGCGGTTGAAAACTATTGAAACGGACTCGCGGGCTGACGTTGAAATCCAGGTCGAATTTATTCCCCGACACCGGTAAAGGTATGATCGGCTGCTGCAAGTCACGCGTCAATTTCGCACTAAAAACCCGATCCAATAACCAGTCTTTTTCAGTATTCACGTGAAACAGCATGAATTTACGACGCAATTTTTCCGGCAGACTGGCAATATCGACACCCAATGTTTCTGCTACCGAAAAGCAGATGTCATCGTCACAGGGCATCGAACGTTCCACAAAAACCCAAATATCACTCCCGTCGCGTGCAACAAGTGCTGGAACACGCGAGCGTTTTTCTCCACGATAGGCTATCGTTTTATACCAATTACTAGATTTTGACTGCTGATCTGGACGATCAGCGTCATTCCCTGGAGTAATCCACACAAATCCGTCCTCTTCAAAAGATCCGAGGAAATGAGAATTGGAATTTCGGCTGGCGGAGGCAGGACGTTCGAACGTTCTTGACTGAATGCGAATTTCATCCTTCAACGGCTCTCCCTGTGTTGCAGATAATGTCTTCAAGAGATTCCATTCCTTCGGCCGCACCACGAGCGAAATGAAACCATGCGCATCGCAATCAGACGCCATACTCGAATATTCCGGCGAACCAGCTATATCGCACTTTTGCACGCGATAGACTTCCTTCCCTTCTTCCAATGGGAAAATACGGCTCTCAGAGTAAAAAGTAGTGTTCCGAGTGGTCTCCCCTTGGGGAAGAATAACGCATGCAGTTTCTAGGGCCGATACCGCCAGCACAGCAATGAAAAGAAAGAGACGTGCAGGACGCCACCGGCCAGTTGATAGACGGATATGTCGTAAGCGCGAATCGGCTATCTGGCAAAATGCCGAATGGGATAATTTATCATTACCATTTCTTCTCATTGCCTTGACAGAATCGTTGCATGTTAACCGAAGTGTTGCTTCATGCGATTTCATTTTGAATACCCTTGCTGCTGCGGGCCTGCATCGTTGCGCAGACCCCACCATGGCAAATAAGCGTTGCTTTCGCCACGGGCACGGAACCAGGATTTTTCCGGATCGACAGGGCGAACCTTGGCGGGCGGCGTCACCAGCACTGCTGTCGGATGTGCAGCGTCGCTGGTGCCGGCAACCAGCACATTCTTGCCTAGATGGTTGGCGTAGGCAATGCCGAGTGCCACATTGGTCAAGGCGGTGCCGGCGCCCATCTCGCCCAGCAATGCCGGCGTGTTGAAGGTCTGCTTCGTGAAATCGAATTCGACCAGCTCAGTGCTGAGCGTCTGCGCCAGATTGCCGATACGGTCCGACGAATCGGGATGCGTATTGTTGGCGTCATGGATCACATAACTGATATCGGTATCTTGCTTGCCGGCGTTATGGGTGGCCGCATCCATCGTGGCTTTCCAGGCTTGCACAGTGCGGGGCGGCTTACCTTTTTCAGCGCTGAAGTCGGCCACAGCCTTGGTGGCTGGATAACCGACCCATGCCAATGCTGCGCGCTCGGTGTTATAGCCGGGACCGGCCAGCACCAGCAGCACCATGTTTTCGTTGATCTGCTCATCCTTGGGCGGGAAACTTGGTGCGTCCCAGTTCATGACCCAGGTGGTTTCGTTCGGATGTGCTTGCAGATAATCCAGTGCTGCCGCCAGAGAAGTGAAGCCGGCGTTCGGGCCGCCCATCGTTACGCGGACATCGGGTGGAGTGTTGCGGGTCCAAAGTGTAGGAGAGTTGACGTTACCGATAGCAAAACTTCTGGTGATATATTTGCGTAAATAGTCGCCTGCCTCGACCGGATCGAGTTTCCCCGTTGGCAGTGCGTATTCGATATGAATGCCGGCGAGTTCGCGCCAGGACTTCTTGTTTTCGAGCGAGTGGACGTTATAAAAATAGCGGGAATCAGCACCGTAGTTGTCATGGAAAATATCGATCAGCTTTTCAGCATATTTATGGTGAAAGCCTTTGAAGGTTTCTTCCCCATCATTTCCATATGCAACGATCCCAATTGCTTGGAGTTTGGAGTATTTTTTCGGATTGGCTTTGACCATGTCATCGTTCTTGTTGGGTTGCGCCAGGCCCAGCGTCCACAGCAATTGCCATTCAGTGGAATAATCTCGCCGCTGTAGAGGATTGAGCCATTGCACGCCGACGACCTGCGCCATGAAAGGCTTCGTCGCCTCAGTTGTCACTGGAGTCGCCGCATTTGCCGTGGCGATGACAGGTGTACTCGCACATGCTGTCAACAATCCAAAAACGGCAACAGCAGCCAGAGCAGGTAAAGCAAGCAAGCGGGTCATAAGTTCTCCAACAGTCATAGAGTGCAGTGTAGCGGTATCAGCACGCCAGGAGAACCAGAGCGCGATGCCAATCACGAGCAAGAACGCAAGAACGGTCCAGCTGAGCCGCTGGTTGCGGGTAGCGATCATAGTATTCAATGGTGCTCCCTCGGTTGTGGCGCTGCTGGTTTAGGCTCCGGTTCATCTTTCCGCCTGTTGGCGATCTTGGCCGGTATGCTACCTTCGCTGCCGGTGCCGTTGGCCCATTTATAGGTCGACACACCCATGAAATTACCTTCAGAAAAATACTCCTTAAATTGCTTATTGGGGTCGCCATCATCCAATCCATCCAAAATGCGCCAGTCTGCGGCAATTCTCAATTTGTGCAAATCCTTCTCTCGTATATCGCAGCAACCAATCGCCACATCATAAGCCAGCGCCTTTTCCGCGTGCATGCCGTTGGTCATGATCGTCGAATGATCGGTGGCGTGGTCGTCCAGGCTCTCGGCCAGGGTCGTCTTGATCTGCTTGTTGCGCCAGGCAGTATAGTCGGCGCTGGCGCTGTCGGGACTATCCTCTTCCGTGACCTTGTCCCCGTTTTTGTATAGGCCGTCACGCTTGGCCTGCATACGTAGCAGCGCATGATATTCGTAGCGCAACGCTGCTTCGCTGTCCACATTGCCCTTGGCGGCGTCAGTCTTCTCGCGTGGGCCAGCACCTTCGGTATGGTCCTTGTTGATATCGCGATCCCCCGCAAAAGGATCGTCAGCAGTGCGTACGCGCTTCTTGTTGCGTGACTCTCCGGGTAGGTCGAAACCTTGATCGAAATCTGTACTCGTCTGACCGAAGCGCTTCGCCTCCGGCTTAAACGCTTCCGGTAGTTTCGGCGCATCGAGCGGAATGGTCCAATTCTCGGGCGGCATGCCGTTGATGCGTATGCCTAACAATTTTGTGGCGACGATCATCAGCGGTGCGAAAGCATACGTGAACACCTTGCCGATGTCCGTTTCGTTTGCCTCGCGTCCCTTTTTCACTGAATATTTCGCGGTGAGGGAATGCGGCATCCAGAAATCGTCGCTGCCAGCCTTCGGCTTGTTGTACTGGTCGGCCCAGTAGTTATAGTGCTTTCGCGCCGGGTCCCCAACCGCAATGTCTTGCGCAAAGACACGTTGGCTGAATATGCCTGTGCCGCCGCAGGCATCGATTTCTTTCTGCTCCATGCCCCGCCAGCCAATGCCCTGCACCGGAGATGAGGAAATCACCTGGTCATGCGGATTGCAGTACAGGGTGACACGGCCATAGGTCGAGCTGTTATAACCATGATCGTTGCGGTCGCTTTCGGCTGTAAAGCCGTGGTCAGCATTCGCCATGCGCTGGTCGATGCGCGCTGGATCTTGCTCCTTGCCTTTGCGCGCTCCGATGATCTTAAAAAACGCCGCTAAAGTCTCTCTGCGCGCACTAGAAGTCACACGGCCGGTGTGACCTTGCGGATCTTTCATGCCGCCCTGGCTCCAGCTCTCGGTACCGTTCTTTTCCAGCAGGCTGTAGGGTGGATTGCACAACACGTAATTGTCTGCCACGCAGGGACCGCTCCTGCCGTTAGGGTCAACGGGGTCTGGCATCCGGTCGCCCAGGAAGGCGGCAGCCATGCCCACCATATTGCCCTGGCTGTGGCAGACAATGGTAATTGGCACATCAGCCTGCTTCTTGCGCAGCGATTCCACCAGTCTGGCCAGTCGCAACGCCGCCAGCACATAGTAAGGGCGCGGCGGACACGAATAGACATTGCGATCATTGGCGGGATTCATGTGCTGCACATGGACCCAGAGAAACAATTCTTCCGACAAGCCTTCGCCCCAAAGGTCCGGCAGCGAAGTGCAGCCGTTCGCAAAAGGACCACCGCCCCAATAGCCCTCTTCGTTGACGTAGATGCCCTTGCCGTACTGCTGCAATTCCTCCAAGTTGGCTTTATAACCCCAGCGGAAGCGGATCACCGGCGAGAACGTGTCGTCGCCATCGATGAATGTCTTGGGGTTCCTATCTGGATTGAGAAAGCCATCAGGGCTCAGCTCGTCCATGTACTGGGTGGGCCGTAATTGCCCGCCTTCCGTGGTCGGAAAGAACAGATGTTCGTCGCGTCGCTTGAGGCGTGTATTCAGCCCGGCGCAAATCCCTTCTTCCGTCTCCGAGTACCATTCACCGTCGGAATTTACGCCATGCACAAAAATTACCGTGCCCGGTAGCGGCAATTGCTTGAGCACGTCCAGGTAGCTATGGTTAAACAGGCAGATGCCGTCTTTCTGGCCCACAATCAGGCAGCTCAGGTCATCCGCAGGAGAGGCCGGGCTTGCCGGGCTGGTTGAGACATCTGTCATCTTGCTGCATCCTCAAACGTGATCGGTGATTGCTGTCTGGTCAGGTGATGAATCATGGGTAGTGATAAACGTGTCATGGGCGTGGCGTAAAGAAAAATGCCTTGAGTTGCTGCAAGCCGTTGGCAACTACTTTGTTGCCGGTCCCATCGCTGCCGCTTTGGCCGGTCATAGGACCGGCGTCAGGGCGCGCCACATGCATTTTCATGCCTTCGACCGGCTTGCCGTCTGTCGGGTTCAATAGGCGCGGCTTGCGGCCCAGATCCCCTTCGCTGAACTTCGGCAGGTCGCCGCTGGCGCTGGCTGGACCGTCCCAATTGTGACCGTTGGTTTTCACGTTCAGCGCACCCTTGCCACCAATTTCAGGGATGCCGCCGGTGAGACTGAAATAAGTGCCGTTACTGTTCATGATCGTGACCTTGTCGGCCATCAGGATCAGGTGCTTGCCGGCGGTTATTTTGAGGTCCGTTGCAGAATCGATCTGCATGTCGTCATGCTGGCTTTGCATGAGGAATTTGCCATAGTGGGCGATCTGGGTGATGCCGTTCTGGTGCGCGAACACGGATACACCTTTGCCCGCATTCAGATTGAAGCGCTGGCCGGCGGTGAATTGCAGGTGCTGCTGAGCCACGGTGTCGACATTCTTGCCGCCATAGCTGACGATGGTCTTGGGCGTGCTGAAAGCGAGACCTTCCGGCGCCGTGACACTGATGGTCGGTTTGCCGCCCTGACCTTGCGGGGCAGTATTGCCGCCGCCAGCAGCGTTGCCGACATCGTCCTTGAGCGCGGCCTGGGGGGCCTCATCAAGCGCCAGCGCCTGGTGTTCCGCCGCATACTGGCCCAGCGATTTGAACAGGTCCAGGCAGTCTTGCATCAGCGCGATGTGTTCTTCGCTGCTGAGCTGATTGCCGCTGACGTCGAGCCGCTTCCATGCCGATATCAGCAGAGATTTAGCGGTGCGCAGGCTGCCACTTTCGTTGGTGGCCAGCTCGAACCCGTCACCGCGCGCCGTCGCTTTGCCATTGCTGCGCGGGTGCGTCAGGTAGCCTAGATTCAGCTGCGTTTCAGCATGCCCGCTCATTAATTGGGCAGAAATTTGCGCCGGGGTGTCATCGATACGGAGCTGGTTTGTCCTTGTCCCTTGGACTTCCTTGCTGACGATGCCGGACAGGTAGCGGTCGCCTGGCAGGCTGCTGGTACGGCTGAAGCTGGGCGGCGGCGTGGTGCCGCCATGCACGGCGCTGGTGATGATTGGTTTATCGGGATCGCCTCCGAGGAAAGAGACCCGGCACAGCGTTCCTATTCGTGGCAGCGAGATCGCGCCCCATTGCGCGCCGGCCCAGGAGGTCGCCACCCGTACCCAGGCCGAATCGTGTTCGGTAACGCCACTGCTGGCCGCCTGCGGTGCTGCGCGTTCTGCTGGCCGGACGCCAGGGAATCGAACCTTCACGCGGCCGAGATTGTCACAGTGAACTTCTTCATTTTCTGGGCCGACGACGACCACATCCAGCGAGTCGGCACGCGGCAGATCAACGCGGGGATCATAGGCCGGCACGATGGGAATGCCGCGTCGCACACAGGTGAATTGATTGGTGTAACGTACGCCACGCTCGGCATTGGCCTGGCTCAGCGCCGAATCCTGGTTGCTGCTGCCGATCCCCCACTGGTTCAGCGCAAACAGCCGCTGCGCCCGTTCGCCGATGGTATAGGGCAGATTGTTTTCCGCCTCGACCCACAGTTCCGTCATGATGAATTCGCGCTCTTGGGCTGGATGGCTGTCGATACCGGCATGGCCGGTAACGGCAACCCATTCGCCGACGCACAAGTCGCGCACGCCGCTTTCGGCCTGGTAGCATTTTGTGCGGTATTCGTGGCGCTCCATGCGCAGGGTGCCGAGACTGGTGTAATCGGCAGCGCTGTCGCCGATGTGGGGAGCCTCAAGCAGAGTATCGTTCAGCGCATTGGCAAAGCGATTGCCCAGCACGCCCTGGTCATTGGTGCCGAGCAGGTTGGCGCTGCTCATGCGTGCCGTCTTGTAATCCCAACTCTGGCGCGTGACGCTGCCGGCGGTCAGGCTGCGTAGCTTATGCCATGCCGTGATGCAGTCGCGCTGTTCGGTGCCATCGTCGCGATGGTAGCGCACAGTCTTGGCACTATTCTGTTTCAAGGACCAGGCATCATCGAACAGCACCAGCGTATGCCCTGGAGTCTTGTCGCTGCCGGCAGCACTGGATTGACCGGGCCGGAAAAACCACGACAGGCCGCGCCGTTTCCACAAACGGGTCAAGAACGCTGCATCGGATTCATTCCACTGCATCGTAAATTCTCGCTGCGGGTAGCTGCCCTTCAGGTTCGACAACTCGAAATCGAAGGCACGCGCCAAGACAGGATTTTTGTGGCGCCAGTCGCCAAGCATGATTTCCGTAATTTCGACTTCACTCTTGTTGCGGAAGATACGGGTATTGCAACTCTTTTCCATGATCGCTAGCGCGTCGCGCACGATCAGCTGGTAGCTGGCTAGTCCACCATCGGCTTCGCCGGCAACAACGCCGTCGACAATGCCGCACACGGAGCGCATGCCGCCGGAGTCGGTAACGAATTGCAGTTCCACCGGCATCGCCATGAATTGCTTGGTCGGCAGATTGGCCTGGGTGGACACGCACAGCAAATGGTATTCGATGCCGCCGCAGATGCGTTCCACGCCGCGCACATGCTTGACCAGCAGCGCATCATCAACGACGCCTTTTTCTTGCGACAGGCGCAGGCGGATCGGACGATTGGCTTCGGTGAGTTTGGATAACCCAGCTAGGTCTTGCAAGTTCATGCTTTAACTCCGGAGTAGACAAACGGGTGACACAGACAATGTCTGCGCAACTGGTAACACCGCAGTCAAGTGGCAAAGAAACAGAAAGAAAAAATGGGATACACAATATTCAGAGTGGTAGGACCATACACAGTAAAGCACTGTTATGTAACTGTTAAAACTGTCAGGTATTGCCAGTAAATAACTGTGCTACCACACGGCAATCTTACATCGACATAGGCATGCAAAATTGCAAACAATTGTATCATCACGCGAACTGATGGGTATTTCCTTGTGGAAATACGTGTGGTTTTTACGTAATTGCCAAGTCGGCAATGTAAATGACGCACAATCCATATTCATTAATGGAGAGGCTGGGGAGGGGTAGAAAAACAAATACTGTCATTATTGTTGTCATTCTGGAGCCCAAACAGCCCCAAAGCACCCCAATTAATGACAGTGCTATTTCTAAGTTTTTGATTTAAAACGATATATTGGTGGGGGCGGCGGGAATCGAACCCGCGTCCTACATGCGTACGTTACCGATCCGCTACAGCACGGCGTCGGATGTAGAGTCGGAGCGAGGTTGTGCTCTCATTACGCGCCGTGAACAAATCAATGGGCCGACTCAGGCAATGGATTGTCGCAAAGCCCGGACACGAGTACTCTCCATTCAACGCAGCCTGAATCACTTTGAATAATAGTATTCTTCAGATGTCCAGACCAATTAAAACTCGACTCACATCATTGCGACTCAACGCATTTGACAATTATTTGCTTCACCAAGGTGAGCGGAGCGACCTCACGGGCTTTTCTCGCTTTGCGGTCGAGTTCTTTTACTTCGGCATAAAAGAAGCTCGTGCATGCCTGTTCGTGGGGCTGTTTTTCTCGGCCGTGTTTGCGGTGCCGCGTGCTGGCTTATTCGGCGTTCCACGGTACGACCTTCTTCTCATTATTGCCTTGGCTATCCAGGCATGGATGGTATGGGCGAAGCTTGAAACCATTGATGAACTTAAGGCGATATCTCTATTTCATGCCGTCGGCTTCGCGCTGGAGGTTTTTAAAACCTCCAATGGCATCAAGTCGTGGAACTATCCCGACTTCGCCTACACCAAACTGCTTGGCGTGCCCTTGTTTTCAGGCTTCATGTACGCCGCTGTCGGCAGCTATATCATCCAGGCGTGGAGATTGTTTGAACTTCGGGTAGTCCATCATCCGACTTATTGGATGGCAGGGGTGATTGCCATTGTCATCTATGCCAATTTCTTCACCCATCACTACATTGGCGATTACCGCTGGTACATTGCCGCCTGCGCGCTTGGACTGTATGCAAGATCCGCTGTTGTGTTTCGCCCGTTTGACCGCGAGCGACAAATGCCGTTGCTATTGTCGTTCGTACTGATCGGATTTTTCATCTGGTTAGCCGAAAATATCAGCACCTTCTTTGGCATCTGGAAATACCCGAATCAGCTTGGCGCGTGGTCAGTGGTTCACGTCGGAAAGTGGAGCTCATGGTCTCTGCTAGTCGTAATGACATTCACCATCGTAGCCAATTTGAAGCACTTCAAGGAACGTATTCATGTGCCGACGTAATGCGGCGATCGATTCATCAGCCGAACCGGACTATCCCGGAAAGGTGTTGCCGAGCGTTTTTAGATGCGCGCCAAGCATGGCGCGTTGGATGTAAGTGTATCCAGTTTGGTTGTGGCGGCACTTAAACGTGGCGGAGCTCGTGAGATCGCAAGCGAATCGTGTCATGTACTTGGCGAATTCTATGTGATCACGGTGCGTGATCGTCGCTATGTGACTGTGAAATCTGAAAGAAATTACCAAGGATACCTACATATTTTAGATGCCGATTCCCCAGATTCGAGTCGTAAGTGCTAAACAGAATGTAATTATTTCTCACGGTGCTGCTAGCTATGAGGCTGCTAGCCACTCCTCCAAATAACGTTCCCAGTGTCTGAGTTAAGCCATCCCGTTTATTGGCCTCTTGAGTGATTACCTGATGAATGTACTGCTCATAGCTGTCTAGTTTGGGATTTGTGAAGGCCAACAACCCTACAATCGACAGTGCTACGATGGTTGATGAAAGTTTCATTCTTCGCACCTATAATCCGTCGCTAAATCTGCCTAAGCACAAATTCTGGAATGGCATCGCATGCTTCGCACCACGCTATGAACTCCAGCACGTCAAGATACCTTTCCCCTCGTTCGATTTTCGAGACATAGCTCTGCCCTCTGCCTAATTTCTTGGCGAGTTCCACTTGCGTCAGGCCTGACTGACGTCGCACATCCTGCAACATCTGTCGCAGTGCCTCATAACGTTGACTGTAGAGCATGAGGGCATGCTATAGTCCATTTTGGACTATTTTGTATCACTGGACGGGACGCCATCAAAGAGGAAAGCCCGGCCATGATCGGCCAATTCCGCCGTACTAATTCTCGCGTTCACATCAGTTACTACTCATCTATTTAAGATCTCTCTTTGAGAAAGCCGTCCGCAATTAATTGCACCGAAGATCAAAAAGGAAAACAAAATGAGCCACCTTTCAACCTACTTCCCCCTCAAGAACAAGGTCGCGCTGATCACCGGTGCGGCACGCGGCATGGCGCTGCAGATCGCATGCGCGCTTTCCGCCGCCGGTGCGCGGCTGGCGATTCTGGATGAGCTGGAAAGAGAAGGGCGCATCATCACCGGGCTGCTCAACGACGGGCAAGCCAAAGCAAAATTCTGGCGACTCGATGTCAGCGACGGCAACGCGGTGCAGAGAGTGATCGCCGCTGTCGAGGCGCAT
>NZ_JAGQEG010000128.1 GCF_018305005.1 Collimonas silvisoli
CTGCGCCGATTTTGGCAGGTTTTGAAGAAGACGCGGGTTAGGCATGCTGATACATCCCTGACCCGCTAACCAATCAACTAAATGGAGTAGTTAATAGTCGAGTAGACCAAGGGAGCCGCCCCCTCAGCCTCTCACAGAACCGTACTTGAATCTCTCGATTCATACGGCTCTTCGCCTTCAGTCTTTCTTCAACATATACCAATGAGCAAACAGGTTTGGTTGCTGCTCTTTGAGTCTTTTAAGGTAAGCACCACTCTTCCGATAACTGCGCGTCAGTCGTTTGTATCGTTGACGCGCCCAGCGTATTAGCGCAAATTCCAGCCTATCGGCCAGCCAATACAAGCGGGCTTTCCCAAAGTGCTTGAAGTAGTTAAACCATCCCACAATCTTCGGATTGAGTACCGCTGCTATTTGCTGCTCGGATATTGCGCCGCGTTGCCGTAGCTTCAAATCTCGTACTACGCCCATGATTTGCTTGAACGATTTCCCGCTCATCGCAGGCGAGAACCCGGTGAAACGCTGACCGCGCGGGTTCACTGCTTCTCGAGGCTTGAAGGTATACCCCAGGAAATCGAAGCTGATCTGCTTATGTTTCCCCGCACGGTTGCTATCCTTGCAGTACACAATCTTGGTTTTATCGGGATGTAATTTCAAACCACAATCAACCATCCTTTGGGTCAATGCTTTCAGAAAGTCTTGCGCTTCCCTCTGACTTTTGCAGTGGAACACGACATCATCTGCATAGCGCTCAAACTTGATATGCCGGTAATGCCTCTCCATCCATGCATCCATCGCATAATGCAAAAATAGATTCGCTAACAAGGGGCTGATGACACCTCCTTGCGGCGTGCCTTGTTGCCGCGCCTCTAGCCGCCCGTCGTGATGTTGCACCGGTGCGTTTAGCCAACGTTCTATATATAGCCACATCCAGCAATGTTCTGCATGACGCTTTACTGCCTTCAAGAGCAACTCGTGGTCAATCGAATCAAAGAACCCTTGAATGTCCACATCCACCACCCAGTCATATTCCCAGCATCGCCGCCGTGCAACTCTCACTGCATCGATCGCCGATTTGCCGGGCCTATACCCATATGAATCGGGGTGAAAGTATGTTTCCAGTTCCGGCTCCATCATGGACTTGACCACTTGCTGGGCAATCCGGTCGGCTATCGTGGGTATGCCCAGTGGACGTGTCTTCCCGTCCCCTTTCGGTATTTCCACCCGCCGCACCGGCAACGGCATATAGCTTCCTGATACCATTCGGTTCCACAGTTTGTACAGATTATTCTTCTCATCTGCCTCAAACTTTTCAATGCTTAACCGATCAACACCACCGCTACCGCCATTGGCTTTCACACGTTTCCATGCTTGCCAAACCAACTTCTTGGATATATCAAATGACTTTGTGCTAATGATCGAATTCCTCCCCATTCGGGTTGACACCACCATTACCACCGAATGCGACAGCCCCTTCGCTCCAGCGCCATTACAGCGCCTTCATCACTACTACGGACTGTTCCGCCCCTGTGCCCGGTATTGGTACTCAGCTTCTCGCAGGGCCTCTGCTTGAAGTGCTCCCTTCGCACCCAGACGACAGGTTCTCATGTTCCGTCTATGGGCCTGTTACGGGGTCACGCCGTTTTTGTGCCGGATGCCGCTCAGTCAGTAAACAGGTTTCCCCTGAGCTTATCCCCACTGTTAGCCAGCAATGGGTTTCGACATCGTCTTGATTGCTTTCGACACCTCGTCAACGGTTCACTTGCGTTCGTCTCCACCGTACCTTACCTGATGTGTCTTGCACGCCTTTTCCTCAAACGCTTCCGACCACGACTCTTTACCGCAGCCGCTTTGAGGCGGTTTGCTATCCTCTCCTGCAAGATGATAGCGGAGGGCCTACCTCCATCTCATTGACAGCATGGCTCAGTTATCTGAGCCTTCATGACACACTGGCTAAGCGCAATCATACGCGAGACGGCAGCACGCCGGTAGTACATGCAGAAAAATCGCTCGCAACCCATCGCGAGCGCCTCATTCTCGTCGAGCAGTTGCCGGAATTTCTCGGCACAAAAACAAGGATACGTCTGCAAGGCGCATGGCTGACGGCAGCAGGGTTCTTGCCGCGAACGCACGTTCGAGTCAGAGTCATGACCGGGTGCTTGGTCATTACTCTTGAGTAGAGAGGACAGACCCATCACCGCTATCAGCAGCTAAAAAAACCGCTCTTCAACCCCACACACTGGGTGGGGTTGAAGAGCGGTCTTCTTGTTTTTTCAATAAAAGCGCGCTACCAATAATTCTGAAAACTATTGCCACGCATATTCAATAAATTTTTCGCACTCGCGGACTCTTTTTTTTCCATGCGTCATCGCCCGGGGAGCTTCCAAATGACATTTTTATTCCTCTATTTTTTTGGGTCGTAAATTACAGTCACTTGATAACGATTCATTCGACTTTCGCCGACCACCTAAACTCCACGTTCGCTTGGCAAATCCCAGCCCTCCAGTAGCAACTCAAATTGAGCAAGCCTGTGCGATATAGTCCGAAAATCTTGGATGTTAGATTCCATCTCCCAACGCCCTAGACCAAGATCACGCGGTTTATGGATCAAATTACCTTTTGCATCTTCTAACGCTTTAAGCAAAGGTGCATAATTCGCAAGCCAATCCACATCGCGACTCTTACCAAGATTCATTCGAATCTCCGTTTCTAGCAATTCTGCATGTAACTTTAATTTTATAGAATCCATTAGTGCACTCCTCCAATTTCAGCAATCTTGTTGGTGTTCGGATCGGTCCATTGCGCGCGGTTGGGCACCATTACCTGTTGCGCTCCCCCCGAGGCAGAATACGTACCTTGCTGAATTGGTGCGACTTGGCTTGTAAATGCCGTTGGTGTGCTTCCCACTTTAGGCGTCATCGAGTATACATCGAAGCCCAACTGAGAGCCTCGAATTGCTTGTTCCGCCGGTAATCCAAGCCGATTTGCGATTTGGTCACCGGGCAATTTCGACAGCACATCATATTCCTGGCGAGTCATAAAGAACGGTGAATAGCTCCCCACACTATCGCCAACAGGGATACCCTTCGGAACAATTTTTATCAATTCCGTATCGGAAGCAACAGTTATCGGCTGAGGCAAATTGGACCCACTTTTAATGAGATTTTGTGTATATCTAAATGCGTCATCTGACGAGGCACCTGCTGCAATGTATGAGTCCATAATTGCTTGCGCCTGTGGCGTCCTCATGATTTCCGGTGTTACTTTAAGCCCTTGAGTGCCAAATTGTTCAATTGGTGTGTAAGACAATCTTGATGCTGTATTCAACGCTCCCGCGTCCTTTGCTGCTTGATTCGCCAGCATCGCCCCACCCGCAGCACCTCCGAAATTGAGCACACCGTATGCTAAGGCCGCAGTCCCCGGACTCATCCCGAAACTTTGCAGCACCTGCTCCCCATAAGTTGGAGCCAGGTTGCCATCGACTAGCTGCTTAAATCCCGCATACGAATAGTCAGCACTCGTCCCGGCAACTACCGCGCCCAAACCGCAAGCTACGAGAGTAGCGCACCCTCCCGTCACCGATCCGACAGCTATAGCAGCACCTGTTACACCCTGCACAGCGCCGGTCGCCCGATTGGGTACCTGATAATACGTCAACGCATCGGTAAAGGCGTCAGCAGATCCATAAGTAGGAAATACGCCTGTGGCAATTAATTGCTGTTGTTGCGCCGTGAGTTGCTGCCCCGCTTGCTGCGAATCACTCAGTATCCCCTTGGCTTTATCACTATCGGGCACGCCTGCAGAGCAGTGAACCAATGCGCAAGCGGCATCCACGATGTCCTGTTGTTCGGAAAGGCTTTTCCCCTCCATGAGCCGCTGCATGGCTGCGCGCTGCTTAGGATCCAATTGCAAATTGTTGGCCACCACATTGACACTGGATGCAGCGCCGGCGCCGCCGCCGACAACAGCGCCAAGAGCCGCCGCCGCTACTTGCTGCAATCCTTCGGTAACGGACATCGGCAAGCCCATCTTGCCAATTGCGTCCCCGATGGTTTTCATGGATTCCGCCGATACAAGCGCGCCGGCCGCGCCAGCCAAATTACCCGTCAGCGCGCCAGCAGCGGTATGCAAGGCCACGCGATACTCGCCACCTTCGTCCCATTGGGCCGCTTGCGTCTGCAAGGACGCCGCTTGAGCGAAGTCGCCGTTGTCCGCGGCTTGCTTCGCTTCGGTGGTTAATGCATCCCTTTGCTTATCCGCATAGTTGCCAATCTGGGTTGCCGCCTGCTGCCCAAACGCCGCAACAATCTGTGCATTCGCCGTCACCTGGCTGTTAAGCTGCTGACCGTTCCAATCCTTCGAGATCGAGCCGGCATTGGTGACACCGACATTGTGGTTGACGGCGGTAACCGCTTGCGCTGCCGTCTGTCCCGTCAATGCCTGTTGCTTCTTGTCGTCGCCGATCACCACCGTACCGGCGCTGACGCCGCCATAGCTGGTGCCGGAGCTGCTGCCATCCTTGCTGCTCACGCCCATCGAACTGCCTTGGCCGCCTTGCTGGATGGTCAGGAGGTTGGCACCCTGCGCCGTGCCGCCTCCGCCGCTGCTGCCGCTGACGCCATACCCGCCGCCCACGGTCACAGCGCTGGCGCTGTAGCTGCTATGGTTCTGGAGATCGCTCTGCGTCAGCGTCTGCGTGACCAGCAGGTTTTTATCCGGTGTCGCCGTGCTGGCAATCACGCCGCCTTTCAGGTCGGTGTTACCGTTGACGCTCACCACGAAGCCGCCATTGCCGGCCTTGATGCCCGACTGCTGCGTGACGCTGGCGTAATCACCGTTGACCTTGCTCTGGCTGGCATTGATACTGCCGGAAGCACCAAAACCGATCGTGACGCTGCCGCCGATAGCCTGGTCCTTACTCTTATAGGTGCTGGTGTCCTGCAAGCTCTGGATATTCAAGTTGCCTTGCCCGCTGGTGCCGACATTGGCAAACACCTGGTTGCCGCTGGCCACCGCGCCTTGGATGTTGGTGTCATGCCCCGACGACAGCACCAGGGTATTGCCGGCAGAGACGTTGCTGTTGACATTCGTGACATCGGTCCCGTTGCCATTGCCCCGGCTGCCGGAGGCGCTGGCGGTAATCCCGAAAGCAAAGCCGTCTTTCCCATACGTCGCCGCAATCCCGACCGCACCGCTGTTCGAGGAACTGGTCGATTGCTGCGTGCTGGTGCTTTGCGCCGCCTTCAGGTTAATGTCGCCATCGGCTTTCAGCAACGCATCTTGTCCCGCACTGACATTGCTGCCAATGACGTTGATGTTGCTGTCTTTGCCGGCGCCGGTGGCCGTAATGGAGACGTTGCCGCCGGCTTTGACGTTCGAGCCGACCACCGTGCTGCTGCTTTGCGTGCTCTGGCTGTTACTGCTGGAAGAACCGACCGTCAGGCTGATTGACATGCCGTTGGCCGGATTTTGGCCGGTGGCGGCTCCCTGCGTGGCTGCGCAATCAGTATCATTATTTTTTTGATCGTGGATGGGACTGTTATCACTTGCATGGCGATGCACCTTGTACAACAGAAGGGCGTATCTAAATGCCTCATCTGACGAGATACACTCGCAGCATTTCTAAATATCAAAATTTCTTAGGAAAATTACCGGCCTCAAAAGCTGGAAGCAAATCTTTAATTTCGTCAATCCGCGTGAGTGTACAAAAACTAGGATTTGCTTTGCTTTGTGCCGCATGAAAATTAATACCGACCATTTCATGAGTCAAAGTATTTTCTCCATACTTGGCAATTAATTGCTCTATTATTTTTTCACTTGGGTAAGATACGTTACAAGTTTTTGCTGCCCCAAGCCTTGACCATGCATACTGCAAATTGGGATCCCAGCCCATGGCATCCTCGCCAGTGAAACCTTTGTCATAGTGATATTCATAGACATTTCTCTTAATATCATAAGCGCTCATTCCTCCTTTACCCAAATAATTACCATAGTCTTGAGCAACGACATTCAATGAAACGGTAGCCATTACAATAAAAACTGCTCGAAAAAGAGCCATATTTTTTTGGCACATATAAATACCTTCTTTTTAATTAATATATTCAAAAAAACACTACATCTGATGCAATACAAATTTCATAAAGTGAATTATCGCCAAAAATCCCTATAGTTTTCACTACGATTTAAATAAATCGCCTAATACAAAAATATCCAATAATCGAAACAACAATCACAACGATTACCCAGTAAGCAATTTTCCATGAGCGCGAAAGTTTTTTGTATTGCTCATCCGTCATTCCAGGGCCGAACATATTATTTTCCCTTTTGCTTATTCAAATCAAATCCATAACTTACAGGAGACACACCACCACCAGGCCCAGGAGGAAAACTCAGACCAATTTCAGTAGAGGTTTGACCGCCATAGCTGTGGTTCAAGCCCCCGCCAACGCCAAGAATTGGGATCGCAGGGAATGGATAAAATCCACCAGCAGAAACACCCGCCCCTTGCAAAAACTGACCAGTTGACCATGCGTCGGCTCCACCAATTATATTGCCAGCTGTAAGTGTCACTCCGGGCTTAAATCCAGGAGGGTATGACTTACCCAGTGCCCACTGCCCATACATACTCCCATCATGTAAATTAACAGCAATACCACCCGACGCGATATAGAAATTTGCCTGTAAAGAAAGATAATCAAAACCAGCCCCGGGCTTTCCCTGCGGAATACACTCAGCGGAAATACAGGGATTGCTTAGTATGTATGGATTGCTCGCCGAATAAACCACCGGTGGTACCGCATTCGCACTAGGCCAGGGCGTCTTGACGATCAATCCCGTTACAGCAGGGTTCGCACTCCCAGTATTGAGCCACGGCTGATTTTTCTGTGCATCTGTCGCATAAAACAAATACTGCCCGTTCCCGATGGACAAATCAGGATGTTGTGCAGCATATTCAGATTGCAACGTATGCAAGAAGGACGCGGCTAGCGGCGAATTTGGTACGTCATAGCCAATATTATTATCGACCATATTTTGAGCCGTATTAGCAAGTAACGACGTAGCAGCGTTGATTTGGGCTTGGGTCGGATTATTAGTGCCATACAGCCCCTGCGCAAAGCGCTTCGCATTATCCAAAATCATCTGCGTTTCACTCGAATGCAGTTGTCGGTTGTTAGCCTCCACATTCAACCCGGCTGCAGCTCCGGCACCGCCACCGACGACAGCGCCCAGCGCCGTTGCCGTCACCTGCGCCAAGCCCTTCGCGACGGAGTCCGGCAAGCCCATATTATCAATAGCCTTGCCAATCGTATTCATCGCCTCCGCCGATACCAACGCACCAGCCGCGCCTGCCAAATTACCAGTCAACGCGCCTGTAGCAGTATGCAAGGCTACGCGATACTCACCACCTTCTGCCCATTTTGCCGCTTCAGCTGGATCCGTCTTGGCTAAAGTTTCCATTTGCTTATCCGCATAGTTGCCAATCTGCACCGCAGCCTGCTGCCCAAACGCCGCAACAATCTGCGCATTCGCCGTCACCTGGCTGTTAAGCTGCTGACCATTCCAGTCCTTCGAGATCGAGCCGGCATTGCTGACGCCCACATTGTGGTTGACGGCGGCGACCGCTTGCGCTGCCGTCTGTCCCGTCAATGCCTGTTGCTTCTTGTCGTCGCCGATCACCACCGTACCGGCGCTGACGCCGCCATAGCTGGTGCCGGAGCTGCTGCCATCCTTGCTGCTCACGCCCATCGAACTGCCTTGGCCGCCTTGCTGGATGGTGAGAAGGTTGGCGCCTTGCGCCGTGCCGCCTCCGCCGCTGCTGCCGCTGACGCCATACCCACCGCCCACGGTCACAGCGCTGGCGCTGTAGCTGCTATGGTTCTGGAGATCGCTCTGCGTCAGCGTCTGCGTGACCAGCAGGTTTTTATCCGGTGTCGCCGTGCTGGCAATCACGCCGCCTTTCAGGTCGGTGTTACCGTTGACGCTCACCACGAAGCCGCCATTGCCGGCCTTGATGCCCGACTGCTGCGTGACGCTGGCGTAATCACCGTTGACCTTGCTCTGGCTGGCATTGATACTGCCGGAAGCACCAAAACCGATCGTGACGCTGCCGCCGATAGCCTGGTCCTTACTCTTATAGGTGCTGGTGTCCTGCAAGCTCTGAATATTCAAGTTGCCTTGCCCGCTGGTGCCGACATTGGCAAACACCTGGTTGCCGCTGGCCACCGCGCCTTGGATGTTGGTGTCATGCCCCGACGACAGCACCAGGGTTTTGCCCGCCGCAACGTTGCTGTTCACGTTGGTCACATCGGTCCCGTTGCCATTGCCCCGGCTGCCGGAGGCGCTGGCGGTAATCCCGAAAGCAAAACCGTCTTTCCCATACGTCGCCGCAATCCCGACCGCACCGCTGTTCGAGGAACTGGTCGATTGCTGCGTGCTGGTGCTTTGCGCCGCCTTCAGGTTGATGTCGCCATCGGCTTTCAGCAACGCATCTTGTCCCGCACTGACATTGCTGCCGATGACGTTGATGTTGCTGTCTTTTCCTGCACCGGTGGCCGTGATCGAGACGTTGCCGCCGGCTTTGACGGTAGAGCCGACCGCCGTGCTGCTGCTTTGCGTGCTCTGGCTGTTACTGCTGGAAGAACCTACCGTCAGGCTGATGGTAAAGCCGGTGGCAGGACTTTGGCCCGTGGCGGCTCCCTGTGCGGCGGCACCGTAGGCATTGTAAGCCGTCGATGCCGCTGCCGCGCCGGCCAGCACCTTCATGCGCGAATCATCCGTTTTACTGGCCGCATTGCCCATCTGCTGGATGCTCTGCACGGCGGTGATGATCGGCGCCGACACCGCCAGCGTCAAGCCGCTCTGGCTGAATGAACTCTTCTGCGTATCATTGCTGGTGTCGCTAACCGCCGTGATATTGACCTTTTGTGCAGTAATGCCGGTATCGCCCTGCATCGCAATCACGTTGCTGCCGCTCTGGTTATACGTATTGCCCGCGTTGATTTTGACGTTGCCGTTGATGCTGCCAACGGTACTGCTGTTATTGGTCAACGTGGTGACGGTTTGCGTGCCATCCTGGGACCGGTTGCCTATCGTGAACCCAATACCGCCGCTGCCCATCAAGCCCGATTTCTTGGATTCGTGCAACTCCGTATTCGTCTCGTGATTCTGCGATGTCACGATATTGACGTTGTTGCCGGCGTTGATGTTCAGATCGCTGGTGGCGGCAATGCCGCTGCCGCGCACGGTGACATCCTTGCCTGCTGTCACGCTGACCTGATTGCCCGACACCGTGCTGCCCTGCGCGACGTCGCCCGACATGGTCTTGATGTCATGGGTACTGCTGCTGGATAGCCAACCTTTATGACTGCTCCTGTCCTCCTGGCTATAGTCGCCGTGCAAGGTGGCCTCGCCGATTGTCACGTTGCCGGTGGCGCCCAAGGCTGCATTGCCCTTGCCGTCCAGATTGCTGCCAGCCGTGATCGTGCTGGCGGTGACGGTCAGATCCTTGGCCGGTGCTTGTTTTGCCAGGACCACATTGCCGAACGCGTCTTGCTGGGCGCCGGCCAGCACCGTCGCATTGCCGCCCGCCGACAGGCTGCTGCCGACGGCGATCTGGTCATGCATGTCAACGCTCTGCGATCCGCTCCTTTTGCCCGACTTTCCCTGGCCATCCAGGTGGTAGCTGCTGGTGTCGGTCGCATTCTGAACCGTGACGTTGCCGCCGGCAGCCACCAGCATATCCTTGCCCGACGACAGGCTGCTGCCGGTCACCGTCAGGTCGCCCTTGCTCACGACACCGAGATTGCCGCCAACTGCCACCGTGCTGCCGAGCGCATGCGTGGCTTGCACATCGGCATGGCTGTTCGCCGTCGGCGTCACATAATGCGATACCGTCGATACCGTCTCGACATTGATCGCATTGCCTGCTGTCAGCATCGCATTGCCGCCGGCGCTGATCTGCGCGCCTTGCAAGGTCAGATTCTGGCCGGCACTCATGACCAGGTTCTGCGTCGCCGCAATCTTGCCGACCGCACCCACGGCAGTAATCGTTGATGAGCTATTGCCGAAATGGGTGATGGCCGTGTTGGTGACCGACTGATCCAGGATATTGTTGCCGGCAAACAGGCCGACGTTACCACCGGAAAGTACGCCGCCGATGTTGCTGATATCGTGGTCCGCCGCCAGCAGCAATTGTTTGGTGCCAGAGAGCGTACCACCGTTATTGGCAATGTCAGTGCCCTTGATGCCGACCGAGTCGCCGGCAATCAAGGCGCCGGTGGGCGTCAAGTCCATGTTCTTGGCCAGATACACCTGCGGCACCAGCACCGTCTGCTGACTGCCGTCCGGCAGGGTCACGGTTTGGCTCACCAGCCAGACGATGTTCGACGTCAACGCCGCCATCTGCGCATCGCTGAGCGCCATGCCAGGCACGATATTGAATTGCTTGGCGTAGGCTGCGCCACCGGTCATCAGCGCCTTATATTCATCTTCCGCACTGCTATAGCCGGCCAGATAGCGTTTCCCGGTCAGGTTGGTGACTTGATCCGTGACCAGCTTTGCTTCATAAAAGCCATCGCCCAGGCGCTTTTGCATGGCCGCCGGATCAATGCCCAGCAAATTGAGCATGTAGTCGCTGGAAATGAAATTGCCGTACTGCGTAAAGCGCGGATCGGTCGCGATCAGATACGGCTGCGTCGGCTGCGGCCGCACGGCATACAGGCCGTTGGTCGGCAACACGGTATTGACCGCCCCTGCACGCGCACCATCGACGACACGCGCAGCGCCTGGCGTGGCGGTGCCGCCGATATTGCCCACCGCCGGCAAACCACCGGTGGAAGCGCCGGGAATGGTTGGATTGCCAGCACCGCCCACTGCCGTCACACCATCCACACCTGTCTGATTCCCGGCCGGTACGCCGCTGATGGTGTTATTCGTGGCCAGAGCCAGCGGCGCAATGCCATCGCCCAGGCCCAGCGAGGCCGCACTTTGCCCCACCGGTCGCGTCGACATGCCGACGCTGGTATTGCTGATGCTGCCACCCGTAATCGACACCGCCTGATTGCTGGTGATGGTGCCGCCTGCGACACCGATGTTTTGCGTGATCGGCGTATTGCTCCAGGTGGTCCATTGCACCGGCGGCGCCGGCAAGCTATCCGCCGTACCGAAGCCCGATTGATTGGTCGACGTATAGGTCCGCGTCAGCTGCGTGGCGGTATTGACGATCTTGGTATTGTTGCTGCCGTCGGCGGACGCCACGCCGTCAATGGTCAGATTGCCGCCGGCGGCGATTTGCCCATTGTCATTATTCAATTGCGTGCCGACGGCGATATGCATGTCGCCGCCGGACGTGATCTTCGCCGGCGCGCCGGTGGTCGGCGCCAATTGCGTCTCTGTGACGACCTGATGCGCAATGCGCTCGACCTCCATCGGGTAACTGCCGGGGAAATAGGCGCGGCGCTGTTGCGTATCGTTCTGGAAAGTCGCCGTCGGGTCGGTATAGTCGGGAATCGAGATCAGGCGGACACAGTTGGTGGTGCAATTGCCGTATTGGTTCGAGTACGTGATCGTCCCCAATACATTGCGAAAGGTATTGCCGTTGTAGTCCGCCCAGGCGCTGTTGCCGGCGACCTGATCGGGATTGACCTGATTGTCGGTGCGCTTCGTAAAATAAATCACCTGCGTGCCGGCCGTCGTCGCTACCCGCGACTGGCTCATGTATTGAATATCGCCGCCGCCATTCGGCAAGGGATAGACCAGGCCGCCCGTCATGATCTGGAACGCCGAATCGTTGGCCGACAGGTTCACCACCGCCTTGTAGATCAGGTAACCGTCCGGCGTCACAAACGGGGTCACCGAAACGATCGATGACGGATTCAGGTAATAGTCACTATGCATCTGCGTATTGCCGTTACGCGTGGGCGTACTGCCCGGCCCCAACGATGTCCACCAGGGCGATTGCGTCATGGTGCTGGTCGTATCCGAGACCGTCACCGTGTTGACCTGCACGTTCTGCCGCACGTTGTTGATCTGGTTGGCAGCGACATTCAGCGTGCCATCGGCTTCCATCGTCGACGACAGATTGTTGATGGTGCCGGTCTGGTTGAACAGATAGCCGTTGCCATCCTTGGCGCCGTTGGCCGCCATGTTCAAGTCGCCCAGGCTGTACAGCGTTGCACCATTCTGGTTATTGACGGTGCCGCTGACCCACAGATTGACCTGATTGACGCCGGCGATAATCGCCGCTGCGCCGTCGTTGGTCAGCGTGTTGGCGTTGACGGTGACGGTGTTGCCGATCACCGTACCCGTATTGCCGAGCAGATTGCTGGTGGTATTGACGTTATTACCCTCGATGCGGCCGGCATTAAGGATAGTGCCGGCGCCGGTATTGACGGTGGTGACGCCGGTGCTGAGATCGCCCGGATTGCCGGAGGCAATGTCGGCGCCGGCCACGTTAAACAGATTGGCCGCATTGACGGTGAGATTCCCCGCTGCCGTCAGCGTGCCGGTATTGACCAACGTCCCTGTGGTGGACAAAGTCAGGTTACGGTTGGCGGTAATCTGGTTGGCCGCGGTGTAGGTATAGTTACCTTGCAGGCCCACCGTGCCGTCTCGGCCGGCGATGATCTTGCCGTCGCCGCTCAACGTTCCCAGCGCTGCTTGCAGATCCAGATCGCTGCCGATGGCGCCACTGGCGTTGGTCAGCGTGCCGGTATTGATGGTGA
>NZ_JAGQEG010000129.1 GCF_018305005.1 Collimonas silvisoli
CAAACCGTTGCGCCACGCTTGCGTACGCTGTTATTGCTGGTGGACGGCAAGACCGGCAACGACGAATTACTGCGGAAGGTAGCCGGCCTGGGGCTGAGCCAGGAGCATCTGGATGAGTTGCTGCAAGCCGGTCTGATCCAGGTCAGCGCCGATACCGGCAACACCGGCAACGATGCTCCCGTTGTTGTTGAACCTGCGGTGTTGAAAAGCATCCCGCCACCCGCCGCCCCGATATCGGCTGAACAAGTGCTGCCGCCAGGACAAACCCAGTTCGAAGCGATTTATCATTTTTACAACGACACCATCAAGAGCATGATCGGCTTGCGCGGATATGGCTTGCAGCTGAAAGTCGAACGCGCCAGCAGCGTCCAGGATTTTCGCGACTTGCGCCAGGCCTATCTGGAAGCGGTGCTTAAGGCCAAGGGAGAAGAAATCGCCCGCAGCCTGCGCGGCCGGCTGGATCAGTTGTTGTATCTGGGCGAACAGCCGCAATAGTAAATTGCACAGCGATAAAAAAAGCGGGGCAGATAGATTCTGCCCCGCTTCTTTTACATCATGGCGCAGCGCTTCCTGCGCGCGATGATTTACTCGATGCCCTGGCTGCTCAGGTAATCCTCGTAAGAACCCTGGAAGTCGACCACTTCGTTTTCCTTGACTTCCAATACGCGGGTCGCCAGCGACGATACAAACTCGCGGTCATGCGAGACGAAAATCAGGGTGCCGGCGTATTTCTCCAGCGCGATGTTGAGCGATTCGATCGATTCCATATCCATATGGTTGGTCGGCTCATCCAGCAGCAGCACGTTATGGCGGCCCAGCATCAGCTTGCCATACATCATTCGGCCCTTTTCGCCACCGGACAATACCTTAACCGACTTCTTGACGTCGTCGCCGCTGAACAGCAAACGGCCCAGGCTGGAGCGTACGGCCTGATCGTCATCGCCTTCCTGGGTCCATTGGCCCATCCAGTCGGTGAGTGTCTTGTCGGTCGCGAAATCTTCGGTCGGATCTTGCGGCATGTAACCGACATTGGCGTTCTCTGCCCATTTGACCAGACCGCTGTCGGCTTCCAGGCCGGCGATGTCGCTGCCGCCGACGCTACGCAACAGCGTGGTTTTACCGGCGCCGTTGGCGCCGATGATGGCGATTTTTTCGCCGGCTTCAACCATGATGCTGAAATTCCTGAAAATCGGCCGGTCGTAAGTCTTGCTGATGCCCTGCACTTCGACTGCCAGGCGGTGCAGTTTTTTCTCGCCGTCGAAACGCACGAAGGGATTGGCGCGGCTGGATGGCTTGACGTCCTCGACCTTGATTTTCTCGATCTGCTTGGCGCGCGAAGTAGCCTGGCGCGCCTTCGATTTGTTGGCCGAGAAGCGGCGCACGAAATCCTGCAATTCGGCGACCTTGTCCTTGGCTTTGGCATTCGCCGATAATTGCTGCGCCCGCGCTTGCGAGGAGGCCAGCATGTAGTCGTCGTAATTGCCGGGATAGACCTTCAAGGTGCCGTAATCCATGTCGGCCATGTGGGTGCACACCTGGTTCAGGAAGTGACGATCATGGGAAATGATGATCATGGTCGAATTGCGCTGGTTCAGCACATCTTCCAGCCAGCGGATGGTATTGATATCGAGGTTATTGGTCGGCTCGTCGAGCAGCAGGATATCGGGATTCGAAAACAGCGCCTGCGCCAGCAGCACGCGCAGCTTCCAGCCTGGCGCGACATTGCTCATCGGGCCTTGATGCTGCTCGATCGCCACACCCACGCCCAATAGCAATTCGCCGGCGCGCGCTTCAGCGGTATAACCGTCGTATTCGGCGAACTTGGCTTCCAGGTCGGCCGCCTTCATGTAATCGTCGTCGGTGGCTTCGGGATTGGCATAGATCGCATCGCGCTCAGCCATCGCCGCCCACATTTCGGTGTGCCCCATCATCACCACGTCGAGCACGCGCATTTCTTCGAACGCGAACTGGTCCTGGCGCAATTTGCCCAGGCGCTCGTTCGGGTCGAGCATCACGTTGCCGGCCGACGGCTCCAGATCGCCGCCCAGGATTTTCATGAACGTCGACTTGCCGCAGCCATTGGCGCCGATGAGGCCGTAACGGTTGCCATCGCCGAATTTGACGGAAATGTTTTCAAACAGCGGCTTGGGGCCGAACTGCATCGTGATATTTGCGGTGGACAACATCTTAGCTTTGGTCTTTTCTTAATTGAATCATGGGGTTAGATAGTGGCGGCATTATACAGTATCCGCATTTGTGCACTGCATGAACCCACACAAAACCACCGTCTGCCGCCACTATCTCCATGAATTCACTCCAATTTCCAGCTTATCGCCTTATTTCGCCACCAGGGATGCAGCCAAACGCCCGACTTCCGCCAGCGTTGCATTACGCGCGGCTTCTGCTGCCTTGGTCGCGGTCAGATAGCTGACAACCAGCAGCGGCGCGCGGTCAGGCGGAAACAGCATGCCGATATCGTTGGTGGAACCGTAGGCGCCCGAGCCGGTCTTGTCGGCCACCCGCCAGCCTGCAGGTAACAACGCACGCAGCCGCTTGTCGCCTGTCTTATTGCCAAGCAGCCAGGTTGTCAATTGCTTGCGCGAATCGTCGGACAAGGCCGTTCCCAACACCAGCTGGCGCATGGTGGAGAGCATCGCGTTGGGCGAGGTAGTGTCGCGCGGATCGCCAGGGGTGCTCTGGTTTAGATCTGGCTCGATGCGGTCGAGCCTGGTCACTTTGTCGCCTAGTGAGCGGACGTAGGCCGTCAGCTGAGACGGGCCGCCAAAGCTGTGCAGCAACAAATTGGCGGCTGTATTGTCGCTAAGAGTGAGGGCTGCTTCGCACAGTTCCGCCACCGCCATGCCGCTGCCGCCGACATGTTTCCCGGTGGCAGGCGAATACGGGACCAGATCGGCAGTCTCGAAGCGGATCCGCCGCGCCAGTTGCTCCTGTCCCTGATCCACACGTTTCAGCGTGAATGCTGCTGCCAGCAGCTTGAAGGTGCTGCACATGGGAAACCGTTCATCGCCCCGATAAGCATAGGCTTGCCCGGTATGGGTGTCGAGGATGGCGACACCGAGGCGGCCGCCGCTTTTGGTTTCTATCTCACGCAGTTGCCGGGCGATCGGGTCGGCAAGCGGCTTGGTTGCACTGGCTGCCGAGGCCCAGGATTTCTGTGTGTAGCCGCTCAAAATTAATGCGCCGAGAGCTGCTCCCAGGTTTCCGGCAAACTGGCGTCGTTTCATATTTTTCCTCTAAATGTGCATGAACAGAGCATCAAAGATAACGCCGCCAAGACTATCCCTCAAGCTACAATATCCAAGGTAAACCATAAGAAAAACTAGGTCAAATGGAGAAACAGCATGCACCTCCCCCTGAATTCATTACGGGCCTTCGAAGTCTCGGCGCGCTTCCTCAGCTTTACCCGCGCCGCCTCCGAGTTGAATGTCACGCAAGCAGCGATCAGCCAACAGGTGAAGAATCTTGAGGAGAGGATGGGCGTACAGCTATTTCGCAGGCTGCCGCGCGGGCTGGCGCTGACCGACGAAGGCATCGCCCTGCTGCCGGTGCTGGCAGAGTCGTGTGGCCGCATCGGTTCGGTCTTGCAGCAATTCGGCGACGGCCGGCGCTTGCGCGAGGTGCTGACCGTGGGTGCGGTCGGCACGTTTGCCGTCGGCTGGCTGATCCCGCGTCTGCGCGATTTCCAGCAAGCCCACCCGTTCGTCGACTTCCGCTTGTTCACCAACAATAACCGGGTCGATATCGCCGGCGAGGGACTGGACTACGCGATCCGCTTCGGCGACGGCGCCTGGCATGCCACAGAAGCTGAAGCGCTGCTGGCGGCGCCGCTATCGCCGATGTGCTCGCCGGCGGTCGCATCGTTTCTGCGCGATCCGGCCGACCTCGCCGGGCAAGTATTGCTGCGCTCCTACCGCACCGACGAATGGGCCGCCTGGTTCGCCGCAGCGGCCCTGCCCTGCCCCCTGCTCAGGGGCACGGTATTCGATTCCTCGCTCACCATGGCGGAAGCTGCTGCACAAGGCGCCGGCGTGGCGCTGCTGCCGGCCCGCATGTTCGCCCGCGAACTGCAACACGGCCGCCTGACGCGCCCGTTCGACATCGAGATCGCCAGCGGCAGCTACTGGCTGACCCGCCTCAAATCCAAACAAGCCACGCTCGCGATGCAAACTTTCAGAGAATGGCTGCTCGATGCCGCCAACTAAATTGGGGGCAGAGTCGAATTAATCGCATGATATGCATTACCCGTCGGCAGCAACGCTAACGGGTTTTCCGGTCAGGCAGGCAGATTGTGAATGTCAGGACGCCAGGATGAGCGGGTTCTGGATAGTCAGCTGAAAGCGGTGTGCATCAGACCGCAATTGCGCTTGTGCGCCGACCGGCAGGGTCACTTTGTCGCGGATGTGACCGAACGGCAAGCCGGTCAATATCGGTACCGGCACGTGAGCCCGCAGATAAGCCAGCATGGCGTCGAAGTCATAGCCGTTGTCGTAGTCGGCCAGACGATAATTGGAGAAATCACCCAACACAATCGCCTGCTGCCGCCCCAAAATACCGGCATATTGCAACTGCAGCATCATCCGTTCGATGCGATACGGATGCTCGCCGATATCTTCCAGGAACAAGATGCCGTCTTCGATTTGCGGCAAATAGGAAGTGCCGATCAGATGGTTCAGCATCGCCAGATTGCCGCCCCATAAGGTGCCGCTGACATTGACGACGGGATTGCCGGGCGCGCTGATTTGCAGCACCTGCTCCGGCTGCCGCAAACACTGCCAAAAGTGCGACATCGTATATTCGCTGAGCTCAGCTTCACCGAAATCGCCGCACAGCATGGGCCCGGCAACACTGGTCGCTCCTGTCTGCGCCAACAGGGCCAGATGCAGCGCCGTGACGTCGCTGTGGCCGACAAATATTTTCTTGCTGGCGGCCAGGCGGTGCAGATCCAGCAGCGGCAATAAACGCGACATGCCGTAGCTGCCGCGTATGGCCAGCACGATCTGCACCTGGGGATTATCGATCGCCGCGTAAATCTGCTCCACGCGCGCGGCGTCGGTGCCGCCGAAACGCAGATATTTGGCGGCCGGATCGTAGTAGTCATAGACCACGCAGCCTTGGCTTTGCAGCGCCAGAATGCCGCGTGCCAGCGCTGCTTCGTCAGGGGCGTAACCGCCGGGCGCAATCAGCGCCACGCCGATGGATTGTTTTGAAGGCGGTTGGGTAGTTTCAGTCACGATTGTTTTTGTTGGGCTTGCCGGCGTTCGGCGAAAAATTCTTTGAGTAGTGTGCCACATTCCTCAGCCAGCACGCCAGCCGTCACCTCGGTGTGATGATTCAATTTTTCCTGCTCGAACAGATTCAGCACCGAGCCGCAAGCGCCGGTCTTGGGATCGCTGGCGCCATATATCACGCGTGCGATCCGTGCGTGCATCATGGCGCCGGCGCACATCGCACATGGCTCCAGGGTCACGTATATTTCGCAACCGGGTAAGCGATAGTTGCCGAGGATAGTGGCAGCTGCTCGCAGCGCCATGATTTCCGCATGCGCGGTAGGATCATGATTGCCGATAGGCTGATTGAAACCGGTGGCAATGACCTGCCCGTCTTTCACTACCAGCGCGCCTACCGGCACCTCCCCCAAGGCCCAGGCGTTGCGGGCCTGGGAAATGGCTTGCTGCATATAAATCGCGTCACGCATAGGCAGCCAGCAAGTCAACGGTCTTCGGAAATCTCGGCCCAGCAATTGGGCGTCTCATGCAACACCAGCTTTTGCAGATGCAAGCCGGTGCCGTAGTGATCCTTGTATGCCGCCTTGAGGATATCGAAAGCGGTGCGCGCCAGGTTCTCAACCGTCGGGATACGGTCGATGACGACGGTCTTGTGATCCGGCAGCGTCGCCAGGAAATCGCGTACCGCCGCGTCTTTTTCGTAGACCAGGAAGGCGTGATCCCAGACATCCACCAAGTGCTGTTTTGCCAGCGTCTTGATATCGGAGAAATCCATGATCATGCCGTTGTCGGAGCTGCCCTCGACTTCGATCACGGCGCCTACCAGGGTGATTTCCAGGGTGTAGCGATGGCCGTGCAGATTGCGGCACTGGCTCTTGTGATCGGGAATCCGGTGGCCGGCGTCGAATTCCAGTTTGCGGGTGATGGTAAGCATAGGTAAAAAGGTTCTTTATAAAATCTGTTCAGGGAATCTGCAGCAACTTGTGGGTTTGCAGGCTCAGCTTCCATTTCGGATTGCGCTTGCAAGTCTCAATCGCCAGCGCTAGATTGTGCGCCAGTTGCGGGCCATCCATGGCTTGCACATAGAAATGTTCGAAATCAAGCGATTCGTATGCCGCCAGCGATTGGCCGACCTGCGGAATCACTACTTTCAACTCATTGCCCTTGCGCAACTTCAGCACCGAACCCATCTTTGGACTGACGCAGATCCAGTCTATGCCTGGCGGCGGCAGCAGCGTGCCATTGGTTTCGATGGCGATTTCAAAACCGGCCGCGTGCATGCTGTCTATCAGTGCCGCATCCAGTTGCAGCAACGGCTCGCCGCCGGTGAACACCACGAATTTGCTGGCGGCGTATGTCTCCGGCCAGAGCGCATTGATGGTTTTAGCCAACGATTCACTGTCCTTGAATTTGCCGCCGCCCTCGCCGTCGGTACCGACAAAATCGGTATCGCAAAACTGGCAAACCGCCGAGCTGCGGTCTTCTTCGCGGCCAGTCCACAGATTGCAACCGCTAAAACGGCAAAACACCGCGGGGCGGCCGGCATGGGTGCCTTCGCCTTGCAGTGTGTAGAAAATTTCTTTGATGCTGTAGGTCACGGTGCTTCTCGCATATTCTCATCGGTTGGGAACAGCGGAATTCGTCGCGAAGCCAGCTTGGCGACGCTTAAACACTGTCCCGTAATGGGTATTCTCACTCAATTAATTGTTTCTCGCCTTTGCAAATCCGTATGGATATCAGGCTTGGCACAGTCAATACTCGCAGTTTCCAATCATTTTTACTATCAAAAACGAAGGCTTTTGCTGGTGTGGGAGATAGGTCGATTTGCGGGAAAACCGCATTTCTGCCGCAATTATTATGGGCGGACGGCGACCTAACCCGTTATTTTAGCGTAGAAAGCTTGTTTCAGCGATCTACAGGCAACGCCCGATCGGCAAAAGCAGAGTGCTTTTAACAATTCACCAATGCGCTCACCGCATTGGCTGAATGCCGTCGAATGTGACTTGCAGTCGGGAGATCAGGATAAGAGCGGCCATCGCGCCAGTGTCACATGGCGGGTCTGACCAAGCAGGCTATGTACCAGAACAAACTCATGCACGGTCCAGCTGATGGGCTCAATCGACCGTACCGGGAGCGAGTAATTGTCGTACAACAAAGTCATGTGAGGTGTGTAGTGTGACTCTGCCGTCCCTAGTCCAGCTCTTTCCTGCGCCATGCCGAGGGTTTGCTGAAACGCTCTCAGAGCGGCGACACCATTGTTGCCTAACAAAACCAAAGGGTGGTTGCGCGGCCTGCCCCGAAAACTCATCGTGCGGTCGAACTCTACTTCGAACGGCGCCGCCCTGACGCTTGCCGCGGCCGTCATTGCCGCAGTGACGATGTCTGGCGGCAGCCCCAGATAGTCGCCCAGATAGCTTAAAGTGACATGCAAGCGGCCGCTCCCGATCAAGCGGCCTTTCAACCCGTACCCATCGCGCAAAAGCCCCCTCTGCCGCACGATGGCTGCCACGGCGTCCGCGGTCGGGATGATCGCGAAGAACAGGCGGTCGGTTGGATACCGCGTTGCTTCGAAGCCAGGCAAAAAAAGTTGTTCAGGCATAGGGCAAATGCGTCTAAGAACGGGGCGATGTCGAATCAAAAACGGATATCAGTCTTGGCCAAATATCCGCTGCGCTCACCGCATTATGACAAGCATCTTGCTCAATACCGTGAAAAAATACCGTTTTCAATAATTTCTATCGCTGGCACGGCCAATTGTTGCCGCTACATCGTTAAAAGCCCCAACGCACCGCCATACTCCACCGCTAGTTGCTAAATCCTTTTTTATGGAATGGTAAGAATCCCCAGGATGCCAAGGCCGTTCACCGCCGGCTGGCCGGATCCTGTGACCGTAACGGACAAGCCCTTTACCCCCGTTTTGTCGGTCTCGCTCCTGACATTCAGGTTAGACACAACAAATTTCGTGTTGAATGTTCCGCTGAGATTTTTCAGATTGGAAAGTAGCGCGCTTGATTGTCCCTGGAGTTGGCTGAGCAGGTGCACCAATACAATGCCCGTATTGACCGTCAACTTGTTATTAACGACCTGAATGAATTGATTGTCTGAAATTTTGGTAAGCGTCAAATTGGCGCCTGCGATGCCACTGGCTTTGCCAAACACATACATCTTGGCTCCCGCCGGTATCGAAACGGACAACTGCTTATTGCCGTCCAGCGACAGCTCCGCCTGATCCACGATGAATTGCAATACCAGTCCGCTGTTGCCGGTGTCCGTCAACTCGACTCCCAGACTTACCGTGGTTGTCATGACGCCACCGGCATTCCTGGGGATGGGGCTGCCGATCACCTTGTATGCAAAACTGAGGGTGTCGGTAGACGCCGGTTTGCGAGGCAGGGTCACACCGCTCAAGAACTGCTTCAGCGTGTAGACATTGCCGTTGATCTCAATGCTGTCATTCAGGATTGCAAGGTAGTTCGTAGGCTGTGACCAGCTACCGATAACAACTGCCGGAGCCGGAACGCCGGCTAGCTGCGCTTGCGTGGCTATAGCCGATGACATGGCGGCGCTTGCCGCTGCATCGTTGCCGCTATCGGCAGCGCTCAGTTGCTTCAGAGCGGATCCCAATATCGTCAAATCCACTTTATTGGCAACGCCGCCAGTCAACAAAGCCGCCAACCCGGATGCCGCGTTTGCAATCGTAGGATTCGATTGAAGCGACCCGGTCAGGCTTAGCAAACCGGCGTCGCTGGTTTTAGTCAACGCCTCCGCCTGGCTTGCGATGGCGCCTGAAATCAATGCCGCCACGCTGTTTGCGCTAAAACCGCCCAGACCGGCCTTGGCTGCAGTCAATGAGACGTCGCTGGCGGCCGCTATATTTGCCGCCGACTGTTGCACTATGCCCGACACCAGCGAAGCACTTACGCTGTTGCCGCCGTCAATCAGCTTTGCCGACGGGTCGGCTGCTATCAGGGTTGTCGCAACTGCCTTTGCCACCTGGCTGTAAATTGCCTGGATAGTCGCAGGGCTGGAGTCTTGCGCCAAAGCGCCAAGCGTATCCGTGACTTGCTGGATTATCTGCTGCATCGCCAGGGTCTTTTTATGAAGATCGGCATTGCTCATAGGATCTGTCATGCTGATATCGGTGCCGGCAGGCAGGCCCAAGGCACTGGCTATCTGGGCAGCGGTCATGCCGGCATTCACCATCAAACTGGTCAATGGAGTAGCAACAATGCTGCCGGCCCGAGCTTTCAGAGTGCCTTTGAACGGCAAGCCGGTGTCGACACTGCTGCCGCCGCTCACCACAATCGTGCTCGAACATGCGGGGGCAAACGTAAAATTGCCTTGAGCGTCGGTCGTGGCAACTGCTTCCCCGGCATCGGCCACACCGTTGTTGTTTGTATCACAAAGAGCCGACGCACCGTTCAGATAGCCGTCAACCGCCTTCCCTGCGGCTGTCGCGCTTGCTACAGGTGTTACGGGGGTCGATGCACCGTCGCCACCCCCGCAGGCGGCCAACATCGAAACGACGGCCATTAGCGGTAAAGCCATTTTCTTCTCGAACATTTTGGAATCCCGTTAAGTTGATTGTCAGTCCCGAAGAAGAGCGATTTCCAAATATCAATTGCGGCGTTTTTCGCCACTGCCTGAAAGAACGGTACCCGCCAGTGACCGGCGCAAGCCTTGCCGAGAGGTATGAAGCTAATGTATTGCGGCTGCAATAAGGGCTGCAATAAGCCCCGCTATTTCAGCTTTGAAGGTAAATTTAGTAATTCAGAAGAAAGCTTGCATGATCCAGACGCATGAAGTAACTGTCAAAGCTGACAGCTGGCAGAAATTAGAGTGATCTCCGCAAACAGGGCTGCCGTCGGCCTCACTCCATTCCAGTTCAAGAAATAAGTCCATCGCCTGTCTTGAGTTTTGTTTGGTTCGCCCTATACTTTTTTAGCGCATTGCGAACTTCGAGCATCCATCCCGACGGATCCGTGGCTGAATCGATGACTTCATGCCGGAGTGATGTGCACAACATAGGAGCCGTATGCCGACCGCCACGTATGCTTTGCCGGGTCTTCTGGCGGAGCAACAGAGAATACATAATCTCGTGTTCGCATCTCGGCAACTGCTTCGGTTCGGTTCCGCGAACAGGCTGCATTGCGATGCCAGGATTTTTGCGCCTGCTATAGAACAGTTTTCCGCACTGGATGTGTCTTGTCGCAACCCGCCTCTTATATAAATTTGCGCGACGGCTTGCGGCACGGAGTCTGGCGCCATGATTTTCACATCGTCTTTTACCACCCGAGGAGAAGTCCATGTCCTACTATCCAGAACAGTTTGCTTCCGCCATCAAGGCCAACGCGCAAGCTCAGCGTGCAATCACTGCAGAACTCAGTGACAAACTAATCGGGCATTTCGAGGAGTTCACCAAGCTGAGCCTGGATGCCGCTAAAGCGACCTTAACCGAGTCCTCAGCCAGTATGAAAGAATTCTCGCAGGCAAACGATCTACAGGAATTTTTCTTATTAAGTGTAGAACACATGAAGCGGGATATTCAAAACATGGTCTTTTATGGGTCCGAGGCAACTCGCATTGCCTCTGCGGCACAGATCGAGTTCAACAAGGCAGCGGGGGCCAAAGTCGCCGAAGCAAGCAACGATGGAACGGCACTGCTGACCGAGTTGACCAAGAATGTGCCGGCCGGCACTGAACAGTTCCTCACCATCTTTAAATCCGCAATGGTTGCACTCGACGCGGCAAACGAATTGACAAAGAAAATGGGCGATGGGGCTGCTGCGGACGGTCCATCGCCGGCCTCTGCGCACCAGAAGCCACACAAAAAGAATAGCCATTAAACTGCCAGCGCAGCCCATTGATAAACGCCACCGCGTTTCGACACCGACGCCAACGGATCACACAGAATCTGTGATGTACTCACGCAGCCATTGATGTGCGGGGTCGCGATGGGAGCATCATGTGCTATCCCAAAGCCTTGACCACGGCCGCACCCATTTCCTTGGTGCCGACCTTGGTGGTGCCCGCTTCATAAATATCGGCGGTACGCAAACCTTGCGCCAGCACTTGCTTGACCGCCGCCTCGATGCGGTTGGCCTGCTCTGCTTTATTCAAGGAAAAACGCAACATCATGGCGGCCGACAGGATAGTCGCCAGCGGATTGGCGATGCCTTTGCCGGCAATGTCCGGCGCCGAACCGTGCGACGGCTCGTACAGACCCTTGTTGTCGGCGTCCAGCGAAGCCGACGGCAGCATGCCGATCGAACCGGTCAACATCGCAGCGGCGTCGGACAAGATGTCGCCGAACATGTTGCCGGTGACGATCACGTCGAATTTTTTCGGCGCGCGCACCAGC
>NZ_JAGQEG010000012.1 GCF_018305005.1 Collimonas silvisoli
CCTTCATCGGGTTTGGTGACGCCATAGACGATCTTCATGAGCGTGCTTTTGCCGGCGCCGTTCTCGCCCAGCAAGGCATGAATCTCGCCGGGCCGGACACTCAAGCTGATACCGTCATTGGCGACCACGCTCGGATAGCGCTTGCTGATGCCGGTCAGGACCAGGCGTGGCGGCAGGTCTGAAGAAGCTGGCAGGAGATCCATGGTAGAGCCCGTTGAAAGAGAATAAAAGAGAGCAAGTCAGAGGAAAGTGCAATTGTTGTGCCAGAGCCGAAATTACATGGGAGATCGCCAACAGAAATCGCTATCTGGTCTCACGCGAGGCAAATACGCGCCTCACCGATTTGCGGCTCGCAGCCGTTCATTTGCGGCGGAGATCGATTTGTTTTGTCGACAAAAAATAATAAATTGCGATAAATAATTTTCTCTGAAAGCCTGAATATTTCTAAAAAGCTGATCGCAATATTTCCGAAATCCGCACCAAAACTTCGCATTGCGATCCGACTTGATGCAAGCAAGCACCGATTTACGCCATTTCTGCATCAATCCAAATTGGGCGCCATGTTTTTCCCCTGGCATAACAATTGCTGACACGTGTATTCGTGATTGTTGACAATATTTTCTAAGATTTCAAAAAATAGATTGGCAAAACACCGCAAGCCGACCGTAAGCCGGAGAAACGGGTTTCTTGATTTTTGTATTCACTCTTTTGGAGAAAAGCATCATGGCAAAGCAAGTAGCAATGAAAATGACCAAGATCGCAGTTGGCGTGCTGACGGTGGCAGCCGCGCTGACTGCCGTTCAGCAGGCCGCTGCGGCGGAATGGAGCGACACCTCGATCGGCTATCGCTATGGCACTCAGTTTGCAGAGCCATACGTCGGCAAGGGCATCACCAAGAACATCTTCAACCTGACCCACGCCAGCGGCTACAAATATGGCAGCAACTATTTCAACGTCGACCTGCTGCAATCCGACAACAAGGACAGCAACGCCCAGGAAGCCTATATCGTTTATCGCAACACACTCGATCTTGGCAAGGTATCCGGGAAAGATCTGTCTTTCGGTCCGGTGCGCGGGCTCGGCGTGACCGCCGGCTTCGACTGGAACACCAAGAACGATACCGGCTATGCCTCGAAAAAACGCATGCTGGTGCTAGGGCCGACCTTGATGATGGATGTGCCTGGTTTTCTGAACATCAGCCTGCTGCTGCTGCAGGAAAGTAACCAGCCGATTGGCGTCACCAGCCGTTACACCTACGATCTGCACCCTATGCTCAATGCGGCATGGGGCATCCCTATCAGCTCCACCGGCCTGGCTTTCGAAGGCTACATGAACTACATCGCCGCCAAGGGAAAGAACGAATTCGGCGGCGGCACCGCGCCGGAATTGAATATCGACGCCCAGGTAATGTACGACCTTGGCACCCCTCTGAATCTCGGCAAGAACACGTTGCGCGTCGGCCTTGAGTATCAATACTGGCGTAACAAGTTCGGCAATCCATCCAACGTGCCCGGCTCCCTCGCCAAAACACCGATGGTCAGAGTCGAATACCACTTCTGAAGCATCGGTTTTATTGAAAAGTATCTTCACCCGGTTTCCCGCATGTCTACAGGCGGGAAATTTCTGCCCCGTATTTTTGCCACATAAAGGAGTTCTTCATGTTTCGAGTGCGATCTACAGTAGCGGCCATGGCGGCCGGCGCCAGCCTGATGCTAGGCATTCTCCCCACAACGCAGGCGGCCGAACCGCTGAAGGTGGCCTTTGTTTATCTGGGACCGATCGGCGACGGCGGCTGGACCTACCAGCACGATCAGGGCCGGCTAGCCATCGAGAAGGAATTCGGCAGCAAGATCAAAACCACTTACGTTGAAAACGTGCCGGAAACAGCTGACGCCGAACGCGTGATCCGGCAACTGGCCGCCGACGGCAACCAGTTGATTTTCACTACCTCGTTCGGCTATATGGATCCGACCATCAAGGTGGCAAAATCCTTCCCCAAAGTCCACTTCGTGCATGCGACCGGCTACAAGACTGCAGCGAATGCAGGTACCTACCAGACCCGCTTCTATGAAGGCGCCTACTTACTGGGCATCGTTGCCGGCAAAATGACCAAGACCGATACGCTGGGCTTCGTCGGTTCCTTCCCGGTGCCGGAAGTTGTGCGCAACATCAACGCTTACACGCTAGGCGCACAAAGCGTCAATCCTAAAATCAAGACCAAGGTGGTCTGGGTCAACACTTGGTACGATCCGGGCAAGGAACGCCAGGCTGCCGAAACGCTGGTAGCGCAAGGGGCTGACATGCTGGCGCAAAATACCGACTCGCCGGCGGTGGTGCAAGTCGCTCAGGAAAAAGGCGTGCACGCATTCGGCTGGGATACCGACATGGCCAAATATGGCCCCAAGGCGCATCTGACCGCCAATACTGAAAACTGGGGCGTGTACTACAGCCAGGAAGTCAAACGCGAGCTGGCCGGCACCTGGAAGCCGGAACAAACGTTATGGGGCATTAAAGAAAACCTGGTGGTTCTGTCAGCATTGAACCCGGCGGTGCCGGCTGACGTGGCCAAACTTTTCAACGAAAAGAAACAGGCCATCGTCGACGGTAAGCTGATCCCTTTTGCCGGTCCGCTCAAGGACAATACCGGCGCAACCAAGGTCGCCGCAGGCGCAGTATTGCCGATGGGAGAGCTGCTCGGGATCAACTGGCTGGTCGCCGGCGTGGAGGGCTCGCTGCCTAAATAAGCATCCGGCAGATCGGCTATCAATCGTAGCAATCGATGTCGACAGCATGTTCTTTGCCCGTACTAGGGTTAACAGGCCCTACGGGTGAAGAACATGCGCCTGACAATTGAGGACGCGCAGATGTAAATCATTTCTTATGGCGGTCGATACCTATCTGCAAATAGGCATATGATGCATTGATCAGTGAAATATTTTTCATGGAATTGTCGACAATTTTTATCGATCTTAAGATGCCGTTCGATGCCTCACAATGAATAAATCGACCAAGACCCCTCATTTGTCTCTCGCACCGCAGACTGCAGCACGCGATCACTCGGTGACGCTGGAAGACCGCATTTATCAGGACATTTACGACGCCATCATGGAGCATCGGCTGCCGCCGCGGACCAAGCTCACAGAGCAGGTCTTATGCCAGATCTACGACACTGCCCGCCATACGGTACGCAAGGTTTTGTCGCGCCTGGCGGCAGAAGGCCTGGTAGATCTGGAAGCGAATCGCGGTGCCTTCATTGCCAGCCCCTCAACTACCGAAGTCAGAGACATGTTTGAGTTGCGCAATATTCTCGAACGCGCAGTGCTTGATAAAGTCGGGCGGGTGGCCAAGTCGCGTCAGCTGGCGAGCCTGCGCAAGATGGTTGCAGAAGAACGCCAGTCCTATCTGACTGGCGACCGGCCGCGCTGGATCCGGTTGTCGGCGCAATTTCATCTCGCCTTGGCGGAGCTCGCCGGCAATCTCCTGCTGGTTGAAAGCTTGCGCAAACTGGTCTCGCGCACCACGCTCATGATCGCCAAAACCGAAACCCAGGGGCACAACATTTGTTCATTCGATGAACATGACACGGTATTAGAGGCGCTGGAAAACGGCGACATCGCGGAAGCGCAAGAGCGCATGGCGCAGCACTTGCATCAGTGCGAGGACCGCGTGCTTCCCGACGCCCCCGGCAGTTTCGATTTACGCGAGGTGCTGGGTAAAAACGGCTAGTCGAACGGATACACGGAAGCCATCGACCAGCCGTGGTTCGGCCGAACCGAGTGGCTTCAGTCAGGAACAGTCACGACGTTATTGGCGAATGTAATCCGATCGCCGCCGGCTGGCGTTGCCAGAATAGGCGGAACATTTGCGGCACTGATCGGATTGGCTATGCCGTTGGCGTCAACACCGCGCGGCGTCGTGCGTACAAGCTGGCTTGGCGGCAGCGCGCTACCGTTCTTCAGGTTGGCGTACATCATGTTCATCGCCTGTATGTAGTACACATGCAGCGGGATGAAACGAGAATCAAATCCGGCAAGAGGCAAAAAGCTGTCGAAATGCTGGCCGTTGGTGACTTCAATATACGACAACTTGCTGTTGCCGCCCTCAACCATATGATTGACGCCATAGTATGGACGCGATGAAAATCCGACCGGGATTAATGTATCCGAGCGGCCGTGCACGATCACGGCAGGTTTGCCTTGTAAATTACCGCTACGAAAAGCTTCGCGAATTCCCTGCTGCACGCGGATTGCATTGGCGCTGCCGCCCATTGCCAATTCACGCTGGCATAGTGCCCCATCAATGTTGTAATCCATGACACCGGTGCTGAGGGAAATGGATACCGCGTCAGTTACCGGACCGCCGACACTGTTATTGTTGAAAATGCTGATACCAACAGTTGGTGGAACGCCGTTACCCTTGGCAAACGAGGTGGCCAATTGCGCTGTTGTACCGGAAAAGCTAAATCCGCACAGATTGTCCAAGACGCTGAAACGGCCGTAAGCATTGCTGTAGGTCATGGCAATCGACGACGTGGCAAATGCATACATCGCCGCATGCAAATCACGGCTTTCAGGTTGCCAGCCTAGAGTGAGCAAGGCGTTCATCGCGCTCGTCGCCAATTCATCGGTGGTGTTTCCACCAACTAATCCATGTGTCTTGAGCGCGGCGCAACGGTTACTCGCTGTTGCTTTTACGATACTGGAAAGAAAGGGAGCGTTGGCCGCTGAGGGCGCCAATGCCGCGCACGGCTGCAACAAATTCGCCAAAGTAAAGTAGTCGTACAACGGTCTGCCGGCGCCGCTGGCAATGGTTGCGCCGCGGATGACGGTCAAGCTGCTGTCGGGCGCCATTTGTACGTTCGGTTCGCTCACGGCAACGCCGCTGATCAATCCTTTGGTGTCCTGCTCTGCTGCGGCCAAGGCTGCTCCAGCCCCGTTGGAGATGCTGGAGGCGATCACAATCGTGTTGGCCGGGGATAATTTGATCAGATGCGACTGGCCATCTTTCGCGACGTCGCCGTATTTTTGGTTCAATACATAATAGGCAAATTCGATGGACTGCAAGGTAAATTTACCCCAGTCCTTTTCTGGATTCTGTTGAGAATGGGCGTGCTTGACCGCAAATCGGTTAGGCGTGACCGCATTGAATGCGATGCGTTGAGCATCCGTCACATTTGCCGTGAAATTCGAATTCATACCCGCCGCGGTGGCAGAACTGCGCACGCCATTCTGCAGGTTGACCGTGTTGTTTTGCAAATCGTCGATGCCATTCCCGGTTCCCTTGTCGTTGTAGGCAACCGCACATCCGTGTTTCAAGCCCCATTCGCCTGAAGTGCCGACTGCACCGTACACGCCGCGTGAACCGCTTGATGTTCCAGTGACGATGCAAGGGCTGGCCGGATTGAAGGAATCGGGTATTTGCACCATCATCGTCACGTTTTGCCTGCCGCTACCGTCGTCCGAATAAGCGATATATTCGGTACCCGCGATCTTCCCCTCGCCTAATGTGTCTTTGCCGGAGACGCCGATATTCGGCCCATACAGAACGCCGAATCCGCCACTGGGTGTCGCATCGAGAACCGCACGGTAATTCGTGTAAATCGCGATTTTGCGTAATTCGGCGGCCGTAGGAGCCGTTGCATCAATCGGATTAGGGGCCGTGGCAGAAATCAGACCGGTTTTGCCGAGACCGCCGGTGAGTAGATCATCGGTGCTTCCATCATAGGTCATCGCGGAAATCGCACCAATATAGGCAGGCTTGCTGTTGATATTTTCAAAACCGCTGCCACCGCCGCAGGCGCTCAAGGGGCAAACAATCGCTGCCAACGCTACATAATGAAGTTTATAGAACGCGTCCTGTTTCATTTTGTCTCCTTTATTGCTGGTGATTTTGTGACCGGATAATGCTGCGCTAGCGAGTCTGAGCGCAGGGCAATCGATCGTTTCAGTCCGAAAATTAGCCTCCTTTATCTCTCTTGTGGAACATAGCGAAATTCAGGAACAGGTCACGGTTGCAGCGGCTTGAGATCACCCAATAGCGTCGGCACCAGCTCGGAGACAGTTGGATGAATGTGCATCGCGCGTTGAATCGCGGTGTATGGCGCACCGGTATACATGACGTCAAGAATAGCGTGAATCACTTCATCGCCTTCGATGCCGAGCAACATCGCGCCAAGAATTCTCTTGGTTTCCGCGTCCACCAGCACACTCATATAGCCTTGAGTTTCGCTACGCTCACGCGCGCGCCCTACTCTCGTCATCAGCATCGTGCCGACCAGCGCCTTGCGGCCGGTAGCGCGTACTTCCCGCTCAGTCATGCCGATCCGGCCCAGCGGCGGATCGATGAACAGCGCATACGCCTGAATCCGGTCGGCTACGCTGCGTGCATCATGGTCGAGCAGATTGGCTGCCACAATTTCATAGTCGTTGTAGGAGGTATGGGTAAATGCGCCGCGGCCATTGACGTCGCCCAGTGCCCAGATTCCCGCTACGTTGGTGCAAAGCTTGTTGTCCACCACGATATACCCGCGTTGATCGGTCTTGACGCCCGCCTTGTCGAGACCGAGGTCATCGGTGTTCGGGATGCGTCCGACCGCAAGCAGCAAATGTGAGCCTGAGATTTCGTGCAATGCATCGTTCTCATTCACGGCAAGCACGACCGCATCGCCGCGTTTTTCGACACGCTGAATGTTGGCGGCAAGCCTGATTTGAATGCCTTCGCGTTCCAGTATGTCCCGAATGGCGGCGGACACTTGCTCGTCTTCCCGTCCGATCAGGCGCGGCCCGCCTTCTATCACCGTGACATCGCTGCCGAAACGGCGATACATTTGTGCGAACTCCAGGCCGATGTAGCTGCCGCCGACAATCACCAGATGCCGCGGCAGGAAATCCACTTCCATCATGCTGGAGTTGGTGAAGAAACCGACATCTTTCAGTCCGGGTATGTCAGGCAGCGCGGCGCGTCCGCCAACATTGATAAAAATTTCATCTGCTTCCAACAGCGCGCCGTTGACCCGTATGGTGTGCGGACTCTCAAAGCTGGCATGCCCTTCGATAACCGTGAGATTCGGCGTGCTCTTCAGCCAATCGGCTACGCCTTCATTGGATTGTCTGACGATCAAATCCTTGCGCGCCTTGACACGCGCCATGTCGACCTTGACCGAAGCGTCGATCATGACGCCGAATTCGGCAGCGCGACGCGCCATGTGCGCCACCCGCGCACTTGCAATCAGGGTCTTGGTAGGTATGCAGCCGGTATTGACACAGGTGCCGCCGAAACGTTTGCGTTCGATGATGGCGGTCTTGCGGCCGGCGTTCGCCAGCCTTACTGCCAAGGAAGGACCGGATTGCCCTGTGCCGACGACAATGGCATCGAATCGCTGGTTCATTGTTTCCTCCGTCTGAGCGCTGATCATTGATCGTTGTCGATCGTTGCGGGATGTTCGCAATGATCGAATATCCCTCCAAGCGATTGCATAGCCGGACACGGGATTCAACATATTGGCATATTTCCGCCATGTTCTGCCAAACGCCTGTCGCGCTCGATCAACGGTGGCTGCAACGATGGCTGAAGTGAGTAACCGCGAAAAAGTCGGAAGTGGCTTGCATTACGATAGTTACGCGTGTAAAGTTACTTTCATTATGAAAGTAAGTGGTTTTACAGATAGTCCCACGTTGCACAGGTGCAATCTCATTCCGCAATATTTCGGCGGACCATAGTTACCCGGTCTGCACTGCAACGATTCTTTTCAACCGGTCCTGCCCAGTGGACATCAACAGGGAGCAATAACCATGACGAACGCGGCAAGTGAAGCGGGCGCGCCAGCCATGACGGCAAAACGAAAAAAGCTGAGCGGCAGGCTGCGGATCGTTACCGGCGTCGCCATCGCCGTCGGCATCGGCGCCGCCGCTTACGGCTGGCACTGGTGGAATAACGGGCGCTTCATGGAAAACACGGATGACGCTTATGTCGGCGGCGACATCACCGTCATCAGTCCCAAGGTACCGGGCTATATCGTCTCGGCGGCAGTGACCGACAACCAGGTCGTGCATGCGGGTGATCTGCTGGTGAAACTTGATGATCGCGATTACAAGGCGGCGCTGGAAAAAGCCGAAGGCGCAGTGGCCGCACAACAGGCTCTGCTCGCCAACCTGGATGCGACCCGTAACTTGCAACAGGCGGTGATTGCACAAACCAGGGCCGGCGTCGCCGCCAGTGCGGCCGAGACATTACGCTCCTACGAGGATGAACAGCGCTACCAGAACCTGTCGGCCAAGGCCGCAGTCTCAGTGCAGAGCGCGCAACGGGCCAATGCTGACTACAAACAGGCGCTCGCCAATGGCCAGAAAGCACAGGCCGTGCAAGTAGCGGCGGAGCGCGAACTGGAAGTGATCGCCACGCGCCGCCAGCAAGCCGTAGCCGCACTCGCACAAGCCAGCGCCGAGCGCGATATCGCCAAACTCAACCTCGGCTACACCGAATTGCGAGCGCCGATCGACGGCACCATCGGCAACCGTTATGCCCGCAATGGCGCCTACGCAGCGGCTGGCGCCCATATGATGGCTATCGTCCCGGCACGCGGCTTGTGGGTCGACGCCAATTTCAAGGAAAGCCAGCTGGCCAAGGTCCGCCCTGGCCTGCCGGCCACGGTTGAGGCTGATGTATTGCCGGGGCGCCGCTTCCACGGCCACGTCGCCGGCATGGCGCCAGCCACCGGCGCCCAGTTCAGCGTATTGCCGCCGGAGAACGCCACCGGCAATTTCACCAAGATCGTGCAGCGGGTGCCGGTGCGTATCGTGCTTGACGATGCCGACGGCGTGCTGGGCATGCTGCGCCCCGGCTTGTCGGTAGTCGCCGAAGTCGATGCCCGCAGCACCAGGAATCAACAATAATGCGTGCTGCAGCCACATTGCGGGCGCCGCTGCAGCTGATCCAGCCGGCCGACATGACGACCGCGGCCAAGGTGTTCGCCTTCGCCGCCATGTGCGTCGGCATGTTCATTGCGCTGATTGATATCCAGATTGTGTCGGCGTCCTTGCGCGAGATCGGCGGCGGTTTATCGGCCGGCGCCGACGAAACAGTCTGGGTCCAGACCAGCTACCTGATCGCCGAGATCATCGTGATCCCGCTATCCGGCTGGATGTCGCGCTTGATGTCGACCCGCTGGCTGTTCGCCGTCTCGGCCGCCGGCTTCACGCTCACCAGCCTGCTCTGCGGCATGGCATGGAATATCCAGAGCATGATCCTGTTCCGGGCGCTGCAAGGCTTCCTCGGCGGCTCGATGATTCCCTTGGTGTTCACCACCGCGTTCGCCTTCTTCGCCGGCCCGCAGCGCGTGATTGCAGCCGCCACCATCGGCGCTATCGCCTCGCTGGCGCCAACGCTCGGCCCGTCCGTCGGCGGCTGGATTACCGACCATTATTCCTGGCACTGGCTGTTCTTCATCAACCTGGCGCCGGGCATCTTCGTTACCGTCGCCGTGCCGATCCTGATCAAGATCGATCGCGCCGACTGGTCGCTGTTGCGCAACGCCGACTATCCGGGCATAGCGCTGATGGCCTTGTTTCTCGGCTGCCTGGAATACACGCTGGAAGAAGGCCCGCGCCTGGATTGGATGGGCGATCCGGTGATCGTCGCCACGGCCTGGATTTCCGGCGTCGCCAGCGTGCTGTTCGTGTGGCGCAGCCTCAGTTACAAATTCCCGGTGGTCGACCTGCGCGCGCTCAAGGATCCTAACTTCGCACTCGGCTGCTTTTTCTCTTTCATTACCGGCGTCGGCATCTTTGCCACCATCTATCTGACGCCGGTGTTCCTGGGCCGGGTGCGTGGCTACAGCGCCTTGCAGATCGGCATGGCGGTGTTTTCCACCGGCCTGTTCCAGATCCTCTCGATCCCGGTCTATTCTTTCTTCGCCAACCGGGTCGACCTGCGCTGGCTGATGATGTTCGGGCTGGCCTGCTTCGCTCTGTCGATGTGGCAATTTTCGCCAATCACCCACGACTGGAGCGGCGCCGAACTGATGCTGCCGCAGGCGCTGCGCGGCATGGGGCAGCAGTTTGCGGTGCCGCCGATCGTCACGCTGACGCTGGGCGGACTGGCCATGGAGCGGCTGCGGCTGGCGTCCGGCCTGTTCAACCTGATGCGCAATCTGGGCGGCGCCATCGGCATCGCGGTCTGCGCCACCATCCTCAACGATCGCACCAATCTGCATTTCTTTCGCCTGGCCGAGCATCTGACCCGCAGCAACGACGCCACCAACGCGCTATTGCAAGGTGCGGGCGCCAGCCTGGCGACCTCGGGTAACGGCCAGCTGCTGGGCGAGACCGGCGCGCTGCGGCAGCTCTGGAACCTGACCTACCGTGAGGCGCTGACGCTGACCTTTGCCGACACCTTCCTCGCCATCATGGCCTGCTTCGTCATCGCCACCGCGATGGTGCCGCTGATGCGCAAGGTCGCGCCGCCCAAGGCGCCGTCGGCCGATGCCCATTGATACCGCTATTACTTGCTGTCCCCACCCGTTGTCCCCACCCGTTGTCCCCACCCGTTGTCCCCACCCTCAGCCGAAACAAAGGAAACTCATCATGAAAATCAAAGACTCAGTCGCTTTCGTTACCGGCGCCAATCGCGGCCTCGGACTGGCCCTCGTGCATGAATTGCTGGCGCGCGGCGCCAGCAAGGTCTACGCCGGCGTGCGCGATCCAGCCAGCATCAAGCTGCCGGGCGTGGTTGCCGTCAAGCTGGACGTCACCAATGCCGAGCAAGTTGCCGCGGCTGCCGCGCAATGCAAGGATGTGACGCTGCTGATCAATAACGCCGGCATCGCCAAGGTCGTCAGCTACCTCGATCCGGCCGCCATCGATACCGCACGCGACATTTTGGATGCCAACTTCCTCGGGCCGATCCGTATGAGCCAGGCCTTTACCCCTATCCTGGCGCGCAACGGCGGCGGCGCCATCGTCAATGTGCTGTCGGTGGGAAGCTGGGTCAACTCGCCGGAACTATCGCTCTACGCGGCGTCGAAGTCTGCCGCCTGGGGCTTCACCAACGGCTTGCGCACTTCCCTGCGCGCACAAGGCACCCAGGTGGTCGGCCTGCACGTCGGTTTCATGGATACCGACATGACCCACGGCTTCGACCTGCCCAAAGTGAGCCCGCAGGAAGTCGCAGTGCAGACCGTGGCCGGACTCGAAGCCGGTCTCGAAGAAGTGCTGGCGGACGACATTACGCGCACCGTCAAGCAAGGCCTGTCGAGCGGCATCTACCTGGCGCCGCTGCAACGCTGAAGCCGATAGCAGGCGTCTTGCCTCAAGCGCGGCAGCAAGTCGGCGGCGCTTGAGGATTTATCCCTGGGCCGGATCATAGTTGCTATCATATTGAAAGTCTTCAGAACGTTGAAAGGATGTTCATCATGCAACGCAAGAGTTTCGGCAACATGCAGTGCCCCATCGCCCGCAGCCTGGAACGGGTCGGCGAATGGTGGAGCATCCTGATCCTGCGCGACGCTTTCTATGGCTTGAGCCGTTTCGACGAATTCCAGAAAAGCCTGGACATCGCCCCCAACATGCTGACGCGCCGGCTTAACGCGCTAGTCGAAGAAGGTCTGCTGGAGCGCCATCTTTATTGCGAAAAACCGCCGCGCTCCGAATACCGCCTGACGCAGCGCGGCCGTGATTTCCGGCCGGTGCTGCTGGCGCTGCTAGCCTGGGGCAACAAGCATTTCGCCCCTGAAGGGCCAAGCGTCGTACTGCTCGACGCCAGCACCGGAAAAAATGTCGATCCGGTGCTGGTCGACGCCGCCAGCGGCAAGCCGATCAGCGAAAAGGAACATGTCATGGGCGCCGGGCCGGCCGCTGCCGAGCCTATTCTGCAGCGCATCGCACGCAGCAGCGAGATGAGACGTGCGAGATGACGCCAATGCGCCCTACATCAATGGCCTGGGGATGAGTTCCGCATCTATCGCGGCGCCAAGGTGAAGGTCAGCGTGCCGTAGCCCAATTGATCGAAGCCGCCGCTGTTCGGACCATAGTTGCCGCCGCCTCCTTCGGGACGCACTTTTTCCGCGGACATCTTCGTATACGGCGCATCCTGTCCCTTGAGAATCGCGTAGTGGTTGTAAAACAATTCCCAGACCGGGCGGGTGTCGCCGCGGCTGGCGCTGGAAATCACTTCCTGGGTCACATCGCTGTTGCGGTACGGCGTGTAGGGTACGTCCATGCCGAGGTTGTATCTGGCGATGTATTCGATACCGCGCAGCACCAGATTATCCTTGTAGCCGAACAAGTCGTCATGCTGGTTCCACGCCATCTGGCAGAACTCGCCCAACAGGGCTACATCGAGCATGCTGTGGCCTTGGTCGCGTCCGCTCTCCTGCGTTTGTCCCAGTCCATCCGGATAGAGCTTCCACACGAAATGCTCGATAGCGCCGTTACCCGCGCCGTGTTTGAAGTAGTTGACCGCCTCGCTGTAGATGTCGCGGCGGTCGGTCAGAATGCCGATGGCGATCATGGAGTCCATGTTGGCCAAATCCCAGTTGGCCCAGTAGTGGTCTATTTTCGCGCCGTTATGCCTGACCAGGAAATCGTGGTTCATCGGGTAGAAAACGTTGAGCATCATCGTTTTGAAACGGTTGAAATTACTCTCGGGCCATTTCTTGTATGTGCGCATGATTTCGGCCGCGTTGGCAAACTGGTAGCCGTAAATCCCGGACGCCAGGAATTTGTCCGAGTTGCCGTCTATCCCGGTCAATTTCTCAGACCATGCGTCCAGGATGGCGGTGGCCTTGTCGGCGTAAGCGGCGTCGCCGCTTATCTTCCAGCGTAAGGCGAGCGCATAGGCTGCGGCGGTATCGTTAAATAAAGCAGCATAATTCTCATGATGGCCGGCGCTGTCTTTGCCCCGGTAAACCACGTCAACTGGACGAGGTGTCCAGTTCAGCGACGCATGCGGATTTTTGATAAGCACATTCCATCCATCGAGCCAAGGCTGCGCGCCCTGCTCGACTTTGGTTTTCATGCGCTCCAAATCAGCTTGGGTATGCAAGGCGCCGGGATGCTGGAAGGAATCCGCTCGTGCGGACGCCGCACCCAACGTGATTACAGCAGCTAGGCCAATAAGACTACTTATGTGTTTGAATGACAAAATCAATTTGTTAACTCCGCGACGGTTAATTCAAGTGTGCCCCGCTCCAGAAACGCATGAGCATCGCGGTAAGTTGACTGTGCTGACGGAGATTATCAAGCGGCCAGCTGTTGCGGCGCAGTCGTTAGCCGAAACTCAGTTGCACCTTCATCATCTTCGATCGGTCTCCGGCAATCTCGAAAGCTTCCACCGATTTCTCGAACGGATAGGTAGCCGAGATCAGCGGCTTCACATCAACCAGGCCTTGATTCATCAATTCCACCGCCAGCGCGAACTCTTCGTGGAAGCGGAATGCCCCGCGCCATTCCAATTCCTTGCCGACCAGCAGATTGGCGGGAAAGTTGATGTCGCCGCCGAGACCGACCTGCACGATGACCGCACCTGGACGCAAGGTGTCGAGTGCGCCGCGCAAGGCTTGCTGATTGCCGCTGACTTCGAACAAGACATCGAAACTGCCTTTGTCCTTGGTGAAAGCGGCCAGCGCATCCGGCTGTTGTTCAACGTTGATGGCTTGATCGGCGCCGATCTTAAGTGCGGTCTCCAGCGGCATCCTGGCGACATCGGTTACCACGATCTGCAAAGCGCCGGCGCGCCGTGCGGCAATCACGGTCAAGGCGCCGATCGGGCCGCAACCGGTAACCAGCACCCGCTTGCCCAACAGCGGGCCGGCCCGGCGCACGGCATGCAAGGCCACCGCCAATGGCTCGGCCATCGCCGCTTCGCCGTCGCTGACGCTGGCGGCGACAATGTGCGCCTGCGAGCGTTCGATCACGATCTCTTGACGGAAGGCGCCTTGCACATGCGGCATGCGCATCGCGCTGCCGTAAAAACGCATGTCCAGGCAGTGGTTTTGCTTGCCTTCCTGGCAGTATTTGCACAGGCCGCAAGGACGGCTGGGGCTGATGGAGATACGTGTGCCCGCTGCAATGTCGCTGACGGCCGAGCCGGTTTCGGCGACGACGCCAGCCACCTCATGTCCCAGCACCATCGGCTCCTTGATGCGCACGGCGCCGAAACCGCCGTGATGATAATAGTGCAGATCGGAGCCGCAAATGCCGCCGGCCTTGACCTTGACTCTCAGTTGATGCGGCTGCAATGCGCCGGTTTCCAGTTCTTGTATGCGCAAATCGTGCGGTGCATGAATCACAATGCCTTGTTGCATGATGGTTTCCTCTTTATAAAGTTGCCGTAACGCCGCCGTCGACGTACAAGATATGACCGTTGACAAACTTCGATGCATCGCTGGACAGGAACACTGCGGCCCCCACCAGATCCTCGACATCGCCCCAGCAGCGCGACGGCGTGCGTCCGATCAGCCATTCGGTGAATTTCTGATCGGCCACCAGCGCCGCGTTCATTTCCGTTTTGAAATAACCTGGCCCCAGGCCGTTCACCTGCAAGCCGTATTTGCCCCAGTCGATCGCCATCCCTTTGGTGAACATCTTGACGGCGCCTTTGGTGGCGGTATAAGGGGCGATGTTGGGACGCCCCAGCTCGCTTTGCACCGAACAGATATTGACGATCTTGCCGCGGCCGCGTGGAATCATGTGCTGGGCGACCGCCTTGGCGGTATAGAACACACTATTGAGATTGGTCTGGATCAGCGCGTGCCAGTCGGCATCCTTGAACTCCTCCAACGGCCCGCGCCGTTGGATGCCGGCATTGTTGAACAGAATGTCGATGGCGCCGATCTCGCTTTCTATCTTTGCTACCGCCGCCTCCACCGAGGCCGACGAGGTGACGTCGAAACTCGATTCGTGGATCGTATAGCCTTCGCTGCGTAATTGCGCAGCCACGCGCGCCAGCTTGCCGGCATCGCGGCCGTTGAGCACAATCGCGGCGCCGGCTGCTGCCAGGCCGCGCGCCAGCGCCAAGCCGATGCCGCCGCTGGAACCGGTGATCAGCGCCAGCCTGCCGGCCAGCGAAAAACTCTGCAAACCTGATGGTAATGCGGTTGTCATTTTGTCTCCTTTGCTGTGGTCGTGCTTATAGATCGATGAGAAGGATGGCCGCCATCAATGTGACGATCGCAACGATTGCAACGGCTGCGACGGCTGCACCAATGCAGACTGACGCTGGAATTCGGATAGCGCCTGGTATTCCTGCTGCAATTTGCCGGGCAAGGACATGAAGATCGGGCGCAGACGGTCGTAAATGGCGGCGTTGGCGGCAATCGGCAGATGACGGTTGGTCGATCCCACCATGTCTGAAATCACATCCAGCGACGGCGCCATGTCCAACGCGTACAAGCCCAATACCGCCGCTCCCAGGCAAGACGATTCGACGCTTTCAGGCACCACGACTTCACGCTGGAAGATATCGGCCATCATTTGCCGCCATAGCGCCGAACGGGCGAAGCCGCCGGTTGCCATCATCCGTTTGGTGGGGCCGATCAGATCCTCGATCGCCGGCAAGATGCTGTACAGATTGAAAATCACGCCTTCCAGCGCGGCGCGGATCATGTGTTGCTTGCCATGATGCAGCGCCAGGCCAAAGAAGGAACCGCGCAAATCGGCGTTCCAAAGCGGTGCGCGTTCGCCCGCCATGAAGGGATGGAACAGCAAGCCGGCCGCTCCCGGCGGCACGCGTTCGGCGATACGGGTCAGTGCGTCATAGGGATCGACGCCGGCGCACCGCGCCGCGGCCGATTCGGCGGTGGCCAGTTCATCGCGCACCCAGCGGAAAATATTGCCGCCGTTGTTGACCGGACCGCCGACCACCCAATGCCCTTCGATCAGCGCATAGCAAAAAGTACGGCCGGACGGATCGGTGAGCGGCTTGTCGATTACCGTACGCATCGCGCCGGAGGTGCCGATGGTAACCGCGACCTGCCCCGGACGAATCGCGTTGACGCCGAGGTTGGAGAGCACGCCGTCGTTGGCGCCGATCACGAACGGCGTATCGGGATTCAGCCCGAGTTGGGCGGCGATAGCGGCGTCCAGTCCTTTCATGTGGTGCGTGGCCGGCACCGGCTCGGATAATTGGGCAGCACTGATGCCCAATAAAGCCAGCGCATCTTTATCCCAGTTCAGTTCTTGCAGATTGAACAGGCCGGTGGCCGAGGCGATGGAATGATCGACCTGCCAGCTGCCGAACAAACGGAAAAAGACATATTCCTTGATGCCGGCAAAACGCGCGGCGCGGGCAAACACATCCGGTTGATCGTGACGCAGCCACATCAACTTGCACAAGGGCGACATCGGATGGATGGGTGTGCCGGTGCGCCGATAGATTTCATTGCCGTTGAATTCATCGCGGATGCGGCTGGACCATTCGCTGGCGCGATTGTCGGCCCAAGTGATGCTATTGGTCAGTAAATTATTATTGCCATCGAGCGCAATCACGCTATGCATCGCAGCGCTGAAGGACACCAAGACTACCCGCCGAGCGCCGGTGCATGTGGCGTTAGCTGCCTTGACCGCCTCTGCGATCGAAGTCAGCACTGCGCGGTAGATCAGTTGCGGATCCTGCTCCGCCATGCCGGGAGTCGAGCACAGCAAGGGATATTCGACGACATGCTGGGCAAGCACCTGCCCCTCAAGCGTGAACGCGACAGTTTTGGTGCTGGTGGTGCCGATATCGACGCCGAGCATGATGTTTGACATGGTGTGTGCCTAGTGTGTGTCATATACCGTCATCTCGCAGAAGCAGCTTGCCCTGCGCCGGAGCCGCATGTTGACGGCTGCGCGCAGTGCTTCAAGCCGGGCTCCTCAGACGACCAGGTTGAGCAACATGATGAGGATGATGGCGACAATCGAAATGATGGTCTCCATCACGGTCCAGGTCTTGAAAGTTTCGCCGACGCTCATGTTGAAATATTCCTTGACCAGCCAGAATCCAGCATCGTTCACGTGCGACAAGATCAGCGATCCGGCGCCGGTGGCCAGCACCAGCAGTTCACGATTGGTGCCGGGGATCAAGGCCGCCAGCGGCGCCACGATGCCGGCGCCGGTAATCGTCGCCACGGTCGCCGAACCGGTCGCCACACGGATCACGCCGGCCACAAACCAGGCCAGCAGCAAAGGCGAGATCTGCGCATGCACCGCCAGTTGACCGATTGCAGTACCGACACCGCTGTTGACCAGCATCTGCTTGAAGCCGCCGCCGGCGCCGATGATCAGCACAATCGCCGCAGTGGGCGCCAGGCTCTGATCGACAAACTTCAAAACCTGTTGACGCGTGAAACCGCGCGCCAGCCCAAACGTGTACAGCGACAGCAGCAGCGCTGCCAGCAAAGCCACGATCGGATTGCCGATGAAATCCATCAGGTTGCGCATGCCGCTGCCTTCAGGCAGTGCAACGTCGACAAAGGTTTTCAGCAGCATCAGGAACACTGGCAGCAGGACTGTCAGCAGCGTAATGCCGAAGCTCGGCAGGTTTTTTGTTTCCGGCTCGCGCGCCAATTGCGCCATCAATGCATCGGACGCCTTGACATCCACATACTTGGAAATGAAAGCGCCGAACATGGGGCCGGCGACAATCACCGTCGGCAAGCCGACCAGCAGGCCGTAGAAAATGGTCTTGCCGATATCCGCACCGAACACGCCGATCGCCAGCAACGGTCCCGGATGCGGCGGCACCAGGCCGTGCATCACCGACAGGCTGGCCAGCATCGGCATGCCGATCTTGAACAGCGGCATGCCAGAACGGCGGGAGACGATAAACACCAGCGGGATCAGCAGCACGAAGCCGATTTCGAAGAACAGCGGAATGCCGACCAGGAAGGCGCCTATCATCATCGCCCAGTGCACGCGCTCCCTGCCGAAGGCGCGCACCAGCGTTTGCGCGATCTGGTCGGCGCCGCCCGACTCCGCCATCATCTTGCCGAGCATGGTGCCCAGGCCCAAGACGATGCCGACAAAACCGAGCACGCCGCCGAAACCGTCCTGGAAAGATTTGACGATCTTGGGCAAAGGCATGCCCGAGATCAGGCCGAGAAAGCCGGAAGTGATGATCAGTGCAATGAAGGGGTGGATGCGAAAACGCGTGATCATGATGATCAGCGCAAAAATCGCGAGAAATGCATTCAACAGCAATGTTGCATCGTTACTCAAACCCAGCATGAGGTTGTCTCCAAAGTTGATAGGCACGCAAGCTGCTGGCCGCCAATCGCGGCGTATCCGGCACATCGCGTTCACCATCTTGTGTAGTGTTTTCAGAACATGTAATGCAACGCCTGGACCGACCTGAATTTAAATGTTAGCGTTAACATCGGCTGCGATGATAACGCTACCAAAATTTATATGTCAAATCATTTTGAGGCGGCGCGTGATAAGTGAAGTGGTTTTAGCGAGATAAATTACTTCTCAAAAAATTACACCACGCAAAATTTAATGACACTTAGAAATCCACGTCCTAAGGACATGGTCATCGCCTAATAGGCTTTGCCTGTTAGAGCGAGATACCCCCGCCGCTGTTGTGTCTCCATCACGCGCATCATCTTCTTTACATCCCGTACGCTCATATTCGTGGCTTGCTGAATCTGCCACTTGATATGCTAGCCGCCTTCTAGATTAAACGTCCATGTGAGATGCACTATTACCCTTGCACCTAGTGTGCCGTCGTGAGCGAGGCTTGCTGCGCTACCACCAAACATTCTTGCAGGCAACGGCGTTTGTAACTGTGTTCAACCGAGTGTATTTGTGTGGCATCATGTTGAACAGGCAATATTTCAAACCTATCAACAGCGCGGGGCGACATGGAAGACAAGACATATTTTTTACTTGATGGCGCAATGATAAACGGCATCAAGGAATTTTTACCCCAGCCGCCTCAACCTTTCTCCTGGATGCGTCAACTCGTAAAAGATGAAGACCCTGGCGGCCTGTATGGACCGGTTCTCATCGATGCGCAAGCTGCGGACGATCTTGGAGAACTGGAAATTGCCTATCGGCTATGCCGGGCCAATTTTACGCGGCTACACCTGTCTTACATTTTTACGCCTCTCAACATAGAGGAATTGGTCGCGCATTTCCGTCAATTTATTATGGTATGGCTGGAGGACCGGACTACGCTGATGCTGCGTTTTGCGGATTGTCGTTGTCTTCCGGCCTTTTCGAGAGTTCTTTCCCCTGGCCAATGGCGTAGTTTTATGGAGCCCATATCCAGATGGGAGTATTACACCCGGACTGGCGAACGCCAGGCACTGCCTCCAGCAGACAAAACAGTGGAACCTGTGCCTGCAGCGTGGGTGATTACCCTCGATCAAACTGAGGCATTTATGGATGAGAATGAGCCGGACATCTTGCTCAATAACTTGGGTTACTCGATGGAAGACATGCGAGGCAATCTGCAAGCCTATTGGGACACCGCAAAGCAGTGCGTCACCTATTGGCAGAAAAATGACACTGGCAATCGGAACGTACTCCAGGCTTTTGCGCGCAAAGTATTTGAGAAGCGCGGCGAAAATCTGCACGAATGGGGAACCTATTTCGCCGCCGCCCAGGCTGAATATGGCAGAACGTAATACATCAATTTATCCAGGAGCCTCTACGTATGCCAATTTTCTTTAAAAACTATCTGCGACAAGTTGCGCTGTGCGTTGTGGCAGCATTGGCCCTTGCTGGTTGCGCCGGCAACGGTGGCGACTTGTCCCCGGCCGGCAGCACCGCCACAACTGTCACTATCGTAAGCCATTATGGCAGAGGCATCGGAATTCCAGAGGCATATCTGGACGGTGGTTACGTTGGATCAGTAGGTGGCTGGGGACAAGGAGGCGGTAACTGTTGTGTTTCTTTGCGGTCAACCGGAAATCAGCCAATGATGGTGACCGTGAAATGGAAAACGTACCGGAGCAATGTCGATGAAGAACGCTGGCATGAAGAGACTGTGCCGGTACATTTTGCAGAAAACAAAGTAGGGTCTTTAGCTGTTCACTTTTTGCCTGGACATAAAGTTGAAGTTTGGTCGTCCGCAAAATACTACCCAAGCAGTACGGTATATCCAGGCCCCAAATATCCGTATAAGCCAGCGCCAGAGTATGCTCCCTTAGCCGACGAAAAACCAAATCCAACAAAGGTGAAATGATGCAGAAATTTCCAACCAGCTTTCTTGATGCACCGAAGGTATTTTGTCCACCGCAGATACCAAGTGGCCCGAGCTACGACTGCAAATTCATGTTGAATATTGGCGTCTTCTTTGACGGCACGCATAACAATGTATACGAAGACAAAAATAAAAATGGCCGTGTCGATGGCCAGAGTAACGTCGCGCGACTGAGTGAGCTATACCGCGATGAGCCAGATCAGGGTTATTTTCGACATTACATCCAAGGTGTCGGCACGCCATTCCCTGAGATTGGTGAAAAGGCAGAATCGACTTTTGGTAGCGCATTCGCTGCGGGTGGTGAGGCTCGGATTATCTGGGGTCTATTGCAGGTGTTGAATTCCATGCACTCATTTGTAAATAATGGTGCCCTGATGTTCGAGGTCGATGAAATGGCACTGCTCGCCAGCAGTCGGCCCGACTCTATTCGGGATTTTGCTACCAAGGATAATGAACTGTTCGATCAAATACGGCAAAAAACCGGTACACGACTGCGCTTTGGATTGAATGGCAACTGGCAAAACACACGGCATACCTTCCTGATGCACTGCTACGGCAAACTCAGCATGCAACTGAACGACAAGAGGACCGTGCCAGGTATTACTGGGGTCTACCTTGATGTGTTCGGATTTTCTCGCGGCGCGGCACAGGCACGCGTGTTTTGTAACTGGCTGCATCAATCGCTGCTGCTCGACGGTAAGCTTTGCGGCGTGCCAGCCTATGTCCGATTTTTGGGCCTCTTCGACACCGTCTCTTCTGTTGGCTGGAACCAGACAGGACACGTATCGTGGGCCAGTGCGGCAGACTTGCGCATTCATCCAGACATTAAAAACTGCCTGCATTACGTTGCGCTCCATGAATTCCGAAACAATTTCCCGCTGGATAGCGTATGCGTCAATGGTGATCTGCCGGATAACTGCTGTGAACAGATTGCGCCTGGCGCGCATAGCGATGTCGGCGGCGGTTATGAGCCGGGAGAACAAGGCAAAGGCGTGTGCTTGGTCACGCCGGACCCCTACTATCCAGACGATAAGCGGGCGCAGAAGGACAATAGCTATAAATTGTCGCAATTGACGCTCAATCGGATGTTGGAGGCGGCCAAGAAAGCGAGAGAGAATCACCCCGCCGACAATGGCGCACCATGGCTGGACCTGAATACCAAAAATCCCAGAAAATTGCAGGATTTAACGGACAGACAGTTAATATCGCAATTTGCCTGTCATCCCTCTGTACTCAATATGGTCGATGGCTATTTTAAAAAATGTGACATCGCACCTTGCGCCGTTGAATTGGCTTTGCAGAAACACGTCAAGCTGTATCTTGGCTGGCGGTATCTCGTCAACCAAAGTAAAGAAGGATTTAATGATCTTGACAGCTTGCGCTGGGCGCAAAGGACTGACACCAAAGTCCGCGTTGGCTATTATCTGGATGGCCAGAAAATATTTGCGGCGCAAATCAAAACCCGGGGTGTTGGTGGCGGGTATCACAGCAAAGCCCAAGAGATTTACGAGGAAATCAAGTCCACAGAGCCATCCTGGTTCATGAACAAGTTCTTCGATGGATATGTTCACGATTCCTACGCAGGGTTTATCTCGCAATTCAAGGATGGACTCGTTGGACAACTCACTGGGGCAGCCGCTCACATCATCGCGGAGCCAAGAAGATATTTGAGCTACCGCTATATGTATTCGGGAGATGAGACGCGTCTAAATACGATGGCTGACCAAAATCAACGATTAGCTTGAGGCTCTGATTGATCGCCGCAATTCCCACAATTGCGGTGATTCACTGTCTATATTATTGCTCGCTAGACGTCGGTTCTGGTTGAGGCGTTGACCGCATTCGTTTTCTGGGTTGCCCACGTTTTCTAAAGACATGATATGCCCAACTAATTCACATGCTACGGTAGCGAATGGTGTACTCAAGTGTCCTTATATATAAAAACAGCTAGCTTCAATTTCTGTAACTCTTTTACTAAATTTCCCAATTGGTGGAGCCCTTTCCCGCAACGTCCCCATTGTTTATCTCAGAAATCACACTTCATTCATCTCATTCCCCCTCATCATTTCCATGAATATCGTGCGATCTATAATTTCAAATTAACAACAAATTGGAAGAGATGACGCGGCGCTGGCCGCCGCCACTGCAGCCACTGCAACGAATCGGCTAAGCGTCGCTATGTGAGAGTATGATGATGGCAAAATTGATATCCTCAGCCAATCATGAGCAAGCCAGTCGTCGAAAAAAGAACAGTCGAATCAACTCCAGCCAAAGGCAGCCGCACCACAGGCCGCGCTACCATCATCGACGTCGCCAAGCAGGCCAAGGTCAGTGCAATGACCGTCTCGCGGGCGCTGAAAACACCGGAACTGGTACAGCAGGAAGCGCGCGACCGTATCGCCGCTGCCATCAGCCTGCTTGGCTACGTGCCCAGCCAGGCCGCCAGCACGCTGGCGTCGGCGCGCTCCAAGGTGATCGGCGTGCTGGTGCCGTCGCTGACCAATGCCGTCTTCATCGAAACCTTGAGCGGGATCCGCGATTATCTGTCGCAGGCCGGCTATCAGTTCCTGATCGGCGAGACCGGTTATTCGAAAACCAAGGAAAGCCAGCTGATCTCCACCTACATGACGCATGCGCCAGACGGTTTCCTGCTATCCAGCGTGGGCCAGCACGAAATCCTGAAGCAGCAGCCGGCCACCAGCCGCATCCCCGCCGTACGCATGTTCGACCTGGGCAAGAGCAATAGCGAAATGACTGTCGGCTTTTCGCAGACCAAAGCCGGTTATGCGGTAGCGCGGCACTTGATCGAACGCGGCTATCGGCGCCCCGCTTTCCTGGCGGCGCAACTCGATCCGCGCATGATGAAACGCCGCGAAGGATTCCGCAAAGGCTTGCTGGAAGCGGGACTGGTCCCGAATGTGGAAGCGCTGCTGTCGACCCCGACCACGGTCAACATGGGTGCGCAATTGCTGAGCCGCATCCTGGAATCGAATCCGGATTGCGACGCCGTTTTTTGCTGTAACGACGATCTGGCGCTGGGTGCGCTGTTCGAATGCCAGCGGCGCGGCATCAAGGTGCCCCAGCAGATGGCGATAGCCGGCTTCAACGATCTGTCGTGGGCCGCCTGCGCGACACCCTCGATCACCACCATCGTCACACCGCGCTATGACATCGGCTACAAGGCGGCGGAATTGCTGATACGCCGGCTCAAAGGCGAAACCATAGAAAAAACCCGGCTCGATCTCGGCTTCCAGCTGGCGGTGCGCGAAAGCACTTAGCGTTTGTATGGACCTTGCCGGCTTTGATGATTCTAGGATAGGCTTGCCGCTTCCCTGCCATTCTTAAAAACAAAGAGAAAGCCCGCTAGCTATGGATATGCCATCTCACCAACTCACAATGACCGTCCTGATGTCGCCTGACATGGCCAATTTTTCCGGCAATGTCCATGGCGGCGCCATTCTCAAGTTGCTCGATCAGGTGGCGTATGCCTGCGCCAGCCGCTATGCAGCGCAATACGTGGTGACTCTAAGCGTAGATCAGGTGACTTTTCGACAACCCATCCATGTAGGTGAACTGGTCAGCTTTCTCGCCAGCGTCAATCATACCGGCACCTCATCGATGGAAGTCGGCATCAAGGTTATCGCCGAGGACATCCGGACTCAAGTGGTGCGTCACGTGAACAGCTGCTTTTTCACGATGGTAGCCGTGGACGACGAACGCCGCCCGATAGCTGTGCCGCCGCTACGCCCGTTCAGCGCCGATGAAAAGCGACGTTTTGAAGGCGCTATCCTGCGCAAGCAGTTGCGCCAGGAACTGGCGCGCCGCTTTGAACTGGGCAAGCCGACTTGATTGCGATTACCCGCGCGCCGAATCAGGCAAGAGTGCGGCAAGTTCGGTCGAGAAGGCATCGTCGCCTTTAGGCGCAGCCGTAGTTGCCTCCGCTCGCAGAGTGGCCATCGAATCTGATTCATCAGCGATTCCAAGAGGTGGCAATGTTAAGCTCGGAAAACGTTCGCGCCCTGCCCGCATCAAACATGCGGCGAAGTACGCCGCCGCAGGAGTTAGCGGTATATCGGCGCGGCGCACCAGGCTGAATTCAGTCTCCAATGCAGGCGTATCTATCGATACTGCGGTGATCCCCCTGCATTCCGGCAAGGCCAGCAGCGGTTCCGGAAACAGGCTGAGCAGGTCGGTATTGCGTACCAACGCCGCCGCCGCGCTGTAAGACTCGCACAGCAAAATGCGTTCCGGCGGGGCGACGCCGGTGCCGAAAAAAAGCTGCTGTATCAGGCCGCCATGCCCCTCTTGCAAACGGCTGCTGAGCACCCATTCCAGTGCAGCCAGCGCCGCCGGAGTGGGATCGGCCAGCAGCGGGTGCCCTACCCGCGCCGCCACCGCATGCGCCGCACGGAAACAACGTTCGATCACAAAATCGTTACCCAGCGACACGCCGCATTGCACAGTCATGGCGAAATCCAGCGTGCCGTTGCGCACTCCCGGCAACACAATCGGCGCGATTCCTTCTACCAGACGCAACGACACTTGCCGGTAACGCTGGCGGAAAGTGTTCAGCGCAACCGGCAAGACGGTGAGCGCCACCGCCGGGGTCAGGCCGATGGCAATGCTACCGCTATCGATACTCTGGGACTGACGCAATTCTTCACGCGCTTGCTGCATTTGCCGGACGATCAGGCGGGCGCGCACCAATAATCGCTGGCCGTCTTCGGTTAGCTGGACGCCACGCGCCGTGCGAACGACCAAGGCGGCGCCGACATCGTCCTCCAATTCGCGCAACGCTTTAGTCACTGCAGCCTGCGACAAAAACAGCGCCCGCGCTGCGGCGCGGATACTGCCGTGTTCGGCGGCGCTGACGAAAGCGCGTAACTGGTGATATTTCACACGATCTCCTCACGGCGGGATTTCGACTGCCGGCCAAGCTGGCAATGGCAGATGACAACCGCTAGTGTTCACTGTCTGAAAATGTTGTCTTTCGATTATCCTCAGGTCATTCTACTATTGTCTGGACATAACAGAAAATCCAACAGCCAAAGGAGGCATCCGTGGACTTGCAGCAACCCTCCGCCATACACGCCATCACGGCCTTTGCCGATGAAATCATGGCGCTGCGCCATCACATTCATCAGCATCCGGAACTCGGCTTTGAGGAATATCAGACCAGCGATCTGGTCGCGGCAAAGCTCCAGTCCTGGGGCTATGCAGTCAATCGCGGCATCGGCGGCACCGGGCTGGTTGCCGTGCTGCAGGCAGGCCACGGGCCGCGCCGCTTGGGATTGCGCGCCGATATGGACGCACTGCCGATCCAGGAGCAGACCGGTTTGCCATACAGCAGCGTGTACCAAGGCAAGATGCACGCCTGCGGGCATGACGGCCATACGGCGATGCTGCTCGGCGCTGCGCGTTATCTGGCGGCTACGCGCCAATTCTCCGGCACATTGCAGCTGATTTTCCAGCCGGCCGAAGAAGGCCTTGCAGGCGCCAGGCGCATGCTCGACGACGGTTTGTTCGAGCGCTTCCCGTGCGACGCCATCTTTGCCATGCACAACATGCCTGGCTTTCCCGAACGCAAACTGGTGTTTCATAGCGGAGCGTTCATGGCGTCGTCCGATCGCGCCAGCATTACCCTGACCGGCAAGGGCGGTCACGGCGCCGAGCCGCACAAAGCCATCGATCCGGTGGTAGCCGCCGCCAGCATCGTACTGGGCCTGCAAACCATCGTCGCGCGCAACGTCGATGCCCAACATCCGGCGGTGATCACTGTCGGTTCGATCAAGTCTGGCGAAGCGCCCAACGTGATTCCGCAGAGCGCGCACATGGAGCTGAGCATCCGTGCGCTGGATGCCGGCGTGCGCGATTTGCTGCAACGCCGCATCCGGCAACTGGTGGCGGCGCAGGCGCAAAGTTTTGACTTGTCTGCCGCAATCGATTACTGCGAAGGTTATCCGGTGCTGGTCAACAGCGCTGCCGAAACCGCGTTCGCGCAACGCATCGGCGAAGAACTAGTAGGAGCCGACAACATTATTTGCGATACCCGGCCACTGATGGGCAGCGAGGATTTTGCCTATCTGCTGCAGCATTGCCCCGGCAGCTATTTACTGATCGGCAATGGCGCCGGCGAGCAGGTTTGCACGGTGCACAACTCCGGTTATGACTTCAACGACCGATGCATTGTCACCGGCGCGGCGTACTGGGCGCATCTGACGGAGCGCTTTCTGTCCTGAACGCTTGATCCGCTGACATCTTGCATAAGGCCGCCTCAAGAGCGGTCCGCACAATATCTACAAAATACCTGGAGACACCATGGCTATCCCGATTACGCAAACGGCAATCACGCTTCCCCGTGAAATGTCGCGAAAAAAAATGATCTTTGCCGTCATGCTTGGCAACGGCATGGAGTTTTTTGATTTCACCGTGTACAGCTTTTTCGCGGTGCTGATAGGCAAACTGTTTTTCCCGGTGGATGATCCGCTCGGACAATTGTTGCTGTCGGCAGGTACCTTCGGCGCGGGTTTCATCACCCGCCCACTTGGCGGCGTGATACTTGGCGCGTATGCCGACCGGGTTGGCCGCAAAGCCGCCCTGACACTGACGATTTTTCTGATGGCGTTCAGCACCGGCTGCATCGGCCTGGCTCCGACCTATGCCCAGATCGGTTTTGCGGCGCCTGCGCTGATTGTACTGGCGCGCCTGTTGCAGGGATTTGCCGCCGGCGGCGAAGTCGGCGCCTCCACCACGCTATTGATCGAATACGCGACGCCGCGCACACGCGGCTTTTATGGCAGTTGGCAACTGGCAAGCCAGGGCGCAGCGACATTGGTCGGCGCGCTGATGGCGACGCTGTTGTCGGCTGCTTTGCCCATCGAGTCGCTGGAAAGCTGGGGCTGGCGCGTGCCGTTCCTGCTGGGCGCCTTGATAGCCCCGCTGGGAGTGTTCATGCGCCGCCGCCTGAGGGAAACCCATGAACCGCGCACCGTCCAGACGCCATACGGCTCGGTGCGCGAGGTGCTGGGCCGCTATCGCAGGATTACGCTGCTTGGCATTCTGCTGACGATCGGCGGCACCGTGTCCAACTATATCGTGCTGTTCTATATCCCGACCTACGCGATTCTGGTGCTGGGCATGTCGATGAAAGTGGCCATGCTGGCTGGCGTAGTTGCCGGCTTGATCACCTTCGCCTGCTCGCCGTTGTTCGGCTTGTGGTCCGATCGCTGGGGCCGCAAGCCCTTGATTTTCTGGTCACGGCTGGCCATCATCGTGCTGATCTACCCGGCCTTCCGGCTGCTGCATTCATGGCCGGACATCGGCGTGCTGCTGGCCGTGGTTGGCGTGATGTCACTGCTGAATGCGATGAGTGGAGTGCCGGCCATCGTCACATTACCGGAAATGTTTCCCAAGGCCGTGCGCGCTACCGGTATGGCTATCGTCTACAGCGTAGGGGTGGCGTTGTTCGGCGGCTTTGCTCAATTCATCGTGACTTGGTTGCTGAAAGTCTCGGGTGATCCGCTTTCGCCATCCTGGTATGTGATCGGCTGCGGCATCGTGTCGCTACTCGCACTACGGGCGATTCCTGAATACGCCGGCCGCGACCTGGATTGAGCTCGCAGATTTACCTCAGTGCAGAATCGCCCCCCGTTTGCCGATCATGATCATTTCCACGAATTTCGATCCGTCATGATTGCTTGGGGTGTACGACACTTTCACCCCGCCCAGGTCGAAATTGCGCAGGGTCTCCAGCGCTGCTATCAATTTTGGCCGGGTCGGATTGGGACCTGCTCTGCGCAGTCCCTCCGTCAGCAGCTTGGCGGCGACGAAGCCTTCGAAGCTCGAATAAGAAAACGGCGGAGGCTTAGGCATTGCTTTCAGGACGCTCTGGAACTCCCGTGTCGCGCTGGCATTGAAGTCCTTCGGGTACGGCATCACTTGCATCACGCTCACGCCGCGTCCGTCTTCACCGAGCGATTCGAAGAAAGTGTCGGAGCTGACATTGGAGAGCATCATGAAAGTCGGATGGAATCCCTTCTTGTGGACTTGCTTGACAAAATCGGAGCAGACTGACGGCGTGCAAGCCATCAGCACCGCCTGCGGGTTACTGGCGACTATGGCGTTGACAGCCTTGTCGATTTTCAAATCCTTGCGGTCATAGCTGGCGGTAACCAGGGCGCTCAATTTATGCTTCGCCAGATTGCGCTCGAAGCCGGCCAATCCATCCTTGCCGAAGCTGTCCTCCTGATACAGAATCGCCACCTTGCGGATCCCCAGGGAACCGAACAATTCCACCATTTTCGCCGTCTCGTCCTGGTAGCTGGCGCGTAAATTGAACAGATAGGGATTGAATGGCTGATGCAAGCTTTGGCCGCCGGAGAACGGCGCGATCATCGGCACTTTTTCCGTCAACAACAGCGGCAGCACGGCTTCTACCGTCGGTGTGCTGCGATAGCCGAACAAAGCCAGGGCGTTGTCTTCCTTTAACAGCTTCTAGGTATTGAGCCTGGTGGTTTCCGGCTTGCGTTTGTCGTCGTAGGATTTAAGCTCGATCTTGCGCCCATACACGCCGCCCTGCGCATTGACCCAGTCGAAATAAGCCAGTGCGCCCTCCATGTTTTCCTTGCCGGTGGCTTCGCCGGACAGCTCGACGGATTGTCCGATGACGATCTTTTCCTGGGCGTTGGAGGTTGCTGAAAATACCAAGAAAAAAAGCGCAAAAAAAGACGCAAAAAGCGTTCTCATGATTGATGTCTCCCTGATTGTAATTATTTTCTGTCGACAATACGCTTCCAAAGCTTACAAATAGCTTTCAATTTCCCGGCTATTTGATCCTCGAACGATGAAATAAAGACATCGGCATGCTATTGGCTGCTGCTCCACCAGCCGCCCCCCAGCGCCTGGAACAAGGCAGCCGTATCCGTGTAGCGTGCCGCTTCGGCCTGGATCCGTGCAATCCTGGTCTGCTGATAAGCTTGCTGCGCGTTGAGCAAGACCAAGGCATTAACGAAGCCCAGTTCGAGCTGCCGCTGTGTCAGGCTCATGGTTTTGCTTGCGGCCGCTTCGGCCGCCGCCGCCGCCGAGAGTGCCTTGGCGTCGGCGTCAAGCGCGTACAAGGTATCGGCCACATTCTGGAATGCAGTCAGCACCACGCTACGGTACTGTGCCGCGGCCTGCTCCAATGCGGCGTCGGCCGCGCGTTTGCGGTGCAACAGCGTGCCGAAGTCGAAAACGGTCTGGGCGATATTTCCGGTGACTCCCCAGAACTTGTTATCGTCGGCGAACATCCGACTAAACTGCGTGGAGCTGCCGCCATACAACGCTGAGATTGAAATCTGCGGCAGACGATTCGCGACCGCTACGCCGACTTGCGCGCTGGCCGCGTGCACCTGGGCCTCGGCGGCACGTACATCGGGCCGTTGTTCGACCAGCTTCGAGGGCAGACTCAGCGGCAGCACTTGCGGCAATTGCAATGCATCCAGTTCGACATTTTCCATTCCGCCCTGCGCCGGGAAGCTCCCGGTCAGCACGGCCAATAGATTCCGCGTTTGTTCCAATTGCTTCATCAGCGGCGGCAAGGTCTGCCGTGCCTGGGCCAGCGCCGTCTCCTGGGCGGCCACATCCAGTCCCGATGCAAAGCCCAACTCTGCTTGGCGGCGCAAGGAGTCGAGCGACTTTTCCGCGCCATGAATAATCTCTTCGCTGGCTTGAATTTGAGCGCGCAGCGCGGCTTGCTGGATCGCCGCCGCAACCACATTCGACGCCAGCGTCAGATATGCCGCCTCCAATTGGTACTGCTGGGTTTCCGCCTGCGCCGCCAGCGATTCGACTGTGCGCCGGTTCAAGCCGAAAACGTCCGGTGCGTAGCTGATGCTGAGCTGTGCCGTATGCAAGGTGTAAAGCGGATCGCCCGAGGTCAGTGTCGGAGAAATCGTGCCGACAGCGTTTTTCTGGCGGCTGGGCGAGTAGCTTGCTTGCAGCGTCGGAAAATATATGCCGCGTTGCGCCGCCGTGCTTTCCTGTGCCTGGCGCAATGCCGCCTGCGCACTTTCGATGCTCGGATTGTGCTTGAACGCGCGCTCAACCAGATCGTTCAGCGTTGGCGAGGCAAACACGGTCCACCACTGGCGTTCGATCTCCGCTCCGGCATCAAAATGCTGCGCTGCGCCGCCTGTTCCCGGCGCTTCGGCCGTGACCGATAGCGGTTCGCGCGTATAGTGCTCAACTGCCGGCGCCGCCGGGCGATGAAAATCCGGTCCCACGGCGCAACCGCCGCAAGCGACAGTGGTCAACGCCGATGCAATAACGCCCGCGCATAGAGAATTCAGGGGCTTCGCTGATTTCTGCCTGCTCATATCAGATTTCCTTGTCGTTGGGCTGTGCCAAGGCCCTGTCGGGCTGCTTGCGCGACCATCCCAGCACCATCACTTGCAGCGCCGGCGCCACAATCAATAACATGATCGGGCCTAGCAGCATGCCGCCCACCACCACGATTGCCAACGGCCGCTGCACCTGGCTGCCGATGCCGGTCGATAGCGCCGCCGGCAACAAGCCGATGCAGGCCGAAAACGCCGTCATCAACATCGGCCGCATGCGTTGCTCGGCCGCTTCGCGCATCGCGTCCAGCGGTGTTTTTCCCTCGACGATGAGATGATTGAAATAAGTGATGACCAAAATGCCGTTCATCACCGACACCCCGAACAAGGATACAAAGCCGATTGCCGCCGACACGCTCAGAGGCAGCCCGGAAAAATACAGGGCGATGATGCCGCCGGCGATCGAGAACGGAATGGCGACCAAGGTCAAGACGCTATCGCGGAACGAATTGAACAAGGTATATAGAAGCACCAGGATCGTCAGGAGCGCAACCGGCAATACGATTGCCAGCCGCTTCTTGGCCTGTTGCAGTTCCTCGAACTCTCCGGCCCAAGCGATGCGATAGCCGCTCGGCAGCGCAACTTTGCGGGCAACCCGTGCTTGGGCTTCGGCGACGGTACTGCCCAGGTCGCGGCCGCGCACGCTGAATTTCACCGGAATAAACCGCTCGTTGCGTTCATGGAAGATATACGACGCGCCGGTGTCGAGCGAAATCGTTGCCAACTCGCGCAGCGGGATATACGCGGTGCCGCCGCCCGCCGTGGCGTAGCCAACCTTGATGTTGCGGATCGACTCCAGATCGGAACGGTATTGGGGCGCCAGGCGTACCGTCAACGCAAACTGGCGCTCGCCTTCCTGCACCATGGTGGCCTGAGAGCCGCCCGCGGCAGCCTGGACCACGGCGTTGATATCGCCGGTATTCAAACCGTAGCGCGCCGCCTTGGCGCGATCGATGGCGATATTGAAGTTCGGTTGACCCAGTACATGAAAGGCGCCGAGATCCTCGATCCCCTTGACTTGATTCATTTCATGCAGGACCTGGTCGGCCAGTTTTTCCAGCGTCGGCAAATCCGGACCGATGATTTTCACTGAATTCGCCCCCTTGACGCCGGACAAACCCTCTTCGATATTGTCCTGGATGTACTGAGAAAAATTGAATTCCACCCCGGGAAATTCGGCAGAAAACTGTTTCTGCACATCGTCCACCAGCATTTCCTTGGTATATCCGCTGCGCCATTCGTCAAACGGTTTGAGCGGCACGAACAATTCGACGTTGTAGAAGCCTGACGCATCGCTGCCGTCGTCCGGGCGTCCATGCTGGGAGACGGCCGTGACCACCTCGGGATGGGTCCTGAGTATTTGCCGCATGCGATTGACCTTGTCCATCCCCGCTTCCAGCGAAATAGTGGCTGGCATGGTGGCGCGTATCCACAAATTGCCCTCCTCCAGCGCCGGCAGGAATTCGGTGCCGATGCGCGGCAGCAGCAAGCCGGCAATCAGCAGGAATCCAAGCCCGATCGCCACGGTGGTTCTGCGCTTGCCGAGCGCCCAGCGCAGTACCGGCGAATAGACCCGGCGTATCGCGCGCACCAGGATGGTCTCGGTTTCCTCGATATGTTTCGGCAGGAGGAAAGAAGCCAGTACCGGCGTGACTGTAAACGTCGCGAACAACGCACCGATCAGCGCGTAGGCATAGGTACGCGCCATTGGATTGAAGATCTGCCCTTCGACGCCTTGCATGGTGAACAACGGGATAAAGGCCGCGACCGTAATCGCCGACGAAAACAGCACTGCGCGGTCCACCTGCACCGCGCTCAAGAACAGCAGACGCAGCCGCATGGACCAGCCTTGCTTCGCCTGGCTGCGCATGTGGTTGACCAATACCTCTTCGTCCTGCGCTTCGAGCAGGTCTTGCTGTTCTCTCTGCGACTTTTGAAAATTGCGGAATACGTTTTCCACGAGGATCACTGCCGAATCGACAATGATGCCGAAATCGACCGCTCCGACCGACAGCAGGTTGGCGGAATCCCCCAGCAACACCAGGATGATGATGCTGAAGAACAAGGCAATCGGGATGTTGGCGCTGACGATGATGGCGCTGCGCAGATCGCCAAGGAATATCCACTGGATCAGGAACACCAGCAGGCAACCGAACAGCAGATTGTGCAGCACCGTATGGGTGGTGATGTTGACCAGCGTCGAGCGGTCGTAGAACGGCACCATTTTCACGCCAGCAGGCAAGCTGCCGTCCGTGTTAATTTTCTCCACTTCCGCCTTGATGCGCTCCACTACTTCATTGGTTTGCAGCGTGCGGTTCATCACCACGATACCGGTCACCACGTCGTCCTGCTCATCGCGGCCTGCCTTGCCCAGGCGCGGCACCGCCCCGATCGAGATCTTGGCCACGTCCTTGACCAGCACCGGAACGCCATTCGACTGCGACAGCACGATATTGCCGATGTCGGCGCCGTCCTTGATCAAACCGACGCCACGGATGTTGACCGATTGCTGGCCCAGGTTAACCGTGCGCCCGCCAACGTTGGTATTGGCATTGCCGATGGCGGCAACAAGCTGCGGCAGCGTGACGTTGTAGCCTTCGAGTTTGTGCAGATCGGCCTCCACCTCGTACTCTTTGGTGGTGCCGCCCCAGGTCACGACTTGCATGATGCCCGGCACGGTCAGAAGCCGGCGCGTAACCACCCAATCCTGCAAAGTGCGTAGATTCGTCAGCCCGGTATGCGGCGGCCCGGTCAATTGATAACGGAAAATCTCACCGACCAGGCTGGATGCCTGGATTTGCGGTTGCACGCTATTCGGCAGACTGACATTCTGCTGCAGGTTCAACGCCGCCTGGGTGGAGGCGAAATAGTAGTCGATTCCATATTTGAAAGTGACTCGCACAAAGGACAGACCGTAAAACGAGGTTGAGCGGATGTTCTCTACGCCCGGCGTGGTGGCCAGCCCCACTTCCATCGGCCGCGTATAGGAGCGCTCCATCTCCTCGGCGGAGAGGCCAGGCGCTTGTGCGGTAATTTCCAGAATGACGGGCGCCGGATTGGGATAGGCTTCAATATTCAGCTTCGAGTATGCCGCGAAGCCGGCGACAATGAATACCAGCAAGGCCAGCAGCACGATGGGCCTGCGCGACAGCGCAAACGTGAGGAGACTTCTAAGCACGATGTGCCTTTCTTTCTGCGAAAATCAGTCGGAGTAGTCAGCCTGGCCAGCGGCTACCGCGATTGCAGGGCCAGCATATTGCTTAGGAACAGCGCGCCATCGCCGGCGATCTTTTCGCCGGCGGACAAACCATCAAGAATCTGGGTCAATCCGTCCTGCTGGAGTCCGAGCCTGACCGGACGGCGGACGAAACGACGGCTGTCTTGGGTGACGAAAACCGTCATCGTGCCATCGCCTTCGCGCACCACGCCGTTGACCGGAATGGCGACCGAGCGGGTCGGTTCGCCGGTGCGTATGACATAGGTGGCGAGCATCTGTGGACGTAATTGATGCTGCAGATCCTTGATCTCGGAACGCACTGCGGCTCTATGCGTATTGGGGTCGACCGCAGCGCCTATGTTAGTGATTTCCCCTTGGAATTTTTGCCCGGGGTACGCCATGACGGCGACCGCGACATGCTGCCCCAGCCGGAGTTGCGGCAAATCGTATTCGGATACGTTAGCCACCATCCACATCGTGGATAGATCGGCGACGGTGAACGGCGCCGGCGCATTGCCGGGCTGGAGCAGCGAACCTGGCGCCGCATTGCGTGCAGTCACGCGGCCGCGCTGCGGACTGGCCACCAGCAACTCGCCATCGACCTTGCGGGTTGCAGCAATTTTGTCTATCTCGCTCTCGGACTTGCCAAAAATACGCACCGCGTTACGCGCAGCCTGGTAGTTGCCCTCCGCGGTTTGCTGGTCGGAAATCGCCTGCTCCACATCCTTTTGCGCGCTTGCCTGCGTCTCAAACATTTTCCTCGCGCGCTCCAGCACCTTGCTATTCAAAGCAACCACACCCGCAGTGGAAATCAGGGTCGATTCCGCTTGCACCAAGTCCGGACTATCGATCGAGAACAGCGGCTGGCCCTTCCTGACATCGTCGCCGGCCTTGGCAAACACCTGGCGCACCCGCCCCTGATACGGGGAAAACACCGGCACCGTGAAATCTTGATTGAAGTCGATATAGCCAACTGCTTCCCGCTGGGAAGCAAAGTCAAGCATTTGCGCGGCCTCGATCTTGACCTGCTTCGATTGCAATTCCGTGATCGTCACGCTATCTTGCGCAGGCGCAGAAACACGTTGCGGCGGCGGCGACGCATTATCGGCTCTGCTCTGATACACGACAATGGCGGCCACCAGCAGGCAGCCGGTCAGCGCGCCGATTCCCAAGTTTATTTTATTTTTTTGCATGGCCTACCCTGATTGATAAAGCGAACTGCCATTGAAGAATGGCGCGGCAGTTGCCATGCATATTTTAGCGTTGCGGGTCTATCCGCAACCTGTGCAAAACATTACCATTTGGTTAGGGAAGCGCTGATCAATTGACCTATTCGGCGTGTTGACGATTTCTGGCGCATCCAACTTCGGCGATCACCGAGATTCCGGTATAACGCGTCGAATAGCCAGGTTTTTGCAGCAAAATTGCCGTTAATTTTCCACTTTCCTACACTCTGGACGCAGCTCGGGTGCCGGGCAATGTAAAACGCCGTCCAGCCAGCACCAGGTTGGCAAACGCGAACAGGGAGAACAATTGAGCAGTGTTCTTGTCCAGGCCCCGATACCGGGTTTTGCGATGACGGAACAAGTTCTTGATAACATGAAACGTTCAGATCAATTCCGACGAAGCCGCGGATCGCCTGGCTGTCGTAGATCGCGTCTTCAATGCCTTCGTCGGACAAACCAAAGCACTGCCGGGCAACGTACATGCGCAGCATGCGCGCCAAGCCGATCGGCGGGCGGCCCGCACCTGCAACCTTCGGGTAGAACGGTTCAATCAGCGCGTGCAGCTTGCCCCAAGGCGTGACCTGGTCGATCTCGGCAAGAAATCGGTCGCGCCGCGTAAGCTTCTTCTTGGCTGCATATTCAAGATCGGAAAAACTCTTCTGCATGATCGATGGCTCGGTGATGGACGTGCCGTTATTGTCTCGGCTCTTGCAGTCAACCGAAACAGAACGTCGATGAATTGATCAGCGCTTCCTTAGGTGGCGCTGCCGGCGCTGGGAAACACCATGCGTACCGACAGGCCCGGCGCGGCATCTTCCAGAGCGAGTGTGCCGCCATGAAGATTGATGATGGCGGCGACGATGGACAGGCCGATCCCGTTGCCTTGCTGGTTATGGTCCAGGCGATAGAAGCGTTGCAGCACGTTCGAGCGCTCCTGTTCCGGAATGCCGGGGCCATTGTCATGCAGCAGCAGGGTAACGCTGTTGCCTCGTTGAGCCACATGCATGCCTATCGCGGCCGGACGCCCGGCGTATTTCAGCGCATTGTCGAGCAGATTGGCCAGCGCGCTTGCCAGCAACTGCTTGTCGCCGCGAATTGTCGGATTGCCCTCTATTTTCGTGACCAGCGTTACCCCCATCTCTTCGGCGGCGGCGTCATAGAGTTCGGCCAGGTTCGTTATTACCTCAGACAGCGCAACGGCTTCGAAGGTCTGCCGCCGCATTCCGGATTCCGCCTCGGCAACCTGAAGCAGCTTGTCAAGCAGGGCAATCAATCCATCGATTTCTTCGATGGCAAAACTGCCCGCAGCAACCAGCCGCCCGCCGCCAGATTTGGCGCGCAACGCTTCGTCGAGATGGCCGCGGATCCGCCCCAGGGGGGTACGCAGGTTATGTGCAATGGTATTGGAGACATGCCGCACGCCGTCCATCAGATGTTCGATTCTGTCTAGCATGCGATTCAGGTCATGACTCAACCTGGCGAATTCGTCGCTCTCGCCGGATACAGGAATGCGCCTGCTAAGATTGCCAGAAGCAATATCCAGGGCGGCGTGACGGATTGCCCAGATTTTGCGCTCAATCCGGGAGCGGAAGAAGACTGTTCCCGCCACGGAGAGCATCAAGGCCAGCAAGCCGCCAATGCCGATGGCGCGCCAGATGAGCGTATTGATCTGATTCAAGTCGCTCATGTCGCGGCCAACCGCCAGCAGCGAGCCATCCGGCAAGCGGCGCAACAGTATCCGGCCAAGCGACGGACGACCGTTGCGCACGACTTCCCGGTCGGTCACCTGATCGAGCGGAGCCACGACATCCAACATGGCGATATTGCCGGCGACGCTCTTGCCCTCTGCGTTCGCAAGCAAATAGATCTCGGTATCCGAATCCACGCCATCGCTCAGGGCTTGTTCGATTTTTTTTGCCACCTGCGCCGCGCCGCCAGACTCGGCGTATTGCGTGAGCCGCTTCGCGATAGTGGTGATTTTGTCGTCTGCGCCGCGCGCCAGCACACCGACGGTGCCGAAATAAAAGGCGGTGGAAAGCAGAATGACGGATGCAATAACCAAGCCGCCGCAAATCAGCGACAAGCGAAACGCCGCCGAATTCCAGAATTTATCCATGAATGCCTATCATATAGCCGACGCCGCGTACGGTATGCAGCAGCGGCGGTGAAAAATTCTTGTCGATCTTGTTGCGCAAGCGGCTGATCTGCACATCGATGACATTGGTCTGCGGGTCGAAGTGATAATCCCACACGGCTTCCAGCAGCATGGTGCGCGTGACAACTTGTCCTTGATGCCGCACCAGGTATTCGAGCAGACGGAATTCCCTGGGTTGCAGCGCAATCGGCTGGCCTGCGCGATCGGCGCGCCGCGTTCTCAAATCGAGCTTCAGGTCCGCCACCCGAAGTTCCTGCACCTCATCCCGCGCGCCTGCACGGCGCAGCAATGCTTCGCAGCGTGCAAGTAACTCAGAGAAAGCAAACGGCTTGGTGAGATAGTCGTCGCCGCCGTCACGCAGCCCCTGCACGCGCTCGTCCAGGCTTGCCAGGGCGCTCAGAATCAGGACCGGCGTCATCTTGCCGATTTCCCGCAGGGCTTTGATGATAGCCATCCCGTCCGCCTTTTGAGGCAGCATCCGGTCGAGAATGATCAGGTCCCATTGTTCATTCTTGGCGCTGTTCAGACCATCGATGGCGTCGCTGCGCCAGGCAACCGCATGCCCGCGTTCCTCCAGCCCGTTGCAGATGTAGAGGGCCGTGTCGCTATCGTCTTCGATTACCAGAAAGCGCATGAAATAACCATTTTTGAAATGTTGGTGATGCCATTTTGTATATTTCAGCCAGTTTGATCCGCGATCGCTTAACAAGCGCTACGGTCTTGCTGCGTCTGCCGCTGCCAAATGACCAAGACCGGCCAAGACCAGATGATATCTTGTTAAAGCCCTTTGGCGGGCGCTGGCTGTATCGGGTGAGCGTAGACTATTGTCGATCACCCCCGCATTTTCTGCACAACAACTCAGTTTTAGGGAGAGACGCATGAAGCTCAAGGGATCCTGTCATTGCGGAGCAGTCCGCTTCAGTCTGGATAGCAACACGCCCTATCCCTACCAGCGCTGCTATTGTTCGATTTGCCGCAAGACGCAGGGCGGCGGCGGATATGCCGTCAATATCGGCGGCGACGCCAGGACCCTGAAGGTGCAGGGCCAGGATGACGTCAGCGTCTACCACGCCAGGCTCAAACGAAAAGGTGAAACGCGCTTCCATACCAGCACGGCGCAACGGCATTTCTGCCGCCGTTGCGGCAGCGCGCTTTGGCTTTACAGTCCGGAATGGCCTGAACTGGTCCACCCCTTCGCCTCGGCCATAGATACGCCGCTGCCGGTAGCGCCCGAGCATACCCACCTGCTGTTAGCCTATAAAGCGCCGTGGGTAGAAGTCAAGGCAGGCCGCAAAGACAAGCAGTTCGCCGAATTTCCGCATGAGTCTTTGTTTGAATGGCATCAGCGGCTGGGCCTGCTCAGGTGACCTGCAAAGCTGGCGCGCTGGATTGCCGGACCGACGGCGCCGGTCGCAGCGCCATCGCCCATGCCGGAGCACAGAAGATCAGTCGTACAGTACGGCGGAAATCTTCGGATCGCTGATGTTGCTCTTGTCGTACCAATAGAAACCGGTGTCGATCACCTTGGGCAGTTTCTCGCCCTTGAGCGCCTTGACCGCAGCTTCCACTGTCTTGTAGCCGATGCCGACCGGGTTCTGCGTGATGGCGCCGGCCATGCTGCCGTCGCGGATCGCATCTTTCTGCTGCTTGCCGGAATCGTAGCCGACCACCACCAGTTTGCGCTTCATTTCCTTGACGCCGTTGAGGACGCCGATGGCCGAACCTTCATTGGTGCCGAAGGCGCCTTTCAGATGCGGATAGGCTTGCAAAATGGACTTGGTGATCTCGGTCGATTTCAGCTGGTCGCCGGCGCCGTACTGGATGCTGACGATCTTGACCTTGGGATAGGCCGCCTTCATGCGCTCGACGAAACCGTCGCGGCGGTCGATGCCGGTGCGGCTGGTCTGGTCGTGCGCCACCACCGCCACTTCGCCTTCCTTGCCGATCAGTTCGGCCATCTTGTCGGCCGCCAGCGCTGCCGCCGCCTTGTTATCGGTGGTGGCGGTAGTCACCGGGATGTCGCTATCCACGCCCGAGTCAAAGGCAACGATCGGGATATGCGCTGCCTGCGCCTTTTTCAGCAATGGCAAGGCCGCCTTGCTGTCCAGCGCGGCGAAACCGATGGCCTTGGGTTTCTTGGCCAGCGCCGCCGACAGCATGTCGATCTGCTTGTCGACCATGGCTTCGGTTTCAGGGCCTTCGAACGACACCTTGACATTAAAATCCTTGGCAGCCTGCTCCGAACCTGACTTCACCGCTTGCCAGAACTGGTGCTGGAAACCCTTCGAAATCAGGGGAATGTAAGTCTCTTCGGCTACCGCCGCTGCGCTGAATCCAAGCGCAAGCGCCAGGCCGACGGCAATGCTGACTGCTCTTCTCTTTATCATTTCAAGTCTCCTTCATGGTTATAAAATGGATGCGATGCTGTCTGCATCGAAACGATGGGCGTTGATACTGATGCCCGGAACATCATGTGCACGTACAAAACCTGTCTTGTTTGCCGGCGGCGGCGCTCCTCACTGGCGCCGGCGGCGCAGGATATCCATGTAGACCGCCAGGATGATGATGATGCCGGTCACCACGGTTTGCCATTCCTGCGCCACCGACATCATGCGCAAGCCGTTGATCAGCACGCTCATGATGAAAGCGCCGATGATGGTGCCGAGAATGGTGCCGCTGCCGCCTGATAATGAAGTGCCGCCGATCACCACGGCAGCAATCGCGTCCAGCTCGTAGCCCTGGCCCAGCGCCGGTTGCGCCGAGTTCAGCCGCGATGCGATCAGCAGGCCGGCAATGCCGCAGATGGCGCCGCCGAGCGTATACACCGCGACTTTCCAGAAATCGACATTGACGCCAGACAGACGCAGCGCTTCTTCGTTGCTGCCCAGCGCAAAGGTATAGCGGCCGAAGATGGTTTTGTTGAGCACGACGCCGGCCGCAATCGCCACCAGGAACAGGATCAGCACCGCATTCGGGATCGGCAAGACCGGAATCAGGTTGCCGATCAGCGATTCCTGCGAGATGCTTGAAAAGCCCGGCGTGTCGTTGAAATAAATCGGTTTGGTGCCGGAGATCACCAGCGACAAACCCTTAAGCAGCATCATCATGCCCAGCGTTGCGATAAAGGGAGGAATCTTGAGTTTGGCGACCAATACCCCCGAAACCCAGCCGCACATGGCGCCGAACAAGATCGCGGCGGCAATTCCAAGATAGATAGGCAGGCCCCAGTAAGTAAGGAACACCCCGGCCATGACCGCGCAGAAAGTCATCAAGGTGCCCACCGATAGATCGATGCCGGCAGTGATGATGACGAAGGTGCAGGCAATTGCCAGCACGCCGTTGACGGCGGTCGATTGCAAGATGCTGACCAGGTTATCGATCTCCAGGAAATTCGGCGAAGCGAAACTGAAAAACACCAGCAACACCAGCAGGCTGGCAAAGGCCAGCAGCTTCTGCCGGGTGGCAGGATGGAATATCTTGGCCTTGAGACTGGCGAGCGCGCCCTGCCCGCTGATGGGCGGCTTTGGCTTTGCTTGCGACAGGGGATTCTGGGTATTTGCCATGGTGGTCTTCATTGAATGTGAGTGATTTCGGTGTCAGGCCAATAGTCAGGCTAATGCGGGTTCGCGCTGGGTGGCCAGTTGCATGATTTTTTCTTGCGACGCTTCTTCAGCCGAAAGTTCGCCCGTAATCCGGCCCTCGCACATCACCAGGATGCGATGGCTCATGCGCAGCACTTCCGGCAGCTCCGAGGAAATCATCACAATCGCCTTTCCTTGTTCTGCCAGGGTATTGAGCAGCTTGTAGATTTCGCTTTTTGCGCCGATGTCGATGCCGCGCGTGGGCTCGTCGAAGAACAGGATGTCGCAATCGCGCAGCAGCCATTTGGCAATCACGATCTTTTGCTGGTTTCCGCCCGACAGCAGCCGCACCGGCTGCTCGACCGAGGGCGTCTTGATGCTCAGCTGGCGCACGAAACCCTGTGCGGTATCCCGCATCGCGGCTTGATCCAGGAACAAGCCCTGGGTCAGGAAGCGGTTCATGCTGGACATGGCGACGTTGGTCTTGACGTCCAACCCGGTAGCCAGGCCGAAGTGTTTGCGGTCTTCCGACAGATAACCGATGCCATGCGCCACCGCATCCTTGGGCGATTTGATCGACACCTTGGCGCCGTGCACCAGGATTTCTCCGGCGTCGATGCGGTCAGCGCCGAAGACCGCCCGCGCAACTTCGGTGCGGCCGGCGCCCATCAAGCCGGCAAAGCCCAGAATCTCGCCTTTGCGCAAGGCGAAACTCACATCCTTGATCAACGCGCCGCGCTGCAGCCCCTTGACCTGCAACACGATGTCGTTGGCGGAAGTATCGGCAATGGCCGGCCCGCTGTTGTCGAGCTGGCGCCCTACCATCATGCCGATGATGGTCTCCATCGAGGTGGCGGCGGTCGGCACCGTAGCGATGTACTGGCCGTCGCGCATGACCGTGACGCGGTTGGAGATTTGCCGCAATTCATCCATCTTGTGCGAGATGTAAATAACGCCAACGCCATGCGACTGCAGTTGGCGGATGATGCGGAACAAATCTTCGATCTCGGCGTTGTTCAGCGCCGCCGTAGGTTCATCCATGATCAGCACGCGTGAATCGAACGACAAGGCCTTGGCGATTTCCACCATCTGCTGTTTGGCCACCGTCAGCTCGCTCACCAGCGTGCGCGGATCGAGATCGAGCCGCATGCGTTCGAAGATCAGCCTGGTTTGCCGGTTCAAGGCGTCTTCGTCCAGAAACAGGCCGTAACGGCCACGCGGCTCGCGGCCGATGAAGATATTTTGCGCGGCGCTCAAATGGTTCATCAGATTGAGTTCCTGATGAATGATGCCGATGCCCAGCATTTGCGCGGCGCGCGGGGTGGGAATCTCGACCAGCTGGCCGTCGATGCGGATCTCGCCGCTATCCTTTGGATACACCCCTGCCAGCACTTTCATCAGCGTCGATTTGCCGGCGCCGTTTTCGCCCATCAGCGCGTGTACCTCGCCAGGCCGAAGATCGAAGCGGCAGTTATCGAGCGCCAGCACGCCGGGGAAACGCTTGGTCACATTTTCCAGGGAAATAATGTATTCCGATGCCGACGGCGCCGCCTGGGCCGGCATATGTGCTCCGGGAATTTCTGCATGCTGCATATCTGCGGCCTCTTTTGCGTTGTGTCAGCTCAAGATCAGGTTAAATTCAGGTCAAGGCACGATCCAGATGGCTGTAGCCGCCATCCACAAACAGCCACTGTCCGGTAGTATGGGCGGCGCGCTGCGACAACAGAAACACTGCCGTATCGGCAATCTCCTCAGCCGTAGTAAGGCGTTTTCCTAGCGGTATCTTGCTGGTGATGGCGGCCAGCTTTTCTTCCGGATTATCGAAGCTGGCAATCCAGTGCCGGTACAGCGGCGTCATCACTTCGGCTGGAATCACGGCGTTGACCCGCACGCCGTCAGCAGCCAGCGCGGCGGCCCATTCACGCGTCAACGCCAGTTGCCCGCCCTTGGATGCGCAGTAGCCGCTGGTGTTGCCCTGGCCGGTCAAGGCGGTTTTTGACGAGATATTGACGATGGCGCCACGGCTGGCTTTCAGATGCGGAACGCAGTAATGCGCCATCGTGTAGTAGTGGATCAGGTTTTTTTCGAGCGATTCGACAAAGGCAGCCCGGCCGGCGTCGAGCCCGACGTTGTCGTTGATTCCGGCGTTGTTCACCAGACCGTCGATTTTCCCGAATTCGCCCACGGTCTGGGCCACGGCCTCGCGGCACTTATCGTCATCCATCAGGTCCAGCTGGATAATCCGCGACTTGTCTTGCAGCGCCAGCAAGGAGGCCGTGAATTCGGGCGCCGGCCGGCTTTTGCCCAAGATCACGGGAATCGCCCCTTCGGCCGCCAGTTGCAGCGAGATCGCGCCGCCGATCCCTGCGCCGCCGCCGGTAACGATCACCACTTTTCCGGTTAAATGTAGGTCCACCTTGCTGTCTCCATTTTTATTTATTTTTTTGCACCTGCTTTGCCACTTATTCTTTATAGATCAACTGCCGCCGATATCCAACAACTTGCCATCCCCGGCTAGCCGCGGAACTGGTATTGCTGCAACGATTCCGCTTTCATCGTAATCGAGAATCCGGGCGCGCTTGGCGGCATGTAGGCGGCGTTGCGGATCGCGCAGGGATCGACGAAGTGCTCATGCAGATGATCGACGTACTCCGTAACGCGCCCGGCCTTGCTGCCCGAGATGCAGACATAGTCGATCATCGACAGATGCTGTACATATTCGCACAAACCAACGCCGCCGGCATGTGGACATACAGGCAATTTGTACTTGGCCGCCATCAGCAGCACCGCGAGTATTTCGTTCACCCCGCCGAGACGGCAGGAATCGATCTGCACCACGTCGATCGCGCCGCGCATGATGAATTGCTTGAAGATGATCCGGTTCTGGCACATTTCGCCGGTTGCCACCTTGACCGCGCCGATGCCCTCGCGAATTTTGCGGTGCCCTTCGACGTCATCCGGGCTGGTCGGCTCTTCGATAAACCAGGGCTTGGCAAACGCCAGCTGCTTGACCCATTCGATCGCCTGATTCACTTCCCACACCTGGTTGGCGTCGATCATCAATTGCCGCTCCTGGCCGATCACTTCGCGTGCAATGGTGACGCGGCGGATATCGTCGGCCAGATCGCGGCCGACCTTGAGCTTGATATGGTTGAAGCCGCTGTCCACCGCTTCCTGGCACAGGCGGCGCAACTTGGCGTCGTCATAACCCAGCCAGCCGGCGGAGGTGGTGTAGCACGGATAGCCGTCCTGCTGCAGCGAACGGATGCGTTCGGCCTTGCCGCCGGCCTGCTCGCGCAGCATGGCCAGCGCCTCCTCCGGCGTGATGCAGTCAGTGATGTAGCGAAAATCGATGGCCCGCACCAGCTCCTCGGGCGACATGTCGGTCACCAGCCGCCACAAAGGCTTGCCTTCGGCCTTGGCCCATAAATCCCAGACCGCGTTGACGACTGCGCCGGTAGCCAGATGGATCGCGCCCTTGTCCGGGCCGATCCAGCGCAATTGGCTGTCGGAGGTGATGTGACGCCAGAAACGTCCCATGTCTGCGCTGATCCAGTCCAGCTTCAAGCCGATCACCAGATGTTCCATCGCTTGGATCGCGGCACAGCATATTTCATTGCCGCGGCCGATGGTGAAGGTCAGGCCGTGGCCTTCCAGGCCGGGCTGGTCGGTTTCCAGAATCACGTAGGCGGCGGAATAGTCGGGGTCCGGATTCATCGCATCCGATCCGTCCAGCATTTGCGAAGTCGGGAAGCGCACATCCAGCACGCGTATTGATCGAATGGTTGTCATCGTCGGTCTCTCTGATTTTCTTTGATTTTCTCTGGGTTTCTCTGGCTCAAAATGAGATGGTGCGTTGGCGCTGCTGTCCCAGGCCGTCGATGCCGAGCCGCATTACCTGGCCCGCACGCAGATAGACCGGCGGCTTTTGTCCGAGGCCGACGCCTGGCGGGGTGCCGGTGGAAATCACGTCGCCTGGCTGCAAGCTCATGAAGCGGCTGAGATAACTGACCAGCGCTGGAACCCGGAACACCATGGTTGAGGTATTGCCGTTTTGGTAGCGATGGCCATCCACTTCCAGCCACAGATTCAGAGAATGCGGATCTGCCACTTCATCGGCAGTCACCAGCCACGGTCCGAGCGGACCGAAGGTGTCGCAGCCCTTGCCCTTGTCCCAGGTGCCGCCCAGTTCCAGCTGGTATTTGCGCTCGGATACATCGTTGATCACACAGTAACCGGCGACGTGCTTGAGGGCGTCGGCTTCACTTATATAACGGCCGCCCATGCCGATCACCACGCCTAACTCTACTTCCCAATCCGTCTTTAAAGAGTCGCGAGGAATTTCAACGTCGTCGTCCGGCCCGCAGATGGCGCTGGTCCATTTATTGAACACCACCGGCTCCGCCGGTACTTCCATGCCCGATTCGGCGGCATGATCGGAGTAATTCAAACCGATGCAAATGAACTTGCCGACCGCGCCCACGCATGGCCCCAAGCGCAGATCCTGCTGCGGCGTGCCGCCTACCAGCGGCAGGCTATCCAGATTCAAGGCCCGCAATTTGTCCAGTGCCTGGGGCGTCAGACAATGGCCGGCGATATCCGCCACCACGCCGGACAGGTCGCGCACACGCCCCTGTGCATCCAGTATTCCCGGCTTTTCCTGGCCTTTCTGGCCGTATCTCAACAATTTCATGGGTTTGCTTTCATGGTTAACAGGCCCGCGTTCAGCATTCAGCCCGGATTAATTGGACCAGCCGCCATCGATCACATGGATGGCGCCGGTGGTAAACGATGATTCGTCGGACGCCAGGTACAGCGCCAAGGCAGCGATTTCTTCAGCCTTGCCGACCCGGCCCATCGGCTGGCGGGCGACAAAAGCGGCCTGGATTTCAGCGATCTCAACGCCTTGCTGCTGCGCCTGTTCCTTGATCCGCGCCACCAGCGACGGTGATTCCACCGTGCCCGGACAGATAGCGTTGCAGCGAATCCCCTTGGCAACGAAATCCGCGGCTAGCGCCTTGGTCAAACCGATCACCGCCGCTTTGGTCGTGCCGTACACGAAACGATTCGGCACCCCTTTAACGCTGGAAGCGGCAGACGCCATGTTGATGATGGAACCGCCGCCTTGCGCCAGCATCCCTGGCAACAGCGCTTGGATCAGGCGGTACATGGAGGAGACGTTGATATCCCACGAAAAATGCCAGTCTTGTTCGCTGCAATCCAGGATGCTGCCGTGGTGGACATAGCCGGCGCAATTGAATAGCACGTCGAAACGGGAATCTGATTGCGCCAATGCGGCCACCGCCTTGGCGTCGGTGACGTCAAGATGCTGCGTGACAAGCGCGACGCCGTCGGCACGAGCAATCGCGGCAGTCTCGTCCAAGGCGTTCCGGTTAATGTCGGTAGCCAGCACCTGCCCTCCTTCGCGGGCAAACAGCAAGGCGCTGGCGCGCCCTATGCCTTGTCCAGCCGCAGTCACCAGGATGCGCTTTCCTTGTAGCCTCATTGAAACTGTCTCCATGGTTTTTATATTTTGACCAGGACTTGCTTGCCGTTCGATGGAGATCGGCCCATAGGTCCATTGGCTGGACCAATAATAGTGCTTATATTTGGGCTTTGCAATGAATAAATGCAAGTCAAGATTGACCCTGCCCTGGTAAGCAGCGCCAATCTTGAGGACAGGGTCAACCTGCCTGCAGCCTAGGGCCTGTTGACATTTGATTTGGGAGGTGCGTTTGTTGCAAGAGGCAATTCGGCTGTTGTTTTACAAACAGGTCCAAGCTCAAGTGGCGGCGTTGCTGGATAAGCCTTGGGCAATATCCGTACTGGCGAAGTAATCACAAAGCCGTCTGCAAATTGCGCTTCGACAAAAGAGGCTCGCCACCCTTCATTTGGTGCTGCCATTGCGACTGTCACGGTCTGCGCAGCTGCAATCGGCCTCGCTTCGTAACGAATCCCGCAGGCATAACGAAAATCGCGTGCAACCGGATTGGAAGCAACCCATTGCACTACCTTCACCGGCATTTCAGAAAAGCTAAGCTGCAGCACATCGCTGGCATTGCCTCCCTCTCCTCCGCTCTTTGCCAATTGCATCTCGATTGCCGGCAGCGCTGTCGCATGTTGCACACGGTTGATCAGTGTGATCAATGAAGTCTCTACATACTTGAGAATCCCGTAATGATTAGAATTAGGCGCCACACGCAACGCTTTTACGCCAGGCAATCCATCGAAATAATAACTTGCGTTATCGGGCGCAAAAAAGTCGTCGCCGCTGGCATTGACTATATATTTGGGAATCGCGAGCCGCTGCGCATATGCACTGTCCAGATAACGCAATGGGTCTTCGATTTGCAACAATTTGTCAAAACTTTCTGTTTTGCGTTGTGCGGTAACGCCTTCTCGCTGGTAATCGCCAAACGCCAATGGCCAGTTTCCACCATAAACCTGCTTGGTATGCTCCAACACCTTATCCATATTCAAGATGTCGATCACGAACGGCGCAATCGCCTCGATTCGCGAATCGGCAATTGCCGCCAGCCAGACACCCCAGGCACGCTTCGATGCGCCAGCCGCAATGAATGCCTGTATTTTCCATGGCTGCAGTTCTTTTTCCGCCAGATCCATGGTCTTAACGATAGCCTCCATCATCGGCACATGCAGCGACATGAAAGGACGCGCTTCCGGCGCTTGCATAAATAATTTCCAGCTATGGGCAACGCTGCTGTCTTCTCGGCGTCCGATGCCGTCATCCATGTAAGTCAAAAACTGATTGGGAACATTGCTGACCGAAACAACGATGGTTTTTGTTTGCTGAGCGATCGCAATAGCCGTCGCTTCAGTAAAATCGGAGGCTGATTTGACGCTCGCATCGGCTGTCGCGGTATTTATACCGTTATTTGCCACTAGTAAAACCCGGCCGGTCAAGGCGCCGGTTGGAATATAAATATCGACATCATGCTTCCATGCTACGGGCTGCGCCATCTTATCCGGCGACCAGTTTTGCGAGGTCAGTTCAAACCGACGCTTCTGAACACCTGGCAATTGCTCCGTCTCCTTGCTTGCATATACCAGGGGTTGCGATGCTTCTGCCGTACGATAACAGGCCAGCACTTGGTTAAAACGATTCCCGCTATTTTCAAAACATCTCTGCGCAGCATCTGAAGATCGCACCGGCCCCGAGCCACATCCAGCCAGGCAGAAGAGACCAGATATAACAACGAGCTTACTCAACCTATTCAATCGACTCATAACACCCTTTGTAAAATTTCAGCAATTTTCCCTGGCAATACTCAGCAGCCTGACGGATGCTTGCATCCACTTCTTTGCGCATCTCTGCGACCTGACTTTCCTCAAAGTCTGAAAATTCGACTCTTTCCTATCCGGTTATTTAGGGAAGTTTACGACTCTATCTCGTCCGATAGGGATTTTCTTATAGAAGATCAGGATGCGCCGACATTTTCCATACGGAAAAATTGTTATGCTGACTGAACTCAGCTAAAACGATATTTCTCAAGGGCCGTGCTTATGCAATTAGCAGAATGCGATTGTAGTGAAGGCAAGGTCCGATCTCAACGCATGGCCTTGAGCATGAGGTCGCGTGTTCTTATCTTCTTCCATCCTTTGTTGTAAAGCGTTGGTTGTACAGCAGCAAATAATCCTAGTTTAACAATCTCACTTTGAGGAATACCATTCATGCGCGTCAATCATGTCGGTTCTCTATCCGCTTTAGGTCTCGGCTCCGCCATTCTTCTGCATATCGCTTCTGCCGGAGCGCAGACTTTGGCGACAGGCGACAGCCGGAGCGTCAGCGAACCTGTCTATCCTGCTGTCTGCACTACGCCACTCGTTGCCCAATTCAGCAGCACGCAACGCGCCTCGCCACCACAATCGGACGATACCGGCCGCTTGCAGGCTGCGCTGAATCAGTGCGCCGGCACCGGCAAGAGCGTGGTGCTCACTGCATCTGGTCCAAATGACGCCTTCTACACCGATAGCTTGAAAGTCAGCGGAGAGGGCTTGGTCATTGGTCCGGGCGTCACCTTGTATGGCAACGACAGTTACGCAGGCAATGCTAACCTGATCCAGATTACCGGCGCCAACTCTTCGCTGATGGGGCCGGGCACGGTTGACGGCCGCGGTGATCTCATCAGCGGCCACGCGCGTCTGGTCCAGGCCAACAAAATCAACAATTTGATTGTCTACAACGTCACGCTCGCACAGGCGCGTCACCCGAACCTGTACGTCGAAGGCGGCAACGGCTTCACTGCTTGGGGCGTCACCATTCGTACCCCCGCCAACCGCAACCAGGCCGATGGCATCGACATCGACAGTCTCACGAATGCCACGGTCATCAATTCCTCCATCGACGCTGGCGACGACGGCGTGGCTGTCAAGACCAACTCCGGCAATCTGTCCAACGTCACGGTGGCCAACACCAGGGTCTACGGCACCCATGGACTCACCGTCGGCAGCGTCTACAAGAATACCGTCTCGAACGTTCTCTTCAAAGACAACTATGTGTACGGTGTCGATCACAACGGGATTGCCGCCACGACTGCCAACGCGATCAACGTCAAGACCGGCAGCTGTGGCCTGACAGTGAAGCAAGTCAGCTATGTCAACACCTGCATCAAGCAAGCCAAGCGACTGATCATCATGGATACCAATTACGGCGCTTGCACCGGGAGCGGTAGCCCATCGTTATCGGACATCGTGGTCAATGGCGTCTATGCGACTGAATCCAAGTCGGGCGCCTATACCATGATCGATGGACGCAATTCCAGCTATCCAGTCGGCGCTTACCTGGCGCATGTCAGCCTGGACGCCACCGCACAAAGCGGCGACCAGTATGCGACAGTAGGCTTGGATGCTTCGAACGACACACCGTCGGGAACTGGAGTGACCACCTCCAGTTTCTCGATGAGCGGCAACGTACCAAGCTGCACGTTTTGACAAAGGCCGTATTTTTGTGCACGAGGACCGGCGGCGCGAGCTGCCGGTCCTCATGATTACGCGGCATGAAGCCGCGGCGAATCGATCCACCTGCCATCACCGAAGCCATGCCTGCAATATGTTCGCCAAGCGTCGCCATGATCGCCGCCGCCATTACCGGATCGGCGCTGATCGCCCTATACGCTTGGCAAGACCAGCCTGCGCAAAATTCCGCCGCGCCAGCACTGGTGCGCGCGGCGTCCCCCGTGTTTGGTCCAGGAGCCCTACCCGCCCCGGGTATCAGCGATGCGATTTCCACATTCCCGAACAACAACGGTCTGTCCCCGCCCGGCGGGCTGGCAGTGACAGAAAACGGGGAACTGGTAGTCAACATTGCATTACTCGACGTAATCGATTTCTTTTTACTCGAGCAATCGGACGGTGATCGCGCAAGCACGCTGAAACTTTATTTGAAAAGCAAACTGCCGGACCCGGCTTATCATGAGGCGGAACAAATCGTCGATCACTATCAAACTTACATGAAAGAATATGATAGCTTGCTCGCGGTGCAGAATTTTGGAGCGCAACGCACGGCGACCATACGATCGGATATCAGCCGTATTGCAACGTGGTCCGAGCAACGCAATCGCCTGCGGCAAAGCATCCTTGGCGAAAATCTTGTGCAAGCCTGGTATCAGAACGACGACGCACAGTTGCAGCAAGTATTGGGGGAGCTGCAGCAGCACAATGACGCCGCCGTCTCGTTGCAAGGGCAAGCGCCGTCGTCGATAAATGCGACGCCCTTACCGACAATTGTTCCGCGCTGGAGCAACGCCGGCGATGAAGCGCATCACAATGCATACATGCAAGACGTGCTTGCCAAGGCAACCCGCAGTTTCAGTGCATCAGCGGAGGAGCGCCGGCAATGGTCGATCCCATATACAGCATTTGTGGATGCTGCGAATCGCGTTGATCGGGAAGCACAGGTCGATCGATCCAAGCGGAATTTTCAAATTCAAAAACTGCTGAACCAATACTTTCATACAGAGGCGGAAAAAGAACTCGCGCACGACCGATGGGAAGGCATGCACGGCTCGATCAATTAGCTGGCGAAGCACTCGATTAGACCCGGCGTCTTGCGCTGGAGCGCGATGCAAGCTGCCGCCTGATTACCGTCAAGATGAGTTAAAGTGCAAAAAAAGACAATTATCGATGTTTTCGATGACTGCGTGACGACATTGCGCAAAAGCACTTTTTTTTTTGCACCAGCTCCTGCTTAGCTCAACTGGCATTTCCCCCATATTTTTCATATCCTTTAATCAGGATAAGGTCACAACGCGCCAGGAAACGACGTAAAAAGCGGGATTCAAAACAGACCTGTCCAGACAGTGTTGTTGTGTCGGGAAGTCAAACTCAAGGAGACAAAAATGTTCAAGCATTTGCTATTGCCGACCGATGGTTCAGCAGCCTCCGAGGCGGCGATTCGACAAAGCATTCTGTTCGCCAAGGAAACCGGCGCCACGGTCACCGGCGTCCATGTAATCCCGGAATATCATGTGTTCAGCCGCAACCTGCTGACGCTGACCGAGACCAAAGAGCAATTCGACAAGGAAGGCATAGCGCAAGCCGACAAATTCCTGGAAGCAATAACACAGGCCGCACAAGAAGCCGGGGTTCCATGCGACACGGAGTATGTGGTCAACGACCATCCTTATGAAGCCATCATCAAAATGGCTGAGGACAAAGGATGCGACATGATCACCATGGCTTCGCATGGCAGGAAAGGCGTGCGAGGAATCTTTGCCGGCAGCGAAACCCAGAAAGTGCTAACCCATAGCAACAAGCCGGTTCTGGTATTCCGCTAAGCGCCGCGCGAGTTGCATGCATTGCGTGAATTGAGTGAATTGAGTGAATTGTGCGGCCTGGCCCTTTCTTTTCAACGGACAAGAAAATGGATAGGCCGCATGTCTTTGCAAATCGAACGGAAGCAGCGGAACTGCTGGCTTTTCACTTGCTTGAATACAAGGGACGCCGGCCATTGATACTTGCCATTCCGCGTGGCGCCGTACCCATGGGAAAAGTGATAGCCGATCTGCTGCTTGGCGAGTTGGATATTGTGCTGGTGCATAAGCTCAGCGCGCCCTTCAATCCGGAACGCGCGATCGGCGCCATCGACGAGACAGGCTGGACCTATATCGATCCTTTTTCCGCAGAGTTTGGCGAGACGGAAATTTATCTGGAAGAAGAAAAGGCGCGCCAACTCCAGGCGCTAAGGCAGCGCCGCGAGCAATACACGCCGTTCAAGCAGCCGATCGACCCCCGCGGCCGCATTGCAATCATCGTTGACGACGGGGTGGCAACCGGCGCGACCATGATTGCCGCATTGCATGCCGTCCGCGAAAAACAGCCAGCCGAGCTGGTCTGCGCGGTGCCGGTGGCAGCGGCAGAGAGTCTCGAACAAATCAGGCCGTTGGCCGACATGGTTTTTTGCCTCAATGCCTCTACCAATTTTTTCGCAGTTCAGCAATTCTACCGAAACTATCCTCAAGTCGAAGATGATGAGGTGATCAGGCTGCTTTCCCGTAGTGCTAACGGTGAAGAGTCCGGAGACTAGCTCCGGACCGGGAATTCAGATCACAGACTTGGAAGTTGCCGGCTGCGGGTAAGACGGAATTTTGCCCAGTTGCCCCGCCGACTTCCCCATTTTCATGCGCGAAGAAACGATCACCGACAGCAAGCAACCGCCCGCCAGATAGGCCGCCACGGCATGCCACGAACCGTCGACGCCGAGCAAGGCGGTAGCGATAAACGGGGTAAAGCCGCCGCAGATCACGCTGGCGAACTGATAGCCGACGCCGGCGCCGCTGTAACGGTATTGCGCGCCGAAAAACTCGGTGAAGAGCGGTTGCTGCACGCTGACCACCATGTCATGCGCAATATTCGCCAGCAGCACGGAAAAGATCACGATCCAGGCTACCGAGCGGGCTTCCATGGCGAGGAAAAACGGCACCGCCGAAAGCAGGCCGATCATCGCACCGGTTACGTACACCCGCTTCATGCCGATCCGGTCGGCCAGCATGGCGAAAGCCGGAATCGTGACGCAGCTCACGGCGCCCACCAACAGGCTGATGTTCAGGAACAGATCGCGCGACATGCCAAGGTTTTTAGTCGAATAGGCCAAGGCAAAGGCGGTGACGATATACATCGTGAACATTTCCGCCATGCGCAGTGCGATGATCAGCAAGAAACTCTCGGGATGATTGCGCAAGGCCGCCAGCACCGGGATTTTCACCTTATGCTCGCCATGCATGCCGACTTTCTCGACAAACTCCTGCGATTCTTCCATGGTCGAGCGAATCCACGCCGCCACCAGCACCAGCACGATGCTGATCAGGAAAGGAACCCGCCAGCCCCACGCCATGAAAGCGTCGTTGCCCAGCGTATGAGTGAGAATCGAGACAATCCCGGTCGCCAGCACCAGCCCGACGCCATAACCGACTTGCACGCCGCTGCTGTAGAACGCCTTCTTCCCCTCCGGCGCGCTTTCAACCGCCATCAGCGCCGCCCCGCCCCACTCGCCGCCGACCGCAAAACCTTGCAAGGCGCGCAGCAGGACCAGCGCCAGCGGCGCATACCAGCCGATGCTGGCGTAAGTCGGCAGCAGGCCGATCAATGCAGTGGAAACGCCCATCAGCATCACGGTGATCACCAGCATGCGCTTTCTGCCGAGCCGGTCGCCGAAATGGCCGAACACGATGCCGCCCAGCGGCCGGAACAGAAAGCCGACGCCGAAGGTGGCGAAGGCGGCCAGCGTGCCTATGGTCGGGCTGACACTGGGAAAGAACTGGCTGTTGAATACCAGTGCGGCGGTGATGCCGTACAGCAGAAAATCATACCAGTCGACGACCGCGCCGACGAAGCTGCCAAAGGCCGCCTTGCGGGCGCGGCGGCCGGCAATGTCTTTTTCCGTTGCAAGATTTTTTGATTTCATTGTTGTCTCCAGATGATGCGTTCGCACTGCCCGCCAGCTACCTACTGTTTTCCCAATTCCTGCATCGGCGTGCGATAGGTTTCGCGCGCCGTGGCAGCAGAAATGGCGGCGATGATAGCAGTAACGCTGACGAATACCGCTACCGGCATCCAGCCATCCGCACCCGGTTTCAATATCGCCGCGCTGATGGTCGGCGCGAAACCGCCCAGCGCAAAGCCGATCTGGGTGCCGATGGCCATGCCGGACAGGCGCACCCGGGTATCGAACATTTCGCCATACAAGGATGGCCAGATGCCGTTTGTGGCGCTATACACAACGCCGGACAACAGCAGGCCCAAGACAAAGATCAGCGGGATATTGGCTTGGCTGATGCTCCACAGATAAGGCCAGATCAGGCAGGCGCAGGCCAGCGCGCCAAAGATGAATACCGGTTTGCGGCCGATGCGATCCGATAATGCGGCGAAAGCCGGAATCGCCGCCAGCGCCACCAGATTTGCCAGAATCAATACCGTCAGCATGGTGGCCCGTGGAATGTGCACGGTGTTGACTGCGTATGACAGCGTAAACACGCTGAAAATGGTGCTCACCACCGAGATCTGGGCGCAAAAAATGACACGCGCCAGATTCTTCTTATGGTCACGCAGCAGCACCACCAGCGGCAGCTTGGTTTGCTGATGTGATTTTTCCTGTTCGAAGGCGGGCGTCTCAGGCAAGGTGCGGCGCACCCAGATGCCGACCAGCACCACAATCGCACTCAGGAAAAACGGAATCCGCCAGCCCCATGACAACAGCTGCTCTTCAGGCAGTGCGGAAATCGGCAGGAAAACCAGGGTGGCGAGAATCAGGCCGGCCTGGGTTCCGCTCAGGGTGAAGCTGGTAAAAAAGGCGCGCCGATGCGGCGGCGCATGCTCCAGCGTCATCGAATTGGCGCCGGCCTGCTCGCCTGCCGCCGACACGCCTTGCAGCATGCGCAGTATCACCAGCATGATCGGGGCGCTGATGCCGACCTGGCCATAGGTTGGCAGCAAACCGACCGTAAAGGTAGATACCCCCATCAACAATAAAGTGAAGGTGAGCACTTTTTTGCGGCCATACCTATCGCCGATATGGCCCAGCAGCACCGCGCCGATCGGCCGCGTGACATAGCCGACGCCGAAAGTGGCGAAAGCCGCCACGGTAGCCGCTACCGGGTCAAACGAAGGGAAAAATATCTTGCCGAACACCAACGCCGCCGCGGTGCCGTAAATGAAAAAATCGTAATACTCGACCGCGCTACCGATCCAGCTGGCCAGCGCTGCTTTGCGCGGCGATCGGGTGGCGGGTTGCGATGCGGCGTTGGCCGCACTGCCGACGCTCGACGCCGGAATTTGTTTCGATACTGTAGATGTAGACATGACGTCCTCGATGATCTATAGGTTTAATTTTTTGCACGAAGAGAACGGATTCTCCACATGATAGCGTTCAAATAGCTGGCTCAGACAGCGCGCTTAAAACCGATGCAGGATGCCTGCTTGCAAACCGATCAGGCTTTTGCCGTTGATGTCTGCCCCGGCCAGGTTGGCAGTGGGGCCGGCAGAACCGCTGAAACGGAAGCCGGCGTTGGCGTCGTTCTTCATATAGTTGGCGAAACCGTAGAGCGTGGTGCGCTTGGATAAATCGTAGTAAGTCCCAAGGTTGCCGCCTTGCGCTCCTGAATCACGATGCGATCTATCCTTCATGACGCCATACAAGGCGCCGATCCGCCATTGCGGAGTGAGACGATAGTCGGCCGATATCTGGTAGATGTTGTACATGCGCAGCACATCCGGATTGCTTCCCGCAAAGGCATTGCCGGGGATGCTGACGTTGCTGAGAATGGCGGTGGCGTTGTTGCCGCTGGCATTCGCCGTCACGTTGTTGCTGCGCACGTAAGCCAGATAAAGCTTGCCCTGGCCGTAGTCGTAATCCGCATACAGATTGTGATAAACCACCCGTTCTGAATAGAGCGCCTTCGCCGCCGGTTTCGCCCACAACCCGGCATAGCCGGCGCGATACGGTCCGTTGCTGTAATCCAGCCCGAGTTGATAGACGCCGCGCGCGCCCAGGCCCTCCCCCGCGGTTTCAGTCAACGCATAATGCGCATCAAGCTGAAAGCCCGCCAGGCGCGGCGACTTGTAGGAGAGATCATTGTCATAGCGCGACGGCACGCCAAAGGTATTGATGACCGAACCGTAAGTGGTGCGTTCGGTGTAGTCGATAGCGCCGCCGATGAAGAACGGGATGCTGTTCTGGCGGCCGATACGGAACTCGCCCGCCGGCGTGTTCATGCCGACCCAGGCCTGGCGGTCGAACAGGCGGCTGGAATCCGCCGCGCCGCCGGTGTTGGCGTTCAAGCCTTGCTCCAGCGTGAACTTGGTCTGGTAACCGCCACCCAATTCTTCGACGCCGCGCAAGCCGAGGCGGCTGCGCAAGATGGCGCCGTCGTTGAGGCCGGTGACGCTGGTGCCGCTGCTACTGTGGATGTAGCCGAGGTACTGGTCTATGTCACCGTACAAGGTGACGCCGGGCTCGGCATGTGCCGAAGCGGAATAAGCGGAACAAGCGGCGAGGCTGCAGGCAGCGACGAATTTCATCTTCATGACATCTCCATTTGGTTTGTTTTTTTGTGATTAATTGGTTGTGATCAATGCAGCGCCGACGGTCTTCAGCGCCGCGGTTTTTCCTACTGCGTTGCAATTGCGGTAATCGCCAGCGCATAACCCTTGACGCCGAACCCGGCGATCACTCCCTGCGCCACCGGCGACAGCCACGAGTGATGGCGAAACGGTTCGCGCGCATGGACGTTCGAGATGTGCAGTTCGATCAGGTGGACGGCAGCGCCTTTGATGGCGTCATGCAGGGCAATCGAGGTATGGGTATAGGCGCCGGCGTTGAACACCACCCCGGCCAGGGCGCCGGCGGCCTGCTTCGCTCCCGCCTCATGAATCCAGTCGATCAACAGACCTTCGTGATTCGACTGGCGGAAATCCAGGGTGAAATTGTGCGCCAGGCAGGCGTCGCGGCAGATCGTTTCAACTCCGGCCAGAGTCTGCTCGCCATACACAGCCGGTTCGCGGCTGCCTAGCAGATTCAGGTTGGGGCCGTTCAACACCAGAACGGATTTTGGGTGTGGGGTCATGCTGTCTCCTCGGTAACCTCAATAAAGCTGCGTGATTTTTGTTATTTGCAGCTATTGTTTTTTTACTGTTTTATGCGGAGGGCTAAGCCATGGTCGGGTGCCCCGCGCTGGGTTGGCGCACCTGCAGGCTGCGCCGCAGCACCTGGTCGGTGACCCACTTGGCGGCGCGATGCGCGCGGCGGGCCACGATCTCGGGCGACAGCTGCAAATAATCGTCATTGAAAACTTCAAAACTGTAGTCGCCGCGATAACCGCCCCGATCCAGCCGCCGCAACAGCTCCGACAACTCTTTCGAATGCGCGCCCTCGCCCGGAAATACGCGCAGATGCCGCGCCGTTTCCAGCCGCTCTTCGGCACTGCGGATATCGCGCCACATGAAATCGGAGAGCTGCACCATGGCGATCTTGTCGCTCGGAATATCCTGCAAGCCATCCAGATCGGCCTGATTCGCCAGCATGTGGAAGGAATCGAGCACCACGCCCAGGTTGGCGTGATCGGCCAGTTCTACCGCTTCCCACGACTGCTGGTATTGATTGACATGACGCCCCCAGGACAGTGCTTCGTAACCGACGCGCACCCCAAGCGGCACCGCCAGCGTCGCCAGTTTGGCCAGATGGCGCGCAATCAAGGGCAGTTCGCCGCTGGCGTGGCTGGAGGTGCTGGAACAAACCATCAGCAACGGCGCGCCTACCGCCTGGCACACTTGCAGCAGGTTCTTGGCGATATCCAGTTTGTATTCATGCAAAGCGCCGGACAGCCCCTCGAAATCGCGCATGACCTGGATTCCGGTCACCCGGATTCCGCTAGCCTTGACCAGGCGCACCGCCTGCTCCAGGCCGCCGGGATGGCCGGCCAGATCCTTGGCCCACAACATGATCTGTGAAAATCCGGCGGCCTTGGAGGCGTTTAATTTTGACTCCAGCGGCCCGGCCAACGTGATGCTGTCCATGCCGAAATTGCTCAGGTTCATATCGCCTCCAACAGCCGAAACGCATCCGACGATACGCCCGGCCAGCCGAACAGTTCCAGGTACAGCGGCGCTTGTTCGATCATCATCTCGCGCCCTTTCTGGATGCGGCAGCCGTGGCGCTGCGCTTCCACCAGCAAGCGCGTCATTTCAATCTTCATGCCGCAATCGGCGACGATGCAGGACGGCGCAATGCCGCTCAGGTCCAGCGGCAGAGGATCGTCCGGGCTCATGCCAAGCGGGGTCGAATTGACGACCAGGTCGTAACCTTCGGCAAACGGCGTGCCGATCACTACTTCAGTGGTGCTGAACATTTTCTGCAAGCGCTGGCGCAGCGCTTCGGCCTGCTCGCGGCGCGTATCGTAAATGGCGACATGACGAATGCCGCGTGCCGCCAGCGCCGCCGCCACCGCGCAGCCGACGCCGCCGCTGCCGACCACCAAGGCTCTGGCGCGCGGCCAGTCGAACGGCGTGTCGCCGCAGGTGCGGTCGAAGGCGCGCACAAAACCTTCGCCGTCGATCAGGTCGCCGATCAGGGTCTGGCCATCCTGGCTTTTGTAGATGGCGTTGCAGGCGCCCGCCAGCACGGCGCGCTCGGTCGGCTGGTCGACCGCTTCCACGCTCATCGGCTTATGCGGGATCGATACCAGGATGCCGCCCACGTTCTCCGCCGCCATCAGCATGCGCACCGCGGCAATGTAGCCGGCCGGTGGAATCTTGAGCGGAATCACGCGGGCGTCGATGTCGTGGCGCTTGAAGTAGGCGTTGAACAAGGTCGGCGCCTTGACTTGCTCGACCGGCCAGCCGATGACCGGGAAAATGCGGGTACTGCCGGAAATCTCAAGCATGTTGCTGCTCCTGCTGGCTGATATTCTGCTGACTAACGACGAGTTCGAAACTGATCCCGCTTTTATATAGTTGCGTCAACGCGCCCTTTTCGCTGGCTTGCGCCGGTTCGCGGTCGATGAACACGATGCCTCTTTGTTTCAGCAGCCGCACTGCCTCCAGCACATCGGGCGCGCCTATGCCAACCCGCACCAGCTGTTCATCCCATTGCAGGCCGGCGGCGCCCTCGGGCGGCTCTACCAGTTGCAGGTAAAAACGGTGGCAAGGACTTTCCAGCAATACCCCTTTCGGCAAGACGCCAAAATAGCGGCCTTGCGGCAGCGGCTGGAAATCCATCAGTTGCTGGTAAAAATCGATCCATTCCGGCGAACGGTCGCGCCCGATGGTCTGCACCACGCCAACAAAATGCATGCCTGCCAGCGCCGGCGGATTGGCCGGGGCGTTCAAGATCGGTTTGAAATCAACGTCGTAGATCGAAAAATCGCGGAAACGATCGACGAAATACAGGATCGAATCGCCGACTCCATGCACGCCGGGGATATTCAACTCCATCACGCCGGCGCGGGTCTGGATCGCCCAGGCGCCCATCTCGATCGCATGGCGGTAGGCGGCGTCGGCGTCGCGCACCCGCAGCGCAATCGCACTGATGACTGTCGCCTGCGGCTCGCTGTCGCCTTGCGGCAAAGAGGACGGGTCGGCATTGACGATCACATTCATCGTGCCTTGGCGATACAAGGTCACTTCGCGCGAACGATGGCGGGCGGTCGCAACAAATCCCATCTGCTCCAGCAAAGCCCCCAGCGCCAGCGGCTGGGCGCTGGCATATTCGATGAATTCAATGCCGTCGATGCCGAGCGGATTATTCGGTTCCGGATTGTGTTCTTGCGCAGTCATGCTGATCCTTGGCTGAAATGGTCAGGCCAAGTATAGGAATGGCGTAGCGAGAAAAATAGCCCGGAAAATGTGCAATACTGCGCTAATCGCGCAAGCGGAGCGATTCGCGCGCATTTTTGGAATTATTTTCGATGCAAAAACCTGAATTACTGGAAGTGGAAGTCGCCAAGCGCGATCTGATCGACGGCTTGATCAAGGGCATCGACGTGATTACGGCCTTCAATGACGATACGGTGCGCCTGACGGCGAGCGAGCTGGCGGAAAAAGTGGCGCTCAGCCGCAGTGCGGCGCGCCGCTATTTGCTGACCTTGGTGCATATCGGCCTGGCGGCGACCGACGGCCGCAGCTTCTGGCTGACGCCCAAGGTGCTCAACCTGGGGCGCTCCTACCTGGATTCAGCGCGGCTGCCGCGCGCCATCGTGCCTTTCTTGCAACGGCTGACCCTGCAACTGCAGGAATCGACCAATTATTCCGTGCTGGAGGGCGACGACGTGGTGTATGTCAGCCGCGTCAATGCACCGCGCCTGCTGACCACCGGCTTCGAACCCGGCACCCGTTTGCCGGCCTACACATCGACCGCCGGCCGGGTGCTGTTGTCAGCCATGCCGGACGCCGAGTTGCGCGCCTATCTGGAGCGGATCGACCTGATCGCCTACACCCACCTGACCGTCACCGACAAGGAGCAACTGTTCCGAGAGCTGATCACCATCCGCGAAGACGGTTTCGGCGTTACTGAAAACCAGTATGAAATCGGCCTGCGCGGCATTTCGGTGCCGATCAAAAGCCGCCGCGGCGCCTTGATCGGCGCTTTGAGCGTCTCGATGATGATCTCCAGCTGCTCGAAAGCCGAAGCAACGGCGCGCTGCCTGCCTGCGCTGCAGGCTACCGCCAATACTTTGATGATGTGGGTCTGAATCCAGCTCGAATTCTGGCGCGGATATGGGCCGCGCTTACAACAGCGCCGTCAACTCAACCTGCACTTTCAGCAGCGCCGGCAGGCAGCGTTCGACGATATCTTCCACCGGCATGCGCGCCGCATGCACGCTGACGTTCACCGCCGCCACCGTTTCTCCCCGAAAATTCTTCAGCGGAACCGCAATCGTGCGCAACCCCAATTCAAGTTCTTGATCAACCACCGCATAACCTTGCGCCCGGGTACGGGTAATTTCCAGCAATAGCCGCTCTTTGTTGACGATAGTGTGGGCGGTGATCGGCTCAAGCTGCAGCCGCGCCAGAAACGCTTCGATCTGGGCTTGCGGCAAGCTGGCCAGCAAGACCCGGCCGCTAGCCGTGCAAAACGCAGGCACCCGGGTGCCCGGCTGCAAGGTCGACGATACCAGGCGGCCGGCGCTGACCGCAGCCACGCAAACCAGTTCATCGTGATCCAGCACGCCGGCCGAGGACGCCTCTTCCAATGAATACGCCAGGCGATACAGCAAAGGCTGAACAATCCGCGGCAGACGGGCGGAATGCAGATACGACTGCCCCAGGCGCAGCACCTTGGGCGTCAGCGAAAACACTTTTTGTTCGTGCCGCACGTAGCCCAGATGCGTCAGGGTAATCAGGTAACGCCGGGCCGCCGCACGGGTCAGGCCGGCGCGCTGCGCCACCTCGCTGATGGTCAGCCGCGAGCGCTCCTGATCAAAGGCTTCGATCACTTGCAAGCCTTTTTCCAGTCCGGCGATCAGGTCGCGCTTTAACGGCCCTTCATCCTCCGGCGCGGCCCCCGACGGTTCGCCCGCAAACGTGTCAGGCAAGGAATCCTTAGTCATAAAATCTCCATTTGGGCGTATATCGCACAGTGTGGGCGTTATGCGGCTACAGCAGCATGGTATCACCTTGATGCCGTCTCATCGATCTCTTATGATTCCTTACCACTTGGAGAGAAAGCCAGGGGTTTGCGCGATAGTCGCACAAGCAAGCAAAAACACGCACAAATCCCGCTCTTTCCCCGCCGCTTAAGTAGATGGCTGCCAGACGTCATTGCACGCCGCCCAAACCGAAGGAGAACTTACGTGAGATTCGAACCCACAGAAAGCGGGGTCTACCCGACCCTGATTTACCCGCCATACGTCTCCACCTTGAAACGCGGCCCAACCCAAGAGCCGCTGCGGATTCGCGCCGCTGAGCCGGTCCAGACCAATATCACAGCTTCCTCCCGCTTGATTCTGCCGCACGATACCGACCTTACCAAGCATGGCCAGGGCGAACCCTTGGGCGAAAAAATCGTCATCACCGGCCGCGTGCTGGATGAAGACGGCAAGCCGCTGCGCAATTCCTTGCTGGAGGTATGGCAATGCAACTCCGCCGGCCGCTACTGGCACAAGCGCGATCAGCACGATGCGCCGCTCGATCCGAATTTCTACGGTTTCGGTAAGATGCTGACCGATGACGACGGCCGCTACCGCTTTGTCACCATCAAGCCCGGCCCTTATCCCTGGGGCAATCATCACAAGGCCTGGCGGCCGGCGCATATCCATTTTTCCTTGTTTGGCAGCGTCTACGCGCAACGCCTGGTGACGCAGATGTATTTTCCCAGCGACCCCCTGTTTGACTTTGATCCCATATTCCAAAGCATTCCCGATCTGGCCGCGCGCCAGCGGCTGATCGCGCGCTTCAGCCTGGAGCAAACCGTCGACGACAAGATGCTCGGTTACGAGTTCGATATCGTCTTACGTGGCCGCGACGCCACGCCCATGGGCCTCTAATCGAACAGGAAATACAAAATGGCTACCAATATCACTACCTCGCAAACCATCGGTCCTTTCCCGCACGAAGCCTGGCGCTGGGGTGTCGACGCCAGCGCCACGGTGCAGAGCAGCGCGCCCGTCATTACCATCAGCGGCGTGATCCGCGATGGCGACGGCAAGCCGATCAACGATGCCTGGATCGAAGCCTGGATGCCGGACGCGGTGGCGGCCGAAGCGGCGCAAGCGATACCCGGCTTCCGCCGTATCCCGAGCGACGACGATGGCGCTTTCCGTATCCAGGTCTCGCTGCCCAGCCCTGCAACCAGCGGCAAGCCCGTTCTGTTTGCCACCATCTTTGCACGCGGCCTGATCAAGCATCAGTTCACCGCCGTTTTTCTGGAAGACGACAGCGGCCTGGCGCAATCCGATATCCTCAATCAAGTGCCGGCCGACAGACGCCATACTTTGATCGCACGCAAACAGGGTAACGCCCAATACCACTGGGATATCTGGATGCAAAGCGACAAAGAAACGGTATTTTTCGACTACATTTGATGCTTACCTGTCCTTAGCCGAACGGAGCCTTAGTGAGCGTTTCAATTTTTGACAGTTTTCTCACCACCCCGGAAATGATCGCCGTATTCGACGATACCGCCGTGGTGCAAGCCATGTTTCGTTTCGAAGAAACCTTGGCGCGAGCCCAGGCGGCCGAAGGCGTCATTCCGGAAAGCGCGGCCCGCGCCATCGCCAGCGTCTGCAATGCGCAGCTCTACGATATCCCGGCGCTGGTGCACGCCAGCCGCCGCGCCGGCAGCCTGGCGATCCCGCTGGTGAAGGAATTGACCAAGACCGTCGCCCTGTTCAATCAGGAATCGGCCACCTACGTGCATTGGGGCAGCACCAGCCAGGATGTGATCGACAGCGGCATGGTGCTGGTCACGCGCGATGCGCTGCAGCTGCTCGATCAAGGTTTGCAGACGCTGATTGAAAGCCTGCTGACACTAGCCGAACAGCATCTGGCGACGCCGATACTGGCGCGCACCCTGATGCAGCCGGCGCAGGTCACCAGCTTCGGCTTCAAGCTGGCGGGCTGGGCGGCGCCGCTGGTGCGAGCCCGCCTGCAGTTGCGCGAGACTGCGCAGCGCGCGCTGCAATTGCAACTCGGCGGTGCGGTCGGCACGCTGGCGGTGATGGGCGCCAAGGGGGCGGCGGTGGCGGAGCGCATGGCCGACGATCTGGGGCTCGCAATGGCCGAAGCCGCCTGGCATACCCAACGCGACGAATGGGTGCGGCTGGGACTGGAAGTCGCGGTGCTGACTGGCAGCCTGGGCAAGATCGCGACCGACCTCAGCCTGCTGGCGCAAGGCGAAATCGCCGAACTGGCGGAACCGTCCGGCAACGGCCGCGGCGGCTCCTCGGCGATGCCGCACAAACGCAATCCGGTGTCGGCCATGATCGCTTTGGCGGCAGCTACCCGCACCCCGCAAAGCGCGGCGGCGCTGCTGGCGAGCATGGGCCAGCAACATGAGCGCGGGCTGGGCAACTGGCAAGCCGAACTGGCGGCTTGGCCGGGCTTGTTTCTCAGCGCCCACGGCGCGCTGAGCGCATTGGCCGAAGCGATGGCTGGCTTGCACGTCGATAGCGCGCGCATGCTGCGCAATATCGATGCGCTGCAGGGCTTGGTATTCGCAGAAGCGGTATCGATTTATCTCGCCGGCGCCATCGGCCGGCCGCAGGCGCATAGCCTGATGGAGCAACTGACCCAGCAAGCGGTTGCCGACGGCGGGCAACTGGCCGACGTGGTGGCCGACGCCGTCGCAACCGATCCCCGCTTGGGCGACAAGGTTGAGCTCCAGGCATTGAAAACGCTGTTCGATCCAGCCGCCGCGACGGCTCCCGCAGAAGCCCTGGCACGCCGGCAATTGCAGATTCTACGCGCCAGGATGAACGCTCTGCAGCCGCCTTCCATGCTTGCCTAAGAAAGCAGCATGCTGGCAATCTTTTCCATTCACAGATCAGAATAAAACAATGAATAAGCAGGTAAATAAACCATGAGCTACGATCCCATCGACCATGACTTCGAACGCGGCATGCAGAACCGCCGCCAGATACTCGGCGACGACTGGGTCAACCGTTCGGTTGCCAACGCCACCGGCTTCAACGCCGAATTCCAGAATCTGATTACGCGCTTCGCCTGGAATGAAATCTGGGGCCGTCCCGGCCTGGAGCAAAAGACCCGGCGCGTGATTGTGCTGGCCATCACCGCGGCCCTGGGCCGCTGGGAAGAGTTCGAACTGCATGTGCGGGCGGCGCTGCTGGGCGATGAGAAAACCCGTCTGACGCCGGATGAACTAAAGGAAGTGCTGATGCAGTCGGCGATCTATGCCGGCGTACCCGCAGCCAACACCGCATTCACCCATGCGCAGCAAATCCTGCGCGAAGTCGGCGCCCAGATCGGTTACACGCTGACACCGTCAGCGCCGGCCGAAACGGCCCATCCCGGCATCGGCCGCGAAGCCGCCAGCAGCAGCAAACCGACCCTGCACTACAGCGTGCGCGCGCCGCGCAACGGCAAAGCGCCGCGCCATACGGTCGTGCTGAGCCATGCGCTGGGTTGCGACCTGACCATGTGGGACGGCCTGGCCAATCTGCTGGCCGCCGATTGCCGCGTGATCGCCTACGATCATCGCGGCCACGGCAGTTCCGATGCGCCCGAGGGTTTATACACCATCGCCGAGATGGCCGACGATGCGGCGCGGCTGCTGCGCGAACTGGATACCGGTCCGGTAGTATGGGTCGGCCTGTCGATGGGCGGCATGGTCGGCCAGGAACTGGCGCTGCGCCATCCGTCGCTGCTGGCCGCGCTGCTGCTCGCCAACACCACTTCAGGTTATCCGCAAGCAGCGCGCGAACTCTGGCAGCAACGGATAGCAACGGTAGGCAGCCAAGGGATCGAGGCGATTGCCGATGCTGTCATGGGACGTTATTTCCACGATCGTTTCCGTGCCGAACACAGCGCCACCGTAGCCCGCTTCCGGCAGCGCCTGGTCAGCACCGGAGCCGATGGCTATATCGGCTGCTGCCACGCGGTTGGCAACGTCGACACCACTGCCCGCTTGGGACAGATTGCGGTACCGACGCTGGTGATTGCAGGAGAACTGGATCAGGGCACGCCGCTGGCCATGTCGCAAACGCTGGCCGAGAAAATTCCACAGGCCGGCCTGACAATGTTAAAAGACGCATCGCACCTGAGCGCCATCGAACAGCCGCAGGCGTTCGCTCAGGCGGTTACGCAATTCATTCAGGGTTTGTGACACTGGCACAGGAGTTCCCTGCTATTGGGATGCAAGTGGAATGCGTTGCAGCGTATGTATTGCCGCCGCGATATCGTCAGCGGTGTTAACCGTCATCTGCCGGTAGGCGGCCACCACGCTATCCACCTCCCCCGGCGTTGGCAACTCCCCCTGCGTGCGGCCCGAGGTCGCCTTGCGGTCTGGAAATCGCTGCACCGTCCAGTTGATGATGGCGCCAGCACGTGCTCCGAGTTCGGCATCCATGCGCGCCACTTCGACGGTAACGCGGTACACCGGCGTCCCGCCGGATCTGCCCTGATGGTAGGTGTCGACGGCGCCCAGACTGGTTTGCAGCCGTTGTGACAACGCGTCGCGCAATTCATCGGGAAGCGGCGCCGACCAGCGATCCAGTTCCATCAGTCTGAGCTTGCCATGTCCGTTGCCCAGCACTAAGTTGCTACGGTTGAGACGTTCAGGCACGCGAACAGGTGGAACTTCGATCGATAGCGGTTCTTTGCTCTGGATGGTGGTTGGCGCGGCGGCGCCAACCATCGGTGCCGACGCCAGCGTGTAATAACGCGGCTCAGGCGAGGCGCAGCCAGCCAGTACAGCGGCAGCGAGCAGCAATTCCGCAGACAGATTGACAGATGTGATCATGGTTTCTCCGTATCCGCCTTCCCGCGCACCAAGGCCTCGGGGTGGCGTTCCAGATAATCGGTCAAGCTGCGCAGGGAGGCGGCGCTGCGCGTCAGTTCCTGCATCATGCGGCGCGTGTCCTGCTGCAGCGGCGCATCCGGGGCAAGCGTGTCGTTAGCCGCCTGCAGAGTCTTGTGTGCGTCCTGCAGTGCAGCTGCAAACTGCGGTACGAGATCGCCATTGACCTGGGCCACCAGCTTGTCGGCGTTATTCAACGTCTTGTCCAGCGCTGCCATCGAGCTGCGCAGGTCCTGGCCGATTTGCTCGAACGGCACCTTGTCGATCTTGCTTACGATGGAGCCCAGCTTGGTCTGCAGCTCGTCAAGCGTGCCGGGAGTAGTGGCCAGCTCGGGCATGGGGCCATCGACACTGATTTTGACCGGCGCCGCCTTGGGAAAGAAATCAAACGCCACGTAGAGCTGGCCGGTCAGCAGGTTGCCGTTGCGCAGCTGTGCACGCAAGCCGCGCTGGTTCATTGTTTCGGCGATTTCGTAGGCTTTCCGTTTGTCTTCCAGGTCGCGCGGGCTGAAGCCCATGCGGGATGGATAAAGCTCCACTACCACGGGGAAACGGAAGGTTTTCTTATCGGATTGATATTCGATCCCGATCGAGCGTACCTGGCCCACGACTATGCCGCGAAAATCTAACTGCGCTCCCGGCGCCAACCCACGCACGGACTGGTCAAAATTGAGTACGGCAAGCGCAGGCTTCAGTTCTTCAGGGGCTTTCATCGCCTCGCTCTGGTCGCTGGCGAGCACGAATTGCGTGCTTTCGTCGGCCGCGGCGGTAACCTTGGAATCATCAGGGGCCTGGAACGCCACACCGCCGAGCAGCACGGTGGCGAGCGCCTGCGTATTGACCTTGAAGCCGCCGGCGTCGAACTTGATGTCTACGCCGCTGGCGTGCCAGAAACGCGTGTTGGTGGTGACCAGCTTGTCGTAGGGCTTGTCGACGAACACCCGCAAGGAGAGATCGCGGCCGTTGGGTTCGAGCTGGTAAGCCACCACCTGGCCTACCCGCACACGCCGGTAGTAGACCGGGGAACCGATGTCGAGCGAGCCGAGGTCGGCGGCGCGCAGTACGAATTGCTTGCCGGAGGCATCATTGGCTACCGCCGCCGGCACTTCCAGCCCGGTGAAGGTATGGCTGCGCGTCTCCGACTTGCCTGCGTCCACCCCGATATAGGCGCCGGACAGCAGCGTCTCCAGGCCAGAAATACCCGACAGGGCAAGACGGGGACGCACTACCCAGAAGCGTGTGTCTTTGGCCAAGAAGCTTTCAGTATCCTTGGTCAGGGCTATGCTGGCGATCACGTGGGAGCGGTCCGGCGCCAGACGCAAGGACTTGACCACGCCGATGTCTACTGCCTTATAGCGCACCGGGGTGGTGCCGGGCGTCAGTCCTTCGGCGGTGCGGAAGGTCACGCTGATCTCGGGACCGCGTTCGGCCAGCGTGTGTATCAGCAGCGATAAGCCGACGACAGCGGCGACAATCGGGATCAGCCATACCAGCGAGGGCAGCCAGCGTGCGCGCTTACGGAGTTCCGGCAACGTTGGCGCAGGCTGCGCCGGAGGATTTGAAGCATTCAGGTCAGTCATTGTTGGCGTCCAGCGCATCCCACAGCAAGCGGGGATCGAAACTCAGGGAAGCGAGCATGGTGAGCACTACCACGGCGGCGAAAGCCAGGGTTCCGGGTCCAGGAGTGATGGTAGCCAGCTTGCCGGCGCGCACCAGCGCGGCCAGCATGGCGACGACGAAGATATCGAGCATTGACCAGCGTCCGATCACTTCCAGCAGACGATACAGTTGGGTCTGCTGCCGGATGCGCCGGATGGAGCGGAAATGCACTGCAAGCAGCAGCATCGTCAAAGCCATCATCTTCAGCAGCGGCACCACCACGCTGGCAATCAGCACCAGGATAGCCAGCGCCTTGGAACCCGAAATCCAGAGATGGACGATGCCGGAGAGAATGGTGTCGTGCGAGGTTCCGAGAATAATAGACTGCGTAGTCATCATCGGCAGCAGGTTGGCCGGGATGTGCAGGATCATGGCAGAGATCAGAAAGGCCCAGGTACGTGCCAGGCTATTCGGCTTTCGATGGTGCAAAACCGTGCCGCAGCGCGGGCAGCGCAAGCCTTCGAGCGTGTGCGCGCTGAGCAGGTCGCAGGCGTGGCAAGACAGCAGTCGCATCGACTGAGCCGTCGACACAGCAGGCAGCGGCGCGCTCATCGCGGCGGCTCCTTCTTTACGTATTGCCACAGGTCGCGCGGATCGAACGACAGCATGGCCGCCAGCACCACCACCAGTACGCTGAACGACCACAGCGCAACACCTGGCACGATATCCGCCACGGTGGATAGCTTGACCAGCGTCACCACCACGCCAAGCAGATACACCTCGATCATGCCCCACGGCCGGGTGTGCTGGATGGCCCGCATGACGTGCTCGAAGCCGGCCGGCATGCGGTGTCGCGCTATCAGCACCAGCAGGTAGAACATCATCAGCATCTCCGCCAGAGGGAACAGGATGGTAGTCGCGAACACCAGCAGAGCCACCAACACCATGTGATCCGCATACAGTGCCGCCACCGCCCCCCATAAGGTGGTTTGGGTGCGGATGCCCTTGAGCTCCATCTCGACAATGGGGAAGACGTTGGACAGCAAAAACAGGATGAGCGCGGTCACCACCAAAGGCAGCAGGCGATGATAGACGCGCGTACTTTCGCGGTACAGCGTGCCGCCGCAACGCCGGCACTGCGCACGCTCGTCTGCGGCAAGATCGGCGCGCGAGTGCAGGTAAATGGCGTCGCAGTAGTCGCAGGCGATCAGGTGCTGGCGGTCAGCGCCTGTAGACGGAGCATCGCGCGCTGCATCCCGGTTTCGATGCCAGTTTTGGCGGCATGGAGCGAACCGACGGTCGCCACAATATTCATTGCATTCGGATACTGCTTTGTCACGAACGCCTTCAGGAGTTGGTTACTCGTCGAATCATAGATTTCGACTGAATAGCTGACTGACCCCATGAAGGCCCCTTCTTTCCCACGTATGGACTGGACAACGTTGTAAGGCATTCCAGCCAAGTCAAAGCGGGTCACCGTCGATGCCACGGCAGTGTTTGTACCCACCCCGGCCAAGGTCAATCTGAGCTTGAGCGTATTCGCTCCGGGATTGGTGATTACTCGAAATCGCTGACTTAATACTTTTCTGAACGTTGTATCCATGTAGCGGGCGAGTTCCTGCTTGTCCGCCTCTGATAAATCTCCAACCTGATGATCTGGCCCGCTGTAGATGGCGACCGGATCGATGATGAGCGCGTTGTATTTCTGCCATTCCACGGGGGTCGAATAACTGTACGGGACACGTCCGGTATCGTCTTTCTGATTGGGCGTCAGCTTGGACGACGACGAGATCCCCGAGTACGCAATCGGCTGCGTGGTGCTACAAGCGGTCAGAGCAACGCAAAGCATTGCGGTTGGCACTAGCCGGCTCGCCTTGATGGATATGGTCATTTCAATTCCTTTTCAGATTTTCCAGGGGGCGATTGTCGCCACCTGGCACAGAGGGATGATGGGCAGCTTGCGCTGGTGCTGCAGGTTGAGCGGCAGTGCTCAACTGCTATCGGGTTCAACCCCTCCGGCTTACACTTCCGCGCTCACTCCGGGAGTGAATATAGCATTGAATCTCACATTTGCAAACCGTCTGGTCGGTTTTATTTGCAGGAATTTGTTGCGCCTCTTTGCAACCTCCTTGTGAGAGGTGCACGAGGAACGTTGTTCTAGGTCTTAGCGGGAGTCAGCCATTGCCGGCCGTCGAGCAGCCGCTCAAACAAGCGCAGGCGTTCTTCGTCCGAAAGCGAGCACAGTCCAAACAGGGCATTCAGAAGCAGTCCTTTGGCTGCGTACCAGCGCAGAATCGCCAACTCGGGGTCAACGGCTTCAGCCCTGATGGATTCGAGCTTCTTGGCGTCAATCTCTCTGAACATGGACAGGAGCCCAGGTTCTTCGCTGATGGCGCCGAGAATTGCGAAGACAACCGAATGTTGCGTAGTGATAGCTTCGCGGGCTACCGCGATTTGTGTCGACAGATTGACTTCAGGCGACGCAGCCCCTGCCTGAGCCATATAGTCCTGAGCGAATTTCTCGAAATATTCGGACTGGTATTCCAGCAACGCCTTTAGCACAGCCTGTTTCGACCGGAACTGATGCATCAGCCCGCCTTTGCTGATACCGGCTTCGCGCGCGATAGCATCCAGCGTAAGCCGACGCGGGCCGTCGCGCGCAATGATGGCAAGGGCCGCCTGGATGATGGTGTTGCGTGATCGTTCCGATCGAGTCGTGTTGTCCATTATCTATCTCCGCTGCGGGATGAGTAGCCGCCAAACTTGCGAAGATAGCTCGAAATGCCCGCAAAAACAATCTTTCCGGTCTGTTTCTTTTGCGGCCAGTCGCGGCCAGGACAGCGTTAGAGATAGATGAATTTACATACACAAATTCAATGCTATGGCTGAGCTAAGTCTCGCCGTCCAGACTGTCGGCTGCGAGTCATTCCAATCCATCCGCTTCGGAGGCTGCCATGAACACACTGCCCGACCTACCCGCGAAACAATGGCTGAACAAGGCGCCGCAAATCACCATGCTGTTCTGGATAATCTCTCGCTCGCCCCAAAGCGCCTGAATCAACCGCAAATCTGACATTGGCAAAAAAGGAAACCGCATGAACTCAACTACCGCACAGCGCTTGAGCAAGGTGCCAGAAGTGACCTTGATCTTCTGGATCATCAAAATAGCCGCCACCACACTGGGCGAAACCGGCGGCGACGCCGTCTCCATGTCGATGAACCTGGGTTATCTAGTGGCGACAGCCATTTTCGCTGCCGTCTTTCTGGTCGCCGTATGCGTCCAGATCAAGGCCAAGCGCTTTCATCCGGCGCTCTACTGGGCAACCATCATTGCCACCACCACCGTCGGCACCACCCTGGCAGATTTTGCCGATCGCTCGCTGGGCATCGGTTATGCCGGCGGCAGTACGCTGCTGCTGGCCTTGTTGCTGGGCTCGTTAGCGGTCTGGTACCGCTCGCTCGGCTCGATAGCGGTCGATACCGTCAACTCTCCCAAGGCCGAGATGTTCTATTGGGTGACCATCATGTTTTCGCAAACCTTGGGTACCGCGCTGGGCGATTGGACCGCTGACACCGCCGGTCTTGGCTATACCGGCGCCGCGCTGGTATTCGGCGCCCTGCTGGCGCTGCTGGTTGTCGTCTACTACCGCACCAACATCTCCCGCACCATGCTGTTTTGGGCGGCCTTCATCCTGACCCGCCCGCTGGGCGCCGTGGTCGGCGATTTTCTTGACAAGCCGCTCAATGCCGGCGGCCTGGCGTTGAGCCGCTATTCCGCCTCGGCAGCGCTGTTTGCATTCATCCTGACCTGCCTATTGTTTTTCCGGCAAAGAGCAGCGAAGCAGAGCCATTGAACATGTCGGAGATAAGAAACAATATTTAACGTATGTAATACCACCGATTCAAGTGTAATTTATTGAATCATTGTTTGGTTTTGAAAGAATAAGAGATATAGTTTTTCAATCAAACAACGTGGGAGAAAACATGAAACGCATCCTCTGCGCGGCAGCCCTGATCACAGTCAGCGCCGCTGCCTTTATACCCGGCCAGGCCATGGCGCAAATCGGCGTCAGCATCACCATCGGCACTCCGCCGCCGCCGCCAAGATATGAGGTCGTGCCGCCACCGCGGGTTGGCTACATCTGGGCGCCTGGTTACTGGAACTGGGACGGCAACCGCCACGTATGGGCTGGCGGACATTGGGAGCGCGCTCGCAGCGGTTATCTATACGATCGCCCGGAATGGCGCCAGGGAAGCAATGGCTGGGAACTGCGTCGCGGCGGCTGGCATCGCGGCCATGACCGTGACGATGACAGACGCGATGAACGCCGTTATGACGACCGGCGTGACGACGACGGAGGCCGCTATCATTGCCCGCCAGGACAGGCTAAAAAGGGCAATTGCTAAGATATAGCAGCGCCGGCCTGATCCGGCACTTTGCACCGGATTAGGCAGGACTGAGTAGTCGAGAGAACCTGCTTAAGCGCCATGAACATGCGAATCTGCCGCACGCCCGGCACGTACAGCAACGGCTCCGCATGGAGCCGCTTATAACTATCGTTGTCCTTAGTCCGCAACAGCACTAGTACAAATATCTATACACGCAGTGTACAAATTAAATAATATATCCTGCAGGGAAGATATTAACGAAGTCAATATAAAAGACGACGAATAATAAATTATGGCAATTTTGCCAATATTCTATCTTTCCATGTAGGAGGCAAAGTTATACTTCCTTCATCATCACTTGTATCATATGTGACATCGTCACGTCCCCACGACAACTTAGGAGCATCTGGATATAGATATATCCGTTCGGCCAATAGAATTTTATTTTTTGAAGAATAAATACGTAAACGTATTCTATTTTGACTGACATAAGTACCCGCCCCACAAATTTCAGCAATATAAATCCCACTATTATTTGGCGATTTTTCCATCTCACAATCATAAGCTTTTGATCGTAAATAAACCCCATAAAAATAATTGCAAAAAAACCTATTATCACAGAAATAAATATTCTCTTAATAGATTTTATTGCTATTTTTTTAGCTCGCTCTTTTTTATTTTCCTTTTTTGAAAAAATCTTATAAAGTGAAATTACCAGCGAAATAAATGATATTAATAACGCAACTCCAATGCCGGATATAAATAATAGCGTCTCTCCCATTCCTTTAAATCCGTTCATAATTCCAACTCCACAACAATTGGATTATCCAAATAAACAATTTTTCTATCGGGGTATATTAAAAAATCCCAACCCCGTTTATGTTTCATTTGCCATTTCCTAAAATCGCTATTGAAAACCGGATAAAAAATATAGTTTTTTGTTGGCGAATCTGTATACACAGGATATTGGTATGCTGCTTGTTCAGTCATATTATTTTTATCGCTAAAACCGTGTGATAGCACTTCCAGCAAAGCAAGAACAAATTCCCAAGAGTACGATCTAAATTCATGAATTAAGTACATTACACGTAGTGTACAAATTAAATAATATATTTTGCAGGGAAGATATTAACAAAGTTAACATAAAAATACGATGAGTATTAAATCATGGAAATTTTGCCAATAATCTATCTCTCCATGCCGGAGGTAAAGTTACTATACTGTTATTCTGATCGTCAGAATTATAAATTAACCACTCTCGATTCCATATTAATTTGCGCGGTGTATCTGAGGTAAGAAATGTTCTTTCAGCCAACAATATTTTTTCGCGTGCAGAATAAATACGTAACCGCATTCTATCTTGCTCAATATTGGTACCTGCTCTACAAAGTTCAGCGATATAGCTTATAGATTCTTCCAATGTGCAATCGTAGGCTTTTGATCGCAAATAAGCTCCATAAAAATAATTGCAAAAGAAACCTATAATTACAGAAAAAAATATTCGTTTCATAGATTTTATTGCTATTTTTTTAGCTCGTTCTTTTTTATCTTCTTTTTTTGAAAAAATCTTATAAAATGAAACCACCAGCGAAATAAATAATATTAATAATACAACTCCAATGCCGGATATAAATAATAGTGTCTCTCCCACCCCTTTAAATCCGTTCATAGTCCCAACTCCACAACAATTGGATTGTCCAAATAAATAATTTTTCTATCTGAGTATATTAAAAAATCTCCGCCACGTTTATGTTTCATTTGCCATTTCCTAAAATCGCTATTGAAAACCGGATAAAAAATACAGTTTTTTGTTGGGGAATTTGTATACACAGGATATTGGCATGCTGCTTGCTCAGTAGCATCGTTTTTATTACCAAAAAGAGCATCTGTTAAAACAAGACGAAGCCCACCATATCCCCAGTGTCCCAAATATTGGGACTTACTTCCACTATTTCCTCTTTCTTCTTTTTTATCATAAAAATTGAAACCATATTTTACATAAACTGCAAGGCGGGTAATTTTAACTTTAGCAGTTGTTAGTGACGTTCGTTCATAATAAGCCTCATCAATCGCTGCATATATATTAAACCCCCCTATTGTTCCAAATAAATCATCTAATGCTGCTATTTTATATTCTGATGGAAAAACAAATAATTTGAATCGATCTGGCTTATTAGTATCAACATCAATGCGTTGAAATTGATAATTTTTATGCAGTTTTTGAATATCATTTCCACTTAACTGCCATGCATCTAATTTATATCCGTTTTTGGGAAATTGATCACATTTATCATATTTTAAATTTGATGATCTACTAAGGATTTCCTTCAAAATTTTTATAGCGTTAGGATTTTTAATTTTTTTACCAATAATTCATCAAATTTCTTTTTGGCCCTACTATATTTCAAAATCCAGTCCATTGTAACAATAGTTTCATCCACCATATTGGAAGAATATGGCTTCCCATATTGGTTAATACCATTGTCATTATCGTCGTCACTCGTTGAGTAATTAAGTTCACCTGAAAACCATTTTCTCATTACTTTTGCTGAATTTTTCATGAATAATTTTTCCATGATATCTGGTATTTTTTG
>NZ_JAGQEG010000130.1 GCF_018305005.1 Collimonas silvisoli
CCGGCCTCAAGCCGAACAGCGCTTACCGTTTCATCGCCCAAAACGGCAGCACCTCGACGCTGCACCATGACGGCGCGCTGCTGGAACAGATCGACCTCAACACCTGGGTCACCATGTCGATCCAGCGCTCGGTAGAAAAAGTCCAAAGCCGCCTGCAAGACGGCCTGGCGTTTCTGGCCACGGTCGGTTCGACCGCGCCGTTCGTCGGCCTGTTCGGTACCGTCTGGGGTATCTACCACGCGCTGACCGCGATCGGTATCGCCGGCCAGGCCTCGATCGACAAGGTGGCCGGTCCGGTCGGTGAAGCGCTGATCATGACCGCGATCGGTCTGGCAGTGGCGGTGCCTGCGGTGCTGGGTTACAACTGGCTGGTGCGCCGCAACAAGAGCGCGATGGAAGAAATCCGCTCGTTCAGCGCCGACCTGCACTCGGTCCTGCTGAGCGGCGTGATGTCGTCGAGCCAGGCCGGCCAAGTTGCCAACATCAAGAAAAAGGTTGGCTAATCATGGCGATGTCACTCGGCTCTCCCGATGGGGATGAAGACGAAGTGATCGGCACGATCAACACGACGCCGCTGGTGGACGTCATGTTGGTGTTGCTGATCATCTTCCTGATCACGATTCCGGTGGTGACGCATACGATCCCGGTGAAGCTGCCGAACGAATTCGACGAACCTTATAAAACCAAGCCGGAGAACATCAACCTGGCGGTGAATAAGCAAGGCGACATGTTCTGGAACGAGCAACTGGTGCCGAACACCACTGCCTTGCTGTCGAAGTTGAAAGAGGTGGCAGTGCAGGTACCGCAACCGGAACTGCATATCCGCGGCGATCAGCAAACCAAGTATGAATACATTGGCAAGGTGATTCTGACTGCACAGCGGGCAGGGATTGCCAAGATCGGCTTCATCACCGAACCGCCTGCGCGTAACTAACCCGCATTTCAACCACGTCGTCATTCCCGCGTACGCGGGAATCCATGTTGCAACATGAGCGACAACATGGTGCAGGAATTTGGATCCCCGCGTTCGCGGGGATGACGTTGGCGGTGTATGAAGGGCCTGAAGAGGAGCATCACATGGGTATGAATGTAGGTTCTTCCGGCGGCAACGCCAATGATCCGGAACCGATGATGGAGATGAACATGACGCCGCTGATCGACGTCATGCTGGTGCTGATCATCATGCTGATCATCACGATTCCGATCCAGAATCACGCGATCAAGCTGAATATGCCGACCGGTAATCCGCCGCCGCCGTTGGCGTTGCCGGTGGTCGACACGGTGGACATCGATCCGGCCGGCACGGTGATGTGGAACGGCACGCCGATGGCCAGCCGTACCGAACTGGAAGATCGCTTGAAGGGCGTTGTTGCCGGCGGCAATATCGATGAAGTGCACCTGCGTCCGAACAAGGCGGTGGAGTACAAGTCGGTGGCGGCGGTGATGGCGTCGGCGCAGCGGCTGGGCGTGACCAAGATCGGTATTATCGGCAATGAGCAGTTCATGGGGCAATAAATAATATGTTTTTAATCAGAAAATGCCAGCTTGACGCATGTTTTCAGTGGATTTTCAAATACCACTTAAAGACCGATTGACAGCCGCTTTCTCTCCTCATACAGTAAATCCAGTTTGTTTCCGTTAAAAAGAATAATGCCAACGGCAGATGAAAGCGATGGATGCAACAACATGATTGAATATCTGATCGGTGTCGATGGCGGTGGAACCGGCACTCGCGTGCGTGTTGCGCACAATGATGGCGGACACAACGATGGCGCTGCATTGCTGGCGTTTGGCCGCGGCGGCCCGTCCGGCCTGATGCACGGCGTGGAACAAGCCTGGTCTGCTGTGCTGGAAACGCTCAACGCCGCATTTGCGAGCGCAGGTCTGGTGCGGCCGGCGCTGGAAAAAATGGCTATCGGGCTAGGCCTGGCCGGCGTCAACAACAAACAGTGGGCGGCCGATTTTGCTGCAAAAAATCCGGGTTTTGGCGATGCCGTGCTGGAAACCGATGCCTTCACCACGCTGGTCGGCGCGCATCAGGGCCGCCCCGGCGTCATCATCGCCATCGGTACCGGCAGCGTCGGCGAAGTGCTGACGGCGGATGGCAAGCGGCGCGAAGTCGGCGGCTGGGGCTTTCCCGCCAGCGACGAAGCGGGCGGCGCCTGGCTCGGCATGCGCGCCATCACACACGTTCAGCAGGTACTGGACGGGCGGGCGCCAGGCAGTGATTTTGCGCGTGCGCTGATCCACTTCTGCGAACGTACCTGCAGTACGCATTTCGATAGCCATCGCGACAGCATGTTCGCCTGGCTGGCGAGCGCCAGCCAGACCAGCTACGCTCAACTTGCGCCGATTGTCGTGGCCTGCGCCGAACGTGATCCGGCGGCACAACAGATAATGACGGCGGCAGGCCAGGAAGTAGCCAGGATTGCCGCTGCGCTTGATCCTTCGGGACAGTTGCCGATTGCATTGTGCGGCGGCCTCGCCGTACATTTACATGCTTACCTGCCCCCACCGTTGCTGGCACTTGTCGTCAAGCCGCATGCAGATGCGGCAGCGGGCGCCCTACGGCTGATTGATGAAAGATTAAAAGGGAAAAAAACATGTTAGCCCAGATAGAAAAACTCAAACCGGACGCCGCCAGCGATACGCCCTTATACCTGCAACTGGTGAACCGGCTTTCGGAGCAGATCAACAGCGGCGTCTGGCAGCCGGACGAGGCATTGCCGTCCGAACGCATCCTGGCCGATTCGCTGGAAATCTCCCGGGTCACCGCACGCAAGGCCATCGATGTCTTGTGCGAGCGCGGCATGCTGATCAGGAAGCGCGGTTCCGGCACCTATATCACGCCCAAGCTTGAGCAGCCGCTGTCGCGCCTGACCAATTTCAGCGAGGAATTGCGGCAGCGCGGTTTCCGGCCAGGTTCGCAATGGCTGTTGCGCGAAACCGGGATCGCGGTTGCCGAGGAAATCCTGGCGTTGGGCTTGTCTCCCAACACGGTGGTGTCGCGCCTGAAGCGCTTGCGTACCGCCGACGACGTGGTGATGGCAATCGAAACCACCACCATCCCGGCGCACTATCTGCCGGACCCGAAAGCGGTGACCGATTCCCTGTATGTCTATCTGGAGACGCTCGGCGTGGCGCCGGTGCGCGCGTTGCAGCATATCCGCGCCATCAACGCCAGCGCCGACCAGGCCAAGCTGGCCGATATCAAGACCGGCGCTGCGATGTTGCACATCACGCGTGTCGGCTATCTGGAAAACGGTACGGCAATCGAGCTGTCGCATTCGTATTGCCGCAGCGATTACTACGACTTCGTTGCGGAGTTGCGTCGATGATGGGTGAGCGCCAGTCCGGTGGCAATTCAGATGGCGGCTCAGGCAGCAACTACAAAGGCGAACTCCGAGGCAATGTGCTGACTCCCCAAGGCTGGGTCCACGGCGTCTTGCATTTCGACGGCCGCATCAGCGCGATTGAAGGCGCGGCGGTCGATCCCGACGGCAATCTCGACCCTTACATCCTGCCCGGCTTCATCGATTTGCATGTGCACGGCGGCGGCGGCAAAGACATCATGGACGGCGGCGACGCGGTCTATGTTATCTCTGCCATCCACGCCCGGCACGGCACCACCAGCATGCTGGCCACCACCATGACTTCGCCGCTCAGCGATCTGGAGCAAGCGCTGGAAGCCTGCGGCCATGCCTGCCGCCAGCGCCGCAGCGGCACGGCACGGGTGCTCGGAGTGCATCTGGAAGGCCCATACATCAATCCCGGCAAGCTCGGCGCGCAACCCGATTTCGCCCAGGAAGCGACCTTGCAAAAAGTGGCGCGCCTGAGTGCGCTGGCGCCGGTCAAACTGATTACGGTCGCGCCGGAAATTGCCGGCCATCTTGAAGTGGTGCGCACCCTTAGCGAATCCGGCATGCGGGTGCAGATCGGCCATACCCTGGGCAGTTATGAGGACGGCGTGCAAGCGTTGCAGCACGGCGCCTCCGGATTTACCCATCTGTTCAACGCCATGACCGGCTTCCAGGCGCGAGCGCCCGGCATGGTGGGCGCGGCGCTGGCGCATGCGCGTTATTCGGAACTGATTCCCGATCTGTTGCACGTGCATCCAGGGGCGATCAAGGCGGCCTTGCGCGCCATCCCCAGGTTGTACTGCGTGACCGACTCGACCGCCGCCACCGGCATGCCCGACGGCGCCTACATGCTAGGGCGGCAACAGGTGCACAAATGCATGGGCGGTGTGCGGCTGGCGGACGGTACGCTGGCCGGCAGCACGCTGACCATGGACCAGGCTCTGCGCAATCTGGTCGGGCTGGGCCTCAGTCTGGCAGATGCTTCGCGCCGGGTCTCGACGTATGCCGCCGATCATCTCGGCTTGCCGGAGCGCGGCCGCCTGGCAAGCGGCTGCTGCGCCGATCTGGTGGTGCTGGACCGGCAACTCAATTTAACCGCGGTTTATGTAGAAGGGGAACGGATTGATCTCGCAGAAGTTTAGTTCGACAATGTTGCAGGAAGCATGCTCCGCAGCCGAACACGTAAGGCAGCAGCTGGAATGCGATGGCGAGCGCTACGCGGCGCTTGGCGCCGGCTTGCGCCGCGCCCAGCCAGGCAGCGTGCTGACCGTTGCACGCGGCAGTTCCGATCACGCCGCCAACTATTGCGCCTACCTGATCATGGCGCGCCTGGGCCGCATCGTGGCCTCGCTGCCGATGTCGCTGGTGACGTTGTACAAGTCGCCGTTATTGGCCCGCGATGCATTGGCCATCGCGATTTCGCAATCGGGCCAGAGCCCTGACGTGATCGAACCTATCCGTTATTTCCGAGAGGGCGGCGCGACTACCGTGGCCCTGGTCAACGATACCGCTTCGCCGCTGGCCGCCAGCGCGGAATGGACGCTGCCGCTGCATGCCGGCCCTGAGTTGAGCGTGGCGGCAACCAAGAGCTTCATCACCAGCCTGGTGGCGGCGGCACGGCTGGTGGCGCACTGGCAGGACGATGCTGAATTCCTGGCTCAGATCCAAGCCTTGCCGGCAGCGTTGCAGCAGGCTGCCGAAACCGATTGGTCGGCGGCTATCGACGTATTGGCGCCGGCCTCGCGCATCATGGTGGTCGGGCGCGGCACCAGTTTCCCGGTGGCGCTGGAGGCGGCTCTGAAATTCAAGGAAACCTCGGTGCTGCAAGCCGAGGCGTTCAGCGGCGCCGAGATCAAGCATGGTCCGATGGCTTTGATCAACGAGGGTTATCCCTTGCTGATTTTTGCGACACGCGGGCCGACCCAGGCTGGCCTGGTCAAGCTGGCGGAAGAAATGCGCGGCCGTGGCGCGCGCGTGCTGTTGGCGGCACCGGCCGATGTCGCCGAGCGCGACCTCACCTTGCCGCTGGCGCCGACTCCTGATCTGGATCCGATCGTAGCGATTCAAGCCTTCTATGTGATGGCCGCCAATCTGTCCATCGCTCGCGGGCTTGATCCGGATCGTCCGCGTCATCTGAGCAAAGTGACCAAGACCAATTAACCGATAGATGTACCCGAGCGCACGCCGATGCGCCGCACAGATGGAGCCGCAATATGAGCAGTGCCGATAGCCAATCCGCATCCCAAGACAAGCTGAACCAGGCGCGCCGCAGCGCCGGACAACTGATCATGATCCGCATGCCGGGCACGGTGCTGGATGAAGACACCGCGCAGTTCTTGCGCGACAACCATATCCGCGCCGTCTGCCTGTTCCGCCAGAATATGGTGAACCCTGAACAACTGAGCAAACTGACGGCCGACTTGCGCGCTGTGATGGGACCGAATGCGTTGATAGGCATCGATCAGGAAGGCGGGGCGGTGGTGCGCGCCACCTGGCTGCCGGCGCCGCCGGCGGCGATGGCGCTGGGTGCGATTGGCGATGTCGCGCTGGCGCGTGCGGTCGGTTCGGCTGTGGCGCGCGGTATCAAAGCGCTGGGCTTCAACTGGAATTTTGCACCGGTGCTGGACCTCAACAATAATCCCGCCAACCCGGTGATCGGCGAGCGTTCTTTCGGCGCCGATCCGCAGCGCGCTACCGAATTGGCGCTGGCGTGGATGGAGGGCAGTCTGGCGGAAGGCGTGGCTTGTTGCGTCAAGCATTTTCCCGGGCATGGCGACACCCACGTCGACTCCCATCGCGATCTGCCGACGGTAGCCAAGTCACGCAGTGCACTCGATGCGCTGGAGCTGGCGCCGTTCAAGGCGGCCAGGCGGGCGCCGGCCATGATGAGCGCGCACATTGTTTATCCGGCGCTGGACCCGGAACATCCGGCGACCTTGTCGCGCAAGATACTCACCGATCTGTTGCGCAAGGAGTGGGACTATCGCGGCGTCATCATCACCGACGGTATGGACATGCACGCGATCGCCGGCCGTTACGGCGTCGGCAAGGCGGCGGTGCAGGCACTGGCCGCCGGTGCTGACATGGTGATGGCTCTGGGCAATCGCAGCACGCAGGAAGAAACCCTGGTGGCGCTGACGATGGCAATTGCTGCCGCCGACGAACTTAGCAAACCCGGCAGCGAACTCGGCAGTGCCGCCCTGGCAGCCAGACTGACGCGGCTGGACGGTCTGGCTGCCACTTATCCCTGTGCAGCCGGCGCTTATCTCACCGAGTCTGCCGATGAACGCCTGATGGCGGCTGCATGGCGTCGCGCTTTGACCGTAGTTGGGAACCCGCAGCCGTTGGCGGCCGCTACAAAAATCCGCCTGCTGGCCTGCGCCGACGCTGCCGGTGACGGCGTCGCCGAAGCGGGGTTGCCGGCGGCGGCAGTCGCGGCCTTGCTGGCGCGCCGCCATGAAGTCGAACTGGTGACTTTCGAGGACGCCGAGAGTCTGGACTGGGCAACGCTGCCGGACGACGGAAAGACAGTGATCCTGGCGTCGACCACGCGTTTGCGCTACGGCGAAAAGGCCAGGAAATGCTGGCGGCCCGATCTCCATCTGGCGTTGTGGAATCCGTTTCAGACCTTGGATATCGCAGCGCCGGCGCTGGTCACCTACGGCTTTTCCGCAGCGGCGCTGGAAGCAGTCGCCGACTGGCTGGCGGGAACGCTCGAAGCGCGCGGCAGGATGCCGGTACCGCTAGCAGGCAATTTTACCCACGGTGGCGACTGATATGAGTATTCAAGATAGACCCGAACACCATCCCGCACTCTGGGTGCCGACGTTGTATTTCGCCGAAGGGCTGCCGTATTTTGTGGTGGCGACCATCGCCGGCCTGATGTACAAGAGCATGGGCATGGCCAACGACCAGATCGCGTTGTGGACCGGGATGCTGGGTTTCGTCTGGGTCTTCAAGCCGCTCTGGAGTCCGTTCCTGGAAGCTGCGCGCAGCAAGAAATCGATCGTGCTGCTGTTTCAGTTTTTCGGCGGCGCCAGTCTCGGGCTGGTGGCGCTGGCGCTGCATTTGCCGAATTATTTTGCGGTCAGCATTGCATTGCTGGGATTGGTGGCGATTGCTTCGGCGACCCATGACATCGCCGCCGACGGCCTGTATATCGCCAGCCTCAGTTCCACCCAGCAGGCAACTTACGCCGGCTGGCAGGGCGGGTTTTACAATGTCGCCCGGTTTTTTTCGCTGGGCGGGCTGGTGGTGCTGGCCGGATATTTCGAGAAACGCATGGCAGTGGCGCAGGCCTGGAGTCTGATCTTCGGCATGCTGGCGGTAAGTATGTTGCTGCTGGCGATCTACCATTTCTGGGCCTTGCCGGCTGGCCGTAATGCGGCGCGTCCGGCAGGCGGAATGCGGGGTGTCTGGCTCACCCTGCGCGATGTGATCATCGATTTTTTCCAGAAACCCGGCATCTGGCTGGCCATCGCATTCATCATCCTGTTTCGCGCCGGCGAAGGCCAGATAACCACGATCGGCCCTTTGTTTCTGAGGGCGGCGCGGGCGGAAGGCGGCTTGGGATTGGCGACAGCGGAAGTGGGTGCGGTGTACGGCACTTTGGCTACTGTAGCTTTCATATGTGGCAGTTTGCTGGGCGGTTATTTCACGGCCTGGCGCGGTTTACGGCGCAGCATGTTTTTCCTGATCCTGGCGATGAACCTGCCGAATCTGGCCTATTTTTTCCTAAGCACGGCCATGCCCAGCAGCCTTGGCGTGATCGCTGTCGCCCTGAGCCTGGAAATGTTTGGCTACGGTTTCGGCTTCGTCGGGCTGATCCTGTTCATCATGCAGGAAGTCGCGGTCGGCAAGTATCAGATGGCGCACTATGCGCTGGGTACCGGCATCATGCAGCTAGGTTACGTGCTGTTCAAGATACTCAGCGGTACGATTCAGGGCGCGCTCGGTTACCAGCATTTTTTCCTGTGGGTGTTGGTTTCTGCAATCCCGGTTCTGCTGTTGTCGCGCATCGTACCGATCGGCCGGCATGAACAGGCTGCCGATGCGGCGGTACAGCCTGCTGTGATCTGAAGCGGCGATGAGATATTTTTCTCACCGTCTGTCGGCGCTGCTGTCATTACTGGTGGCGACCAATGCTGCGGCCGACGCTGTCGGTATTTTCTTTGACGATTTTCACTATGCCGATACCGCTGCTTTGATCAATGGCGGCTGGAAGATCCGCGACCAGCAAGGCCATCCAGGCATAGAGCATGGGCAGTGGGGACCAGGCACCATCAGCCTGGTCGACGATCCGAACATTGGCGGCCAGCGCTTGCTGCGTCTGGAGGCAAGCACCGACGGCAAGCCTGAGGGCACTTTCCAGGCGCAGCTCTGCCATCAGAGAAAATATTTCGAGGGTACTTACGCCGCGCGGATACGCTTCACCGATGCGCCGGTACAAGGCCCTGGCGGTGATCTGGTGGTCGAAACGTTTTACACCGCCAGTCCCTTGAAGCACGATTTTGATCCGCAGTACAGCGAACTGGATTGGGAATACCTGCCCAACGGCGGCTGGGGCAATCCGCATAGCAGGTTGTATAGCGTGTCCTGGCAAACGGTGCAGATGGAACCCTGGAATGCGTTCAACCAGGTGCATGAAGAACCGCGCGCGCTGGGCGGCTGGCATACCGTGATGATGCAAGTGGCTGGCGGCAAGATCCGCTATTTCCTGGATGGCGTGCAACTGGACGAACACGGCGGCCGCAATTATCCGGCGCAGCCGATGGCGATCAATTTCAATTTGTGGTTCTCGCCCAGCGGCGTGCTGCCTGACACCAAAGCGGAACGGCGCTACCAGCAGGACCTGGCTTGGGTGATGCATATCAAGGATCGGGTATTGTCGCCGGCGCAGGTCGACGCGGCGGTGAGCACCTACCGTCGGGCGGGAGTGCATCAGATCGACACGGTGGCGGCGATGACGCCGCCGTTGCCGTCCAATTGCGATTTTTGAGAATGCCGATTAAGCGAGAGATTGAATGAAACTGATGCGACTATCGATGTTGCTGGCGGCGCTGCTGCCAGCCATGACTATGGCGGCGCCGGGTAAAGCTTACAAGGTGGTTGCTTACAAGGTGGTGGCTTACTACTTGCCATCGCAACAGCGCCAGTATTCCGCAGCAGATATCGATGCCAGCAAGCTGACGCATCTGAACTACGCATTTGCCCTGATCAAAGATGGTGAAGTGGTAGCCGACCAGTCCTCTGGCACGGATCAAAGCGCGCGTGATTTTATTGTGCTGCGCGGATTGAAAAGCCGCAGTCCCAAGTTGAAGACCCTGATTTCGGTGGGTGGCTGGGCCGGTTCCAAGGATTTTTCAGATGTAGCGCTGACGCCGCAATCGCGCAAGAAATTCGCCGACAGCGCCGTGGTTTTTCTGCGTAAAAACGGCTTTGACGGCGTCGACATCGATTGGGAATTCCCGGTAGCCGGCGGTGACGCCGCCAATGCCGTGCGGCCGGAAGACAAGCAAAACTACACGCTGTTGCTGCAAGCGCTGCGCGAGCGGCTCGACAGTGCCGGGAAGCAGGAGCATCGCAACTACCTGCTGACCGCCGCGGTTGGCAATAACCAGGCCTTTTTTCAGAATACCGAAATGGCCAAGGTCGCCGCGATTCTCGATTGGGTCAATATCATGACCTACGATTTCAGCGGCCCATGGAGCAAATTTGCCGGCCACGTAGCGCCCTTGTACAACGACCCGGCGCTGGCGCGGCCCGACGCCAACCCGCTATTCAATGTCAGCAGCACGGTCGAGCTGGCTCTGCAAGCCGGCGTTCCGGCCGCCAAGCTGGTGCTGGGCATGCCTTTCTACGGCTATAGCTGGAAACAATGCGGCGCGCCGCAGCATGGGCAGCATCAGGATTGCAATGGCAAAGGCCGCGGCAGCGTCGAACCGGGCGAACTGGATTTCGCCGACATCAGCGGCGCGCTGGTCAATCGCAATGGTTTTACCCGTTACTGGAACGAGGCCGCCAAAGTGCCTTATCTGTTCAATCCAGATACAGGTGAATTTGTCAGCTACGACGATGTCGAGTCGCTGGATTACAAAATCAAGTATCTGAAGCAGATGGGATTGGGCGGCGCGATGTTCTGGCAGTTGTCTGCGGATCGCAATGCGGTGCTGCTGGATAAAGTGGCGGCGGATTTGTTAAAGCCCTAGCGCTCACATGATCGCGATTCACACAAAGTTCACGCAAAAAAACTCACTCCAGGTGCCAGCCGCGCGCATATAAACAGGACTTTACGATCTCGTCGCGGTCGCTTGCATTGATATCGTATTGTGAATACGAAGGCGGCATATACATGCCAGGGTAGGTGGTACAGTGGGTATCGCCCTTGTCATTTCTCCGGCAATAGGTATTGCCTGGCGTTTCCATCCCAGGGTTGACCTGGCTCACCACGACAATCGGATAAACCCGCATCGCCTCTTGCTTGCAGGCGAATTCATCGGGATACAGCGCGGTTGCCGGTTTGTTCGGATTGACCCAGGTCGAGGCGCAACCGGACAGCATGATGGCGGACAATACAGCGATTCCTGCGTACAGTTTTTTAATCACGGTGTTTTTTCAGAGTAGTCAAAGCGTGCTTGCTTGCGCAAATAGTAGCATTCGAATTATTGAGGGTTTCATAATTCATGACGTCGCCACGAAAAATGGGCATTGAGCGCGTTGAGGAAGGCGACAATCTGACCCCACATGACGGATTCGGAGAAAGACAGGGCGCACCACGCGGTTTTGTTCTTTTTAACGATGAGGCAGGTACTCTGTGGCCCGCTAAGTGGGGTCAGAGTGAAGTTTCTGCAAAAAGCGCGCAGAAAGTTCACTCTGACCCCAGTTAGCTGCGTTTGTTAAGCGCACCGAAAAACCGGGCAAGGCATTGTCATGTTTTATGAAACTCTCAATAGATGTGTCCAGTCCTAAAATAGGTTGACAGGTTTTATTGCAACACAAACGCTCGATGCACCGCATCGGGCGTTTTGTATTTCAGGGCCGTATGCGGCCGTTCCCGGTTGTAGATCCGAACGGATTGCGC
>NZ_JAGQEG010000131.1 GCF_018305005.1 Collimonas silvisoli
AATCGCCGTGAACTATTGTTTACCGCTATTACTCGCGCCAAGACTGCATTGACAGGTTATTACACAGGAAAAATCCTTAGTACAGTATCAACCGCTTTTGCCAAGTTTCAAGCTCCTCCATCCCTTGCCGATTTGCTTTGAAATGAGCCACCCCATGAATCTTCTTTGGTATACATTGGAACGACAAGAACTGCCTCAACTCTTGATGAGTGAAATTACTCCCTCTTTAAATGGCCGTACCACTCCGACGTTTGGCAATTCAGGCGTTGCAATCGGCATGAACGAGTCAAGCCGCCCTCCAATAGCTGCTGTAACGTTAGTAGGAGAAAGGAAAGCTGAGCTGTTCTCTTGGCTATCGACTTATGCAGAGCATGTGTTTCCGTTAACACAATTTTGCAGGGTGTGCTCCGTTGAGGATTGGACTGACCTTAAGCTTCAAACGTATAAAGAATCTACAATTGGCACGGTTCACCCCATATGGTCATCACTTGTTCTTGGCGAAATGCTAGGTCAAGCTGACGCCGAGCTTGATGTCTCTGGCGTTCCTCTGGCTCGCGCAGCCGCATGTTTTTCTTTTGCAATTGCTCGCACTTCTCTTTTATATCCTGAACAGACAGACGCCGAAGCCACATGCATCAAGCGTATGGAGGCCGTCGAGCGCGACTCACGGTTTACCCGCCGACATATAAATGTTGGGGCCCTCAAGAAAATTTGGTCAACGGCTCTAACATTACAGGAAGTACCGCACGAATCGTTCAATTTTCTTGATACTGTTATACAAATCGTTTCTGCCGTTAGCAAGAAAGCTGCACGACTTTTAACTTCCAATCAATATTTATTAAGCGACTCAGCAGAGGAGCGTGTTATTGGTTTTGATGCCGTTGTTGACACCTTCTTCGGTATGCGAAATTCTGACGCTGTCGGCAGGGAAGGCGGTGCCGTTGCGCTTGCAGCGGCTTCGTTGCTAGTCGGCAGGGGTACCAGTCACATTCAATTATTAGCACCGGCAACAAAGGCATTCCCTGAAGTATTGGTGTGGTATGGCCTGCTAGCAGGTGTTCTCGGCCCTCGCAGCTGGGACAAAGCTTGGATGCAAAAGACTAAGGGTATAGAGAAAGCACTACGGCAATTCTTCCATCCTGATGAGCCAGTTATGGCCGATCTATGCTGGCCTGAATATGAATGGCTATCACAAACGTACGATTCACTTGAGGTACTCAGTACAACCCCAAAAACTGCTCTTAGAAGTTTGGCGATTGAACTGTTACCAGGTGTCGATTGCCAATTCCGCCTGATTGGTCAAGAGCCAAATTCGCTGATAAATGAAGAGTTAATTTTGATGGAGAGTCCTACTCCAGTTCGAGCGCCTCTAATAGCTGACGACACAATTGAACTCGCGTTAGATCTCATTACCCAGGTTCAGCAGTTGCTCCAGCCGCAACGTAATACACGCCCAACTCAGCCCGCATTATTCGACAATGAATCGCCATCAAAACCACAACGCCCTGCCCGGCGAAAATCAGGGGATAAATCAAATAAAGATAAGACTCTTGGTTGAATTAGCGCTACAAGCGTCCTCTAAACTAAAGGAAAACGCATGAGCACGCCACACATAGTCATACAGCGTCATGACGTTGGACTTTACGAATGGCTAGTACTGTACGGTCAAGACAAGATCGACGGTGAGGCGGGAGACACATCAATTACCGAGTGTTTAGTAAGTGCTCTCGGGGTCATTCCTGAAGATGAAAAATTAGCTGAAATCACATATCGAGGCATTCATATGGGCACTTTCCATATATTGCAAATTCAGGAGTACGCAGAAGGTGTGTCCGAGAGAATCGTAGATTTTTACGCGGAATTAGCGCCGCATCTCTGACCGACTCACATCCGCATTGGAGTCGGCTATAATTCTTGACCCATTCATTGACCCAATGAGATGCAAAAATGGCGCGAGTTGTGTCTTCTGGTTTCACCGGAGAGGCACGATAGGCTTACTGGTAGCGGGTGAGCGACGAGCAACGCGAAGCGGTGCGTCGACTGTTAATCTGATCTATACATGAGTTTTTGCGCCAAAAACAAAAAAACCGCATAAACATTGATGTTTATGCGGTTTCTCTTTACTTCCAACACCAGTTTTCTGGTGCCCACGGAGGGACTCGAACCCCCACACCTTGCGGCACATGGACCTGAACCATGCGCGTCTACCAATTCCGCCACGTGGGCCGTAATGCGAAGCCCAGTAAGGCTCACTGCAATTCCGAAGACCGAATAATACGTGCATTTGATAGCTTCAGTCAATCGGAGTTTGCGATTTTATGCAATTAATTGCTGTCCTCCATCGTGGACGCCGCAAATTCCGCAAGCGATCAGCGCTGCAACATCCATTCGTGCGCGGGATCGTTCTTGAAATGCCATTCACGCTTGGGGCCGGCCATCACATTCAGGTAATAACTATCGTAACCATGCGGCGCCACTACCGGGTGATAACCCCTGGGCACCATGACCACATCGTGATTCTCCACCGCCATCGATTGGTCCAGCGAACGGTCGTCGGTATACACCCGCTGGAAAGCAAAACCTTGCGGCGGATTGAGGCGATGATAATAAGTCTCCTCAAGAAAACTCTCTTGCGGCAGATTATCGGTGTCGTGCTTATGCGGCGGATAGCTCGATGAATGGCCGCCGGGCGTCACCACCTCCACCACCAGCAGATGATCGGCCGGCTCGGTTTGCGGCAGGATATCGCAGACATAACGGGTGTTGCTGCCCTGCCCGCGCACCGAGCGCTTGGCCATCCCCGGCGCGATCAGACGCGCACTCAGATCGCCATGGCCGGGCGCGCTGCAAACGGCAATTTCGGCATCGCCGTGGGCGCGGACGGTCACTGCATGGTGGTGCGGCGCATACACTGCATACGGCGAGCTTGGATCAAACACGCTTTGGCGTTCGCCGATTTCTTTCCACGCATGATCGCCGGCCTGCACGCTGACCACGCCGCGCAGCACCACGATGCAGACTTCACGTGCGGCGGTATTGAAATCGATCCGCTCGGCGGCGGCCAGGCGATAGGCGGCAAAACCGACAAATCGCCAGTTGGCCGATTGCGGCGTGACGCTGACGATTTCCTGCCCTTCTGCTTGTCCCTTGACGAGTAAGCTCATGCCGCCTCCCTGCCGTTGCCAGCCTCGATGGCGCGCACTAAATCGGCAAGATGGCGATAACCCATTTCAGCATATTGATAACTTGGAGCAACGGCCGGATCCTGCTCCGCCTCAACTACCAGCCAACCGGCGTAGCCATGCCGATACAGCAGGCGCAGCAAGCCATTGAAATCGATCGCGCCGTCGCCCGGCACGGTAAAGGCGCCGTTGATGACTGCCTGCAGGAAACTCCAGTTACCGTTGCGCGCCATCTTTACCACCGCCGGCCGCACATCCTTGCAATGGACGTGGCAGACGCGTTTGATATGCTTTTCCAGAACCGCCAAGGGATCGCCGCCGGCAAACGTGATGTGGCCGCTATCGAACAGCAAGCCGACTTCGTCGCCGCTCAAGGCCATCAAACGGTCGACATCGGCCGCCGTCTCGACATAAGCGCCCATGTGATGGTGGTAAGCCAGACGGACGCCGTGCGACAAGGTAAAGCGCGCAAACGCGGTCAGTTTGTCGGCGTATTGCCGCCCCTCCTGATCGCTCAGAAAACGCGGGCGCTTATACAGAGGGTCCGGCCGGCCTTGAATCGCATTGGCCACCTCGCCATACACCATGACCTTGGAACCGTTTTCCGCCAGCAGCCGCAAATGCGGCCCGACGGCGGCAATTTCATCTTCGACCGAACCGGTCGCCAGGCGGCCGGAATACCAGCCCGACACGCATTCCAGCTGATATTTACCGAGCACCGCCGCCAGCGCCGCCGGTTCCTTTGGAAATTTGTTGCCCAGCTCAAAGCCGCGATAGCCGATCTCGGCCCCTTCGGCCAGCGCCACTTCCAGCGGCGTTTCGCCGCCCAGCGAAGGCAGATCGTCGTTCATCCAGGAAATCGGATTGATGCCGATTTTTACGTTAAATGTCATGGTCTCTCTCGCAATATTCGAACTTGGTCACACTTTTTGACTGCGGCGGGCTTGCTCGTACTCGGCTCTGGCGGCTTGCACCTGCTGCCGCGGCGATACCTCCGGCACCGCCACCTCCCACCAGCAGCCACCGTCTTCGGTGGTGCGCGCAGGATCGGTATCGATGCATACCAGATAAGTACGGTCGGCAGCGCGCGCCCTTTGCAACGCGGCTTCCAGCTGCGGGATGGTCTTGACGTTTTCCGCCAGCGCACCCAGCGATTTAGCGTGCGCGGCAAAATCGATGACGGGCGCGCCCTGCGGCCCTTGCAGGCAATCCTCCAGCATGTTGTTGAACGGTGCGCCGCCGCAAGCCTGTTGCAGGCGGTTGATGCAGCCGTAACCGCGGTTGTCCAGCACCACGATGATCAATTTGCGATCCAGCATGACTGAAGTGGCGATCTCGGAATTCATCATCAGATAGCTGCCGTCGCCCACCATCACGATCACGTCGCGATCCGGCTGCGCCATCTTGACGCCGAGGCCGCCGGCTATCTCGTAACCCATGCAGGAATAACCGTATTCGACGTGATAACCGCCGGGAGTCGAGGTGCGCCATAGTTTATGCAACTCGGCCGGCAAGGTGCCGGCGGCGCAAACCACGATGTCATGCACGGTCGAATCGATGCTGGAGCGCTGCACCGCGCCGATCACTTCGCCGTCGTACGGCAGCGCCGGCGCCGCAATTTCTCGCTGACCGGTGATCTTGTCGACAGTAGCGCGCCAGGCGTTGGCCTGTTCCAGCGCCAGCGCATGCCAGGCAGTGCTGGAACGCCAGTCTTGCAAACCTTGCGACAAGGCAGCCAGCCCCAGGCGAGCGTCGGACAACATCGGCGTTGCCTGCCATTTGATGGCGTCGACGGCGTTAACATTGATGCTCAGCAGTTTTGCCTGGCCGAACAAGGAGTGCGAGCCGGTAGTAAAATCCTGCAAGCGCGTGCCTACCGCAATCACCACATCCGCCTTTTGCGCCAAGGCGTTGGCGGCCGGCGAGCCGGTTACGCCAAGCGCTCCCAGTTGCAAGGGATGACGCCAAGCCAAGGCGCTTTTGCCAGCCTGGGTTTCGGCCACCGGCACCGCATGTCTTTCAGCGAAACAGCGCAGCGCTTCGGTCGCCTCGCCATACAGCACGCCGCCGCCGGCAACGATCAACGGCTGTTTGGCGTTTTTCAACAATTCCAGCGCCGCCTGCAACTCGTCCGCCGCCGGCCCCTGGGCGCGGAATTTGACGGTTTGCGGTGCAAAAAAATCGGCTGGATAGTCGTAGGCCATGGTCTGCACGTCTTGCGGCAAGGCCAAGGTAACCGGGCCGCATTGGGCCGCATCGGTCAACACCTGGATCGCCCGCGGCAGCGCCGTCAGCAACTGCTCAGGATAGTAGATGCGGTCGAAATAACGCGACAAAGGTTTGAACGCATCGTTGGCGGAAACGCCGCCATCCTGGAAATTTTCCACCTGTTGCAGCACCGGATCGGGACGCCGCGAGACGAAGATATCGCCCGGCAGCAGCAGCACCGGCAAGCGGTTCACATGCGCCAACGCCGCGGCGGTCAGCAGATTGGTGGCGCCCGGCCCGATCGAGCTGGTAACGGCCATCATGCGCCGCCGCATATGGGTTTTTGCATAGGCGATTGCGGCATGCGCCATGGCTTGCTCGTTATGCGCGCGATAAGTCGGCAACTGTTCCCGATGCTGGTACAGGGCCTCGCCCAGGCCAGCCACATTGCCATGGCCGAAGATGGAGAAGACGCCGCCAAACAGCGGCACTACACCATCCGCAGTATCGACCCGCAAGGCCGCCAGATAGCGCACCAGCGCTTGCGCCATGGTCAGACGTATGGTTTTTCCGGCTACGCTCATGCTGCACGCTCCGCTGTCTTGGATTGCTCCTCGCTACGGCTGGCTTGCCAGACGCCGATCAGCTGTTCGAAAGTGGCCCTTACCTGCTGGATCAAGGTGGCGTCGTCTATCTGCCCTTGCAGCCAGAGCTTGGACGGTTCATGGAAAATCGTCCGGCCCACCATGAAACCACGGCAAGTCTTGCTGTGACGCGAGGCGCGGAAACCGGCCGCCAGTTCTTCCACCGGCGCCGCCAGGCCCAGCAGCACCACGCCGCGGCAATATGGATCGCGCTCGGCAATCAGGCGGTCGATCGCGTCCCATTGCTGGGCTGACATCGATTCCAGCTTCCACCATTCGGGATAGATCCCCAGGTTATATAGGCGCTTGATGCCGCGCAGCACAGTGTCGTCGGCCTTCGGCAAATCCTTGGGCGGGATGATTTCCAGCAGCAATTCGTGGCCGCTGACTTGCACCGCGTTGTACAAACCGCGAATCTGCGCTTCTTGTTCCAAACGTTTTTCGACCGCATCGTCAGGATGAAATTGCACCAAGCATTTGACCACATGCTCCTTGGGCCAGCTCAGCAGATGCGAGCCGATCGAGCGGCCATAATCGAATTCCAGCGGATTCGAGAGCGGCAATTCCACCGCATGCCCGACCCACCAGCCGCGCCCGGTGGCGGCATTCAGCGCATCCTGGCCATAGCGGTCATCGGCCAATATGCCGATTTTTCCTTGCAAGCCCAGCGCCTGCTCGGTGGCTGCCACCGCTTGCACCAGCAACTGCTTGAGCTGCGGCAAACGCGCTTCGCCGACGCCGGATTCACGCGCCAGCTCAAAGAACTGGTTGCGATGATCAAAGGCAAATACGTTCACCTCATCCCAGATCTTGCGCGGCGCCGTGACTCGGTGCAGGCGCTGCAGATGCGCGTCCTGGTCCGGCCGCTGCATGCGTTCGGCGTTATCCAGGAAATATGCCAGCTCGACCGGGGTCGGCATCGCCGGCGCGCAAGCGTGGCGCGACACCACCAAAGCGCCGCAAGCATTGGCGTAGCGGCAGCAGCTTTCATCATCTTCGCCGTTCAGCCAGCCTTTCAGGAATCCCGACAGGAAAGCGTCGCCGGCGCCCAGCACATTGAGCACTTCGACTTGCACTCCTTTGTAATTGAAACCTTCATCCAGCGAAGCCGGAATCGCACCATGAATGACCGCACAACCCAGCGGCCCGCGCTTGACCACCAGCGTTGCCTGGCTGACCGCGCGCACCGCTTGCAGCGAAGCGATGATGTCCTGGCCGCCGCCGGCAATCATGAACTCCTCTTCAGTGCCCACCACCAGATCAAATTTCGGCAGGATTCCCTGTAGATGCGCAGTCACGCCGTGGTTCGCAATAAAACGCGTCTCGCCGTCGCCCTTTTGCGTCAAGCCCCACAGCACCGGCCGGTAGTCTATATCCAGCACCGTGCGGACGTTGTTGCGACGTGCATACTCCAGCGCCAGACTGCTGCTGCGATGCACCTGCTCTGTCGAAAAATGGGTGCCGGTAATCAGCAGCGCCTTGCTGGAGGCGATGAAAGCCTCGTCGATATCTTCTTCGGCCAGCGCCATGTCGGCGCAGTTGTCGCGATAAAAAATCAGCGGAAAAGTGTCTTTATCCTTCAGCCCCAGCATCACCAGAGCGGTTAGCCGTTCCGGATCGATCTTGATCTGGCTGACATCGCAGCCCTCCGCCGCCAGCGCCGCCGTCAGGAACTGGCCGTTATGTTCATTGCCGACCCGCGCCAGCATCGCCGATTTCAGTCCCAGCCTGGCGCAGCCGAAAGCGATATTGGCGGAAGAACCGCCGAGATACTTGGCAAAGCTGCTGACATCCGCCAGCGGCGCGCCGATTTGCTGCGCGTACAGATCCACCGCGAGACGGCCGATACAAACCACGTCAAGCTTGCGGCCCGATGCGAAGGTGTTGTTAGTGTGTTGCATGAGTACGATCCTTAACTTGGATGTAGATGTAAACCTAAACCTGTATGCCTTCCAACTGATTCATCAGCGTCTGCATTTCCGCCCCGCCCGCCATCATGTCCAGCACTTCGTCCTTGCTGACATTGTCTTTAGTAAAAGTACCCATCGATTTGCCGCGATTCAGCAAGGTGAAAGAATCGCCGATCGGATAGGCGTGATGCACATTGTGGGTAATGAAAATCACCGAAATGCCGCGCTCGCGCGCCTTGTGGATCAGCTTCAGCACATTGAACGATTGCTTGACGCCCAGCGCTGCGGTTGGCTCATCGAGGATCAAGACGCGAGCGCCGAAGTGAATCGCGCGGGCAATCGCCAGGCATTGTTTTTCACCGCCGGACATGGTGCCGATCGCGTGGTGCGGATCGCGCACCATGATGCCCATTTCGGCCAGCTTGGCACGCGCCGTCTCGGCTGCATAGTCGATGTCCATCACGGTGATGCCGAACACTTTCTTGGTCGGCTCGCGCCCCATGAAGAAATTGCGCGCCACCGACAGCAGCGGCACCAGGGCCAGATCCTGGTAGACGGTGGCGACGCCGACATCCAGCGCCTCTTTCGGCGAATTGAAAGAGACCGGCTTGCCGTCGACCAGATACTGCCCTTCAGACGGTTTATGCACCCCTGCCAGCGTCTTGATCAAGGTCGATTTACCGGCGCCGTTATCGCCCAGCAGGCAATGCACCTCCCCCTTTTTCAAGCGCAGGGTGACATTTTGCAAAGCAATCACCGAACCGAAATACTTGCTGACGTTTTCCAGAGCCAGAATAGTGTCACTCATGATTACCTCGCCTCCGTCACACGGCGACGGACATAGTTGTTGAACAGGACCGCTACCAGCAGCATCACGCCGAGGAATACACGGAACCAGTCGGAATTCAGATTGGTATAGGTAATGCCGATCTGCACCACGCCGAAGATCAAGGCGCCGAAGCAAGCCCCGATCACCGAACCGTAACCGCCGGTCAGCAAGGCGCCGCCGATCACCGCGGCGATGATGGCTTCGAATTCCTTTTGCAAGCCGCGGTCAGCCGCAGCGGAGCCGACATCCGCCACCTGCAGCACCGCAAACAGACAGGCGCAGAAAGCGGTAAACACAAACAGCGAAGTCTTGACGCGTTTTACCGGCACGCCGACATTCTTGGCGGCATTGGCGTCGCCGCCGACGGCAAAGATCCAGTTGCCGAAACGGGTCCGGGCCAGGACAAAACTTGCGCCCAGCGCCAGCACCAGCCACCAGACGATGACCTTGGGAATGCCGGCAATCAGCGGCTGGCCGTTGGCCATGGTGGCGATCCAGCCGTGGCTGGCCATCCAGTGAAACAGCCCGCTGCCGAGATTGCCGGTGAACAGCCAGCTGCCGAGCCAGTCATGCGCGGCCAGATCGCCGACACCGCTGACGATGGTGCGGTTGGCGAACATGATCGACAGCGCCAGCGTCAAGCCGCGCAAGATGAACATGAACGCCAGCGTGACGATGAAGGACGGCAGCCTGGTCTTGACCACCAGATAGCCGTTGAGCCAGCCCAGCGCCATGGAACCGGCAAAGGCAAACATGACCGCCAGCCAGAACGGCCAGTGAAAATACACGGTAGGAATCGCCACCATCATGCCGGCAAAACCGATCATCGAACCAATCGATAAATCGAACTCGCCGGCGATCATCAGCACACAGGCGCCGATCGAGATCAGGCCCAGGTAGGCGGCCACCTGCATCCAGTTGATCACGCCGTCCAGGTTGAACATGCCGGAATCGCCTGCGGCAAAACCGAATATGACAAACACCAGGATGACGCCTGCCAGCGAGGCAAATTCCGGGCGTCCGAGGAAGTGCTTCAAGGAGCCTTCCTTGCGCACTCGTTCGTCTTTCGGGGCGTTATTCTGCTGCGCCGGGCTGCTGCCGTCGGCGGCCAGCTTGTCAGCGTGCGCACTGCTTGAATTCATGACTGTATCTCCTGCTGTGTTGGCCATAATCGAGGTCATTAGCTAACCTCGGACTGGCCGCTTTATAAGATGTAGCGCTGGGGTGCAGCGTAATCGTGCGGACGTAAGCCGGCCCGGGCGAATCGTCTCCCCTGGTTTTCAACTTGCCGGCTGCCGTAGCATCGTTATGCGTCGTTACGGGCAGCCGTGGAATGTAAAGAAAAGCGATCGATCAGCGATATTGACCAGCGTATTTCAACACTTTATCAAGATTGTCCTTGGTGATGTAGCCAGGACCGGAGCTGATGTGGCGTGGGCCGTAGCTCGGCGCCAGGCCATATTCGGCCAGCCGCGCCTGGAACTTTGGATTGGCTTTCAGCTTGGCTTGGATGGTGGCAACATCGGTGGTTTTGTTTTGCGTCATGATGGCCAGGACCGCAACCGGGATATAGCCTTGCAAGTAGGGTTGCTGGTCAATCGCGAACTGTACCGAACCGTCCTTGATACCCTTGGCCACTTCTTCCGACAGATCGAAAGTGGCGAACCACATCTTGCCTTTCAAGCCCATTTTTTGCAGCGCGCGCAGGCTTGGCGAAGCGGAATCGGGACCGAGCGCCAGCACCGCCTGGGTACCGGGATTGTTGCGCAGATAGGCGCTGACCTTGCTTTCGATACCGGTAGGATCCTGGCCCGCATCCAGCGTTGATTTTTTATAATCGACGCCAATCGCTTCGGCAAAACCGCGGCAACGTTCAAAGGACGACGGGTTGGTGGCGTAGTGGTTGACGCACAGGAAGGATTTGATGCCGGCCGCCTTGGCTTTCTCGCCGGCGCCCTTGCCTGCATCGTATTCCGGCTGGCCGACGTGCATGATCGCGCCCAGTTCTTCACTCTGCTGCTGGGTGCCGGAATTGATTGTCACCAGCGGGATCTTCTTGGCGGTGACGTTTTCCATGGCTTTCCTCAGCACGCTGAAATCGGCAATGCTGGCGATCACGCCATCGTAATGGCGGGCTGCCGCCTGCTCGATCAGGCGCGACATGTCGGCCAGGTCGCCGTTAGGCGGGTTGCGGTAATCGACCGCGACGTTGAAATCTTCGCCGGCCTGCTTGATGGCGTTCTTGATGGTATTCCACCAGGAATCGGAATCCGGTGCATGGCTGATCAGGACAAATTTCTCATTCGCTGCATAACTGCTGTTCATGGCGCCAAAGCTCATCGCCAATGCCGCCACTATCAAGGCCCTGCCCAGGCCCTTGCTTCTGAGTCGTTGCATAGTTATCTCCGTTGTTGTTTTATTCACTAGGGCCTGTTAGCAATTGATTTGGGAGTGCGACCGCGCGGCAGGCGTTGCGTGCCTAGGCGCAGCGACGCGACGTAGCGGTGCTACGGCAAGGAGTTGCAACAACGGCATGCGACGCCTGCAGCCGTTCCCGAAGGGTTCCAACCAAAACGTGCGCTGG
>NZ_JAGQEG010000132.1 GCF_018305005.1 Collimonas silvisoli
TTAAATCACTGTTTGGCCAGGTGCTGATAGCACTTGTCATGGGAATTGCAGTAGGTGTGCTGTTCCCGAAATTCGGAGAAAGCCTGAAGCCTCTGGGCGACGGTTTTATCAAGCTGGTCAAGATGATCATCCCGATGATCGTGTTTTGTGTCGTGGTGCATGGCATCTACGGCGCGGGCGAACTGAAGAAGGTGGGCCGGGTCGGTTTGAAGGCGCTGATCTACTTTGAAGTGGTGACCACGGTGGCCCTGGTGCTGGGGCTGCTGCTGGCTTTCGTGTTCCATCCTGGCGTCGGCATGAACATCAATCCCGATACGCTGGATGCGAATGCGTTGTCCAGTTATGTGGAAACCGCGAACAAGGTCAGAGGCAGCAGTTTCGCCGACTTTGTGATGAAAATCATCCCGAATACAGTGGTCAGCGCGTTTACTTCCGGCGATGTGCTGCAAGTGCTGCTGTTCTCGATTATTTTCGGTTCGGCCTTGTCGCTGATCGGTGAAAAGGCGGCGCCTATCGTCAGCGTCGTGCACAGCATGTCGGAAGCATTTTTCAAATGCATGTCTTTCATCATCCGGCTGGCGCCGCTGGGCGTGTTCGGCGCAATTGCTTTCACGGTCGGCAAATATGGCGTCGGCTCGCTGCAACAGCTGAGTTTCCTGGTGCTGCTGTATTTCTTTGCGGTGGTGATGTTTGTCTTCGCGATACTGGGCACCATCTTGCGGCTCGCGGGGTTCAGCATCTTCAAGCTGATCAAATACCTGCGCGCCGAACTGCTGGTGGTGCTGGCGACCGCCTCATCGGACAGCGTCTTGCCGCAGATCATGCGCAAGCTGGAATACCTGGGCATCAAGGATTCCACTGTCGGCCTGGTGATCCCGACCGGCTATTCTTTCAACCTGGACGCCTTCTCGATCTACCTGACCCTGGCCGCCGTGTTTATTGCGCAAGCCACCAACACGCCGCTGGCGATGACCGATTTGCTGGCCATCCTGGCGGTTGCCCTGATCACTTCCAAAGGCGCGCATGGCGTGCCGGGTTCGGCGATCGTGATTCTGGCCGCCACCTTGTCCGCCATCCCGGCGATCCCGGTAGTCGGGCTGGTGCTGGTGCTGTCGGTCGACTGGTTCATGGGCATCGCCCGCGCACTTGGCAATTTGCTGGGCAACTGCGTGGCGACCGTGGTGGTGGCGGTGTGGGAAAAGGATATCGACAAGGTGCGTGCCCATGCGGTTTTGAACGGCGCCCGTCCGGCCGCGCTGGAGGACGAGTTTAAGGAGCAGGAAAACCTGGAAATGGCGGCCGACAGCCGCTCGCTGTAAGCACACAAGCTGTACGCCCGACGCTGCGGGCGTCGGGCGCGGCACATTCTTATTTTTGAAGGCATCTCATTTGCAAGTACAATTTTGATCTTTAGAACATAGCACCAAGGAAATCGAGAACATGAGCCTGTCTTCCAGCCCATCCGGCGCCGACAGTTCCGACGATATTGCGGCCGATATCACGACTGCAATTGCCGAGCAGCGCCTGCCGCCCGGCACCAAATTGCGGGAAGAAGCCCTGGCACGCCTGTATTCCGTGAGCCGCACCAAGATCCGGGCGGCGCTGGTGATGCTGGCAAAAGACAAGTTGATCGATCTGGTGCCCGACAAAGGCGCGTTCGTCAGCCGGCCGACCGAAGAGGAGGCGCGCCAGATATTCTTCGTGCGGCGGGTGCTGGAAGCTGCGCTGGTGCGCGAATTCGTGGCCAAGGCCAGCGCTGCAGACTATGTCGTGCTGGAACAGCATCTGCAGCAGGAGCGCGAGGCGCTGTCCAAGGAAAATCCGCAAATCCGCTCCAGGCTGCTGAGCGATTTTCATATTCTGCTGGCGCGTACCGTCGGCAATCAGGTCTTGACCGATGTCTTGACCAAACTGGCCGGCCGCAGCTCGCTGATCACCATGTTGTACCAGTCCACCAGAGACGCCGCATGTTCATCGGACGAGCATGTCGAATTCCTGCAGGCGGCCAAGGCGGGCGATACGGAAAAGGCGGTCGAGCTGATGCTGCATCATTTGCATCACGTCGAGTCGGCCTTGCAATTCGAAATACCGCCGCCCGGCGCCAAGAAAGATTTCGTCAAGGCGCTGCTGGCCTAGCGTAGAGACTTACATCTGTTTGAACAAATGGATGAAGCTGCGGCTCACTTCCAGCTTTTCCGTATGTCCCTTGACCAGCACCTGATGGCGGCCGCGCAGGTCGCGGGTGATGCCGTCGATGGCGTTGACATTGACCAGGGTCGCGCGGTGAATCTGCCAGAACAGGTCGGGATCGAGCTCTTCCGCCAGATCGCGCACCGGTTTGCGGATCAGCGCTTCGTAGCCGGCGGTCTGTACGCTGGTGTATTTTTCATCGGAACGGAAAAACAGAATCTCTTGCACCGGAATCAGCCGCAGCTGCTGGCCGATGCTGGCCTGTATCCATTGCAGATAGGCTGGCTTGGTGGCGATCCCCATTTGCTTGGCAAGCTGGGTCAGCATCGAGCTCATATCGGTCGGGGTCGAGCTTAGCCTGGCCTTGAGACGGGTAACGGTCAGCCGCAGGCGTTCGGCTTCGGCCGGTTTCAGGATGTAATCGACGGCGCCGCGTTCGAAAGCCTCGATCGCATATTCATCGTAAGCGGTGATGAAGACGATGTGGCTTTTGCCGCCGATTTCCTGCGCCGCCTGCAACCCGGTTTTACCCGGCATGCGGATATCGAGAAAGGTGAAATCGGGTTGCAGCTGATCGACCAGTTCGATCGCTTCATCGCCGTTTTTCGCTTCGCCCAGAATCTCCAGTTCCGGCCAGGCCTGGCTCAGGCGCAGGCGGATCTGGTCGCGCATCAGGCGTTCGTCGTCGGCAATGATAGCGGTAGGCATAGGCGGATTTTAATAAAAAATTTAGCGTTTTTTAACTGAGCCGGAGCCCATGATGCTGGAGTGCACCTGGGGGTCGCCGTTATACGTGACGTCGCCGGAACCCGCAGTCGAGACGTTCAATTTCTTGCTGGCATAAACATGTGCATCGCCGCTGCCGACTATCGACACGCTGGTGTTTTCAGCCATCAGGCCGAAACCGTCGTAATCGCCGCTGCCGGCAATCGATACCCGCAGATCGCGGGTCTTGCCTTTGACCTTGATATCGCCGGCGCCGGCGATAGAGGCGGCGACCGTCGGCGTATTCAATTCACCGTTGACGCTGCCTGAGCCGGAGATGGAAATCTTGATGCTGTCTTTCGAACTCAATTTGCCGACCAGCTTGAGATCGCCGGAGCCGAAGACGCTCAAGCCATTCACCTCAGGCGCGGTCAGGTAAACATTGATATCGTGATGGCTGCTGAAAAATGAATTGCCCTTCAAGTGGACTTTCAATACTGAACCGCTGGTCTCCAGTTCAACCCGCGAAGCGATGTTGGCCTCGGCTTCGATCACCGCCGGTTTGGCCGGCCCCTGAGTCAGATATACGTTCACCGTATCCATGACTTCCACTTGCTGGAAATCGCCTACCGGGCGCTCGACTTTGACGACGTCGGCAGCCGCGCTGGAGCCGCAACTGATCAGAGGGATCATGGTTGCAGCAGCCAGCGTGAGGACAAAAGCAAGGCGTGAGATCGATTTCATATGCATGTTTCCTGTTACTCGTTGCTTCTATGGCTTGGTCTTGCCGGCGCCGACTACCTGATACGGCACTTCAATGGTTGAACATACGCCGCTCGGACTGTTGGGAGCAATCTCCAACTGCGCTGCGGCGCCGTGCAACAGTTTGAGGCGATCGCGGATACTTTGCAATCCCAGTCCGGTGCCATTGCTGGGGAAGGCGCCGAAGCCGAGGCCGTCGTCCGTCACGCTGACACGCAGCTTATTGTCGGCCACTTCCGCCTTGATACGCAAAGTGCCGCCGTCCGCTTTGGGTTCCAGGCCGTGCTTGATGGCGTTTTCCACCAGCGATTGCAGCATCATCGGCGGGAACGCCGCGCTGCGCAAGCCGTCGGATACTTGCAGATCGACGATCAAACGCTCTTCCATGCGCATCTTCAACAGATCCAGATAAGCCCGCACAATGTCGACTTCCCGTCCCAGCGTAGTGACCGTCGCGGTTTCCCGCATTTGCGGCAATACCGCACGCAAGTATTGGATCAGGCGCTTCTGCATGGCCGAGGCGCGCGGCGGATCGGTTTCGATCAGGTACTCGACCGAAGCCAGGGTGTTGAACAGAAAATGCGGCTCAACCTGGGCCTGGATCATCTGCATCTTGGCTTCCGATACTTCGCGCTGCAGGTTGGCGTGCTCGGCAGCGGCATTGGCCGCCTGGGCCCGCGCTTCGGCGCGCTTCTTGCCGCCCATCAAAGCCTTGGTGCCGAACAAGCCGATCAACAGCAGCAGCACGAAATTCACAAACCATTCAGAAGATTTTTTCTGGTAGCGGGCCACCTGTTGTTCCGCTTTTTCGGCCGCTGCTTCATGGATGGCGGCAACCGCATCGTTGATCGCCTGATTCACATCCTGGGCAGCATCCGGCGGCAAGCTCAGGTTCAGGCTGGCGGCGTTGGGGGATGGCTCGGCCGGCGCTGCCGGCGGAGGCGGCGGTGCGGGAGGTGCAGGAGACGCCGTAGCCGCACCGGCGGCTTCTGCTTCCGCCTTGGGGGGCGTTGGTGTTGCCGCTGCCGGTACGCTGGCGGCGTCATCGCCATCGTAGGTATAGGTGCCGGTTTTTATATGGACGCCGGTGTCGTCAATCCGGATATTGGTATTGCCCTTGGCGGGCTTGCTGGACTTTGTGGACTTGCCGTTGTGCCTGCTGACTTTTTCGATGACCAGTTCTTCCGAAGAAAACAGGGTCTCTTGCAAAATCCCAGCGGCGGCCAGCACCAACGCTGCAAACAACAGGAACTTCCACCACGAGAGCTGCGTAACCCAGCTTGCTACTTTGTCGAAACCGCGCGACAGATAGACTGTAGCAATCGATGCATTTTTCTTGAATGTGGTGAACGAATCGGAATTCATAGAGTGGGTATAGGGTGAAAATCAGTTTGCGCGGTAACTCAGCAAAGTTGTCGTCATTCTAAACGGAACGGACGCAGCAGTCTGATCGTTTTTCCATAAGGCATCAAAGAGCGCTGAGCGCCGGCGAGCCGGGCATTTCGTTTTTCTTATGTGCTACTTTTTTCATGGACTGGGTGTGCTGTTGACGCGCAAAAACCGCTTTTTCTTCCGGCGTCATGCGCTTGCCGATAATCACGATGGGCGGCATCAGCAGCGGGATTTCTTCGGCCTGCGCGGCGGCTTTCCTGGCGGGTGTTGCGGCCATGGCCGGGCTGACAGTCATATTCAAGCTCAAGGCCGCTAACAGCGTGGCGGCGGCCAATAATCTGGATGCGGGTTTCATTTGCAATCTCCTGGTTTGGAACTGCGGCGGAACGACGGTTAAGTACCAGCTTAGATGACGGCCTTCTTGCCGTTGGCTTGCGCCAGGACTGACTTTTGTTCACGGTTCAGACGTTTGCCGACGATGGTGATGGTTGGCAGGCTGTCTTCCTGTTGTGCCAGAGCCAGTTTTTCCTGTGGGCTCAGGCGCTTGCCGACGATCGTCACGGTTTGCATGATTTCCGGGTGGCTAGGGCGTTTGCCGATAATCGTGATGGTTGGCAGTGTCGAGATTTCTGTTTGCTGAGGTGCTGCTTGGGCTGGGGCGATGCCGCCAGCCAGAGTTGCGATGGACAGGATGGCGATCAGTGCTTGGCGTGCTGTGTTCATTTTTTATGCTCCTTTAGGTGGCTGACTTATGTCGCTGACGTTGTTGCATGTCGTCACTTTAGGGAGGGGCAGGGCAAGTCGCCAGCTGCTTGCGACAATCTGCAGAAATGGCGGAACAGAATACAAAAAAACGCGACTGGAATGCAGCGGATTTGCTCTGCTCTTGAGGGAATAGCGGGGATGGAGCGCGGAATTGGCGAGTTTCCAGCCAGCTTGGATCGCGATGCTTGTTGCTTTTATGGAAAGTAATCTGCACGCAAGGCGGCGAATAAATCATTTCTCTTATGCAAATTCATTCTATGCACATGCAAAAAAGTTCGTTCTTTTTATAACAAACCGGTGAGATTATCTTCGTTCTTTAGCTGTATTTGTAATAAGAGGACGATATATGAGCGCCGCCGTGCTTACCGATCAAGGCTCAATTAACAAGCTCGCCAAGCCATTCCGCGTGATGCCCGGGTTTCGCCTGTCGCTAGGATTTACCCTGTTTTACCTGGCCTTGATTGTGCTGATCCCGCTGTCGGCGGTGTTTCTCAAGACCTTCGCCCTGAGCTGGAACGGCTTCATTGCCGCCGTCACCTCGCCCCGGGTGATGGCTTCCTATCGCCTGACCTTCGGCACTTCCTTGCTGGCGGCGATGCTCAATGCATTGTTCGGCGGCATCGTGGCTTGGGTGCTGGTGCGCTACAAGTTTCCCGGTAAGAAGCTGATCGACGCCCTGGTCGATCTGCCATTCGCGCTGCCGACGGCAGTGGCCGGCATCGCCTTGACCGCGCTGTATTCCAGCAATGGCTGGATCGGCCAATATCTGGAGCCGCTGGGCATCAAGGTGGCTTTTACGCCGCTAGGTATATTAGTAGCGCTGACTTTCATCGGCTTGCCGTTCGTGGTGCGCACCGTGCAGCCGGTGCTGGAAGACGCCGAGAAAGAGCTGGAAGAAGCCGCCGCCAGTCTCGGCGCCAATCACTGGCAGACTTTTACCAGGGTGATTTTCCCCACCGTATTTCCGGCATTATTGACCGGTTTTGCGTTGTCCTTTGCGCGCGCCACCGGCGAATACGGCTCCGTCATCTTCATCGCCGGCAATATGCCCATGGTGTCGGAAATCACGCCCTTGTTCATCATTACCAAGCTGGAGCAATACGACTATGCCGGCGCCACCGCGATTGCAGTGGTGATGCTGACGGTGTCGTTCCTGCTGCTGTTGGCGATCAACGTATTGCAAGCCTGGACCCGCAAGCGCGGCCAGTCGGTCAAAGTTTAGGAGTCTGACGTGAGCGCTACCGCCAGTGGTTTTGATAACCCCGTTGATTCACCCGTCAATCAGGCTGCCGCCGCCTCGCCTGCCGCCAAGCCGCAGGCAAGGGGCGAGCCGATCCACGTGCCCAACGCCACGCTGGAGCCTTTGTGGGTGCGTGCACTGTTAATGACAGTGGCGTTATTGTTCCTCACCTTGTTTCTGGTAGTGCCGCTGCTATCGGTATTTGCCGAAGCGTTCAAGAAGGGCTGGGAAGCCTATCTGGCAGCCATCATCGAGCCGGACGCCATCAGCGCCATCAAGCTGACCCTGCTGACTGCCGCTATCGCGGTGCCGCTCAACCTGGTGTTCGGCATCGCCGCTTCATGGACCGTCGCCAAGTTCGAGTTCCGCGGCAAAAACCTCTTGCTGACCTTGATCGATCTGCCGTTCTCGGTCTCGCCGGTGATTTCCGGCCTGATTTATGTGCTGCTGTTCGGCGCCCAAGGCTGGTTCGGCCCGTGGCTGCGCGAGCACGATATCAAGATCCTGTTTGCCGTGCCAGGCATCGTGCTGGCGACGGTGTTCGTCACCTTTCCCTTTGTTGCACGAGAACTGATTCCCTTGATGCAGGCGCAGGGCAGCGAAGAAGAAGAGGCGGCCCTGGTGCTGGGCGCATCCGGCTGGAAGACTTTCCGCCACGTCACCTTGCCGAATATCAAATGGGGTTTGCTGTATGGCGTGATCTTGTGCAATGCGCGCGCCATGGGCGAGTTTGGCGCGGTGTCGGTAGTGTCCGGCCATATTCGCGGCGAAACCAACACCATCCCCTTGCAGGTCGAGATTCTGTACAACGAATACAACTTCCAGGCAGCGTTTGCGGTGGCCTCGCTGCTGGCGTTTCTGGCGCTGCTGACCTTGGCGCTGAAATCGTTCATCGAATGGCGTTTGCGTGCTTCGGTATTGCCGCACAACACAGTGCATCACTTGCATACATCCAGACAGGAGCAGGCATGAGCATCCAGGTAAGAAACATCAACAAACGCTTCGGCGAGTTTGTCGCACTGAATAATGTCTCGCTGGAATTTCCTGCCGGCGAATTGACCGCGCTGCTGGGGCCTTCCGGTTGCGGCAAGACCACTTTGCTGCGCATCATCGCCGGCCTTGAAGCACAGGATAGCGGCCAGGTCTTGCTGGAAGGCGAAGACGCTTCGTCGCGCCACGTGCGCGAGCGCCAGGTCGGCTTTGTATTCCAGCACTACGCCTTGTTCAAGCACATGACGGTGTTTGAAAACATCGCCTTCGGCCTGCGCGTCAAGCCACGCGCCCAACGTCCCAACGAAAGCGCAATCCGTGAAAAAGTCACCAGCCTGCTGGAACTGGTGCAACTGGATTGGCTGGCCGACCGTTATCCGCCGCAATTGTCCGGCGGCCAGCGTCAACGGATTGCACTGGCGCGTGCACTGGCAGTGGAGCCACGCGTACTGCTGCTGGATGAACCGTTCGGCGCGCTCGACGCCAAGGTGCGCAAGGAGCTGCGGCGCTGGTTGCGGCGTTTGCATGACGAGTTGCACGTCACCAGTATTTTCGTGACCCACGATCAGGAAGAAGCGCTGGAAGTGGCGGACCAGATCGTCGTGATGAACAAGGGCAATGTCGAACAGATCGGCGCGCCGCAGCAAGTCTATGAACACCCGGCATCGCCATTCGTCTACGGTTTTCTTGGCAACGTCAATCTGTTTCACGGCCGCCTGCATGAAGGCGTACTGGATGCCGGCGGCGCCGTTTTCGATGCACCCGAGCACGCCGCCGCGCAAGACGCGCAAGGCATCGGTTATGTGCGGCCGCACGATCTGGAGATCGACCGCTACACCGCCGGCGCCGAAGGCATCGTGGTGCAGCTGCGGCGCACCCACGCCATCGGGCCGCTGGCGCAGCTGGAACTGGAGCGCAGCGATGGCGCTGATGGTTCCAATGGCGCCGATGGCGGCTTGATCGAAGCGGTGATTTCCAGCGAGCGCTTCAAACAACTCAATTTAAAAGGCGGCGAAACGCTGGTGGTGCGTCCGCGTCGCCTGCAAGTGTTCGTCGCTCAACAGACAACTCGGTAAGGCAAGGAGAAAAATATGAATTTCCAACAATTACGCTCGATCCGCGAAGCAGCCCGTTGCGGTTTCAATCTGACCGAAGTAGCCAACGTTCTGTTTACCTCGCAGCCAGGCGTGAGCCGCCAGATTCGCGAACTGGAAGAAGAACTCGGCGTCGATATCTTTATCCGCAACGGCAAGCGCCTGATCGGCTTGACCGATCCCGGCAAAGGCATCTTGAAAATCGTCGAAAGGTTATTGCAGGAAGCAGAAAACCTGCGCCAGGCCAGCCAGGAATACTCGGGCGAAACCAGCGGCACCTTGACTGTCGCCGCCACCCACACCCAGGCGCGTTACGCCTTGCCGCGCGTGGTGCAAGGTTTCCGCGCCAGTTTCCCCGATGTCCGCATCGCCTTGCAGCAAAGCTCGCCGGAACATATCGCCGACTGGGTGATATCGGGCAAGGCCGATGTCGGCATCGCCACCGAGGGCCTGACCCAGTTCAAGGAACTGATTTCCTTCCCATGCTACGAATGGAGCCACGTGCTGGTGGTGCCGGAGCATCACCCCTTGCTGGAGATCAGCGGCCCGATCAGCCTGGCCGATTTGGCCGCCTATCCATTGATTACCTACGATGTCGGCTTCACCGGCCGTGGCCACATCGATGCCGCCTTCAGGACCGCCGGCATCACGCCCGATATCGTGTTGACGGCGATGGATTCGGACGTCATCCAGCAATATGTCTCGCTCGGCCTTGGCGTTGGCCTGGTGGCTTCGATGGCCACCGAGCACACGCGCCAGAACGGCTTGCGCTCGATTGAGGTGTCGCATTTGCTGGCCTCCAATGTGACCAGGCTGGCAGTGCGGCGCGGCGCTTACTTACGTTCCTATACCTACGATTTCATCTTGCAGTTTGCACCGCAGCTGAAGCGCGAGGACATCGTCGAAGCGCTGCAGGCAGAGCCGCACAGCGCGGGTAGCAGTGCGGTACACAAGGGTGATTTTGAACAGCGTTTCTTGAAAATCGCCTGAGCCGAAGCAGTCGAGCATGGCTTCTAAAGCCGGCTCAGCTGCGCCCCGGGTCACGGCCTTGTCATATTCCGGCACTACGATTTCGTCTGTCTCCTCCGATCTTCCCGGGATCGGATTTAGCCCGCTGCCGCAAGGCCAGCGGGCTTTTTCTTGCGCGCTTCTGTACCACTACCGAAAAAAGTCATTAAATCAATAACTTAGTGAGTTAGCAGGGGTGTTATCCACAGGGCTACTCACAATTTCTGTGGGTAACTCGCAGCGCATGCCAGCCGCTTGTACAAAATGCTTGTGCAAAACGCTTATGCAAAAATTACCGGCAAACTAGCGATCACAGGATAATGAGCCCGCGCCATCAACCGGCGTCGCGATATCACCCCGTCTACCCAACCCCCGCTTCCGAACATGCTCATGCACAGTACATCCCCCGCAGAAGAACCGCCCGGCCGGCCGCACCCTCCGGCGACAATCTCCGAAGACAAGGGAGTGCGCTTTCTTCACCTTGGCACCAAATGGGTGCAAGGCGCGATGCGTATCCGCACACCGGATGCGATCGAACTGGAATACGTGCAGCAGATGATGATGTGGACGCTGTTCGACCGGCAGCCGCAGCATATTGTGCAGCTCGGGCTGGGCAGCGCGGCGTTGACCAAATTCTGCTATCGCCAGTTTCCGCAGGCGCGGGTGACGGCGATCGAACTCAATCCCGCTGTCATCGCAATCTGCCGCGCCATGTTCGAACTGCCGCAGAACGACACAAGGCTCAATGTGCTCAACATGAATGCAATGGCATTTGTGACGGAGCGCGCCAACCACGGCAGCGTCGACGTGCTGCAAGTGGATCTGTACGACGCCGATGCGCGTGGGCCGGTATTGGACACGCCCGAGTTTTATCACGCTTGCGCGGCATGCCTGACGGCGGACGGCGTGATGACCGCCAACCTGTTCGGCGACTTTCCGAACTACGCCAAGAACCTGCATGCGATGGAACTGGCGTTTGATGCGGTGCTGTGCCTGCCTGAAGTGCATGACGCCAATATCATCGTGATCGCATTCAAACGCGCACCCCACCTGGATTTCAGCGCACTGTACGAACGTGCCGCAAGCATCCGGCGCAGCATGAACCTGCCGGCCAGGTCTTGGGTGACGGGCTTGAAGGCGGCGATGCGGGACTAGGGCCTGTTAACAATTGATTTGGGAGATGCGTTCCAACCAAAACGTGTGGTGG
>NZ_JAGQEG010000133.1 GCF_018305005.1 Collimonas silvisoli
CAAACATGGAGGATAAGAGCAAGAAAACGGTGCAAGAAGCCTTGGACAAAGTGATGCATGGCGCGGAACTACCTTATCACGCTGTAACGAATGAAATTCATCGTACTTGGGGTTGCCAATGGTGGGAGGAGCAACTTGCATTGCCATCGACAGCGCCAAGCCTTTCCTTTCCGATGCTCAATCGTTTGGCCGCTTATCTTCTTCGGAGCAATCCGAAAATAACTGCGGTACTTCGAGCAACCTATTCGCACGTTTTTCTTGATGAATTTCAAGATACCACGCCATCCCAGTGGGATCTGATTATGGCGGCCTTCGTTAATTCAAACAGCGTTCTTACTGCCGTTGGCGACGGCAAGCAACGGATCATGGTTTGGGCTGGAGCGGATGCAGAGATATTCGATAAATTCAAAGTGGCGTTTCAGGCCGAACCCGTTACTTTAATTCGGAACTACAGGTCAGTTCCTGAGCTGGTTCGTATACAACATGCTATCGCGCAAATTGTAGAGACAGATTCTGCCGAGCCGGAAGCGGCGACAGGTAACTTGGGTGACGGCGTTTGCTCGATATTCGGATTTGACTCTCCTCAATCTGAGGCAATTTTTCTGGCAAACCGCATCCATAGAGAAATTGAGGAGGGTGCTCGCCCACGTGATTTTTGTGTATTAGCCAGACAGAGCGTAGGAGACATGGTTGCCTTGTTGCAAGCTGAACTTCGAGCGAGAGGGATATCTCTGCGTGACGAATCATTATTGCAAGATCTTCGGGTTGAGCCGCTGAGTAATATTGTCATGCTGACTTTACGCTTGGCTACTGCCGTGCGGGATCCGATGGCTTGGAGCGACTTAACATCTGAGTTGGGGATCTTGACAGGATTAGATGAGGAGATAGATAGCGCCGAGCTCGAACGATTAACTCTATCGCATAAGAATTGGGCTAAGGAATTCCTGGACAGCGGTGCCGATATAAAGAATTTTCCAAGCGGCATCGTGACAATTGTTGGCGCCGCCCGATATCGCACTTGTTACCGCCAGTATATGAATGGCAGTTACCTGGAAAAGGTCGCAACAGAGTTGGGCAGTGCTCTCGCCAACAGCCTTGAAAGTGCGGGAACGGTCGAGGACCTGGTCAGAGATTTTGTTGGGGAAGATGTTGTGCCTGCTATGTCTATTCACAAGAGTAAGGGGCTTGAATTTAAGACCGTTATTTTCATGGGGTTGGAAGATGAGCAATGGTGGAATTTTAGAGCTCAACCTGAAGAAGAAAAGCGGGCATTTTTTGTTGCATTCTCAAGAGCGATAAACACTGTCCTTTTCACTTTTTCAAAGGAGCGTCCTAAATGGGGGCGGCCAACGCAAACCAATCGAGCGCAGGTGGGGGCTTTATTCAATATTCTTCAACGGGCAGGTATTGAGGTAACGGATATTGGTCATGTATAGCTATCTGCAGCAGCAAATGGCGGGAGTACCAAATTTGGAGATTTGCTTTCGAAATATAATTCGCTCTATGAAATGAGGAATAGCATTGTCCATAGTGGAGAAACGTTTTCCTCACTTGGAGCAGACGCCCGCGCCGCCAATCAACAAATTGAAACTATTCTTTGCTTGGTTATTCTTAATGTAATCCGCTCAAAATCCTCGTTACGCTCTGATTTTGTAAATTTTGTATTAGATGTGCTACAACAAGATGAATGTATTTTGGCAATAAATAATTGGAACCCAAAAGAAATTAAATGTCCTCTTTTGGCTCTCGCCGACGACAAAACTTTCTCGTGGGTAGTTAGTAGACGTTCAACCTATCGAAAAGGCTGATGCGCGTCCGCTCTTCGATTTTCTTGATGGCATCAAGAGAACTGATGCCGTAATGTTCGTGATCGCAAAAGTCTCGGAGGGATTGCAGATCATTGATCTCTCCTAACTCCCCCAAAACTTGGATGACAAAGCACGCAATGCTATCAACATTGTTTAGGAATCCATGCTCAAAGTATGAAACTTGTTGATTCCGTCGCTTGAGCGCTTCCCTACAGATTGCAACATAGATATCCGGGTAGTATTTCACCAAGGAAATCCGTGCCCCATCAGTTGATAGCATACGCGACGTGGTGAGTTGTAACGTGCCAGCACTTGCACACAGAGAATGGTCTAGAAGAATAGATCGCGCAGCGTCGGTATAGGTTGATGTCTGAGGGGCTTCCAGATCGATCCGGCTGGCCCAGTAATAGAGTTCACCGCATGCCAGCAAGGCATGTTCTGCTGCTGTTGTTGGTTCGCCTCTCGATTGAGGCAACTCAACACCAAGATGCCCGAGAGCTTCATGAGCATTAATGAAAATCTCTACAGCATCTTGAGGCATGCAACTCTGTTTTTCCGGCAAGGCTGTCCATCGGGCAATCGCAGATGCCACATTAGGGTCGTTGAATTCAGATAGCTGTCGGATGAGTATTCCTAAGAACGAAAGGTAGGGCGTCTCTGCGCCACGACATGCTTTCGTGAGGAGAAGCTTCCTTCTTGAATCATCAAGTCCCTGTATCTCATCCCAGTATGAGGAGTCGAAAGGATGATCAAACTGGCATGAAAATAGCCTCCATGCTGATAAATCGGACTCGCCGCTATCTGTACTCAAGGTATTGTCAATTTCATCGCGGATGACCGGAACATAGCTATATGCATCATCTTCCAGTGCACCCAGTCTCTTGAGGGCTTCAAAGATGATTGAGTTCATCATGACACCCAGTTTGTCCAGACAGGCTTGGAGTGCGTCGATAATCTCTTCTCGGTATGGCTCTTCCGCATCACCAAGATGCTGCGCAAAATCGATTAAATCGAGCTGGAGGTGATACGGATATGACCTCACGTTTCGCAGCAGTCGAGCAACGTACTGGGCAGCCTCCTTGTCATGTGCCGAAAACTTGGTCAACCCGATTAGAAAGTAAAACTGGCCAGGTGTCTCTGCACGCAGCCACGCCGCTCGGAGTGCCGGGCCGAATCCGAGACCTTCCTGGCGGTGAAATGACAGACCACCACTATGGATAAAATTGATCAGTCGCGATATCGCTGCTTCGCGATACATGACGTACGCTGCCGAAAACACTTCGTGTCGGAGCGGGATCTTCTTAGCCTTGGCGTCGGCAGCACATGCATTTGAGAAAATTGTTATGGTTTGGTCCATGTGCCGGCACGCAGCCATAACAGCATCCAGATACTGTCCATCCATCAAGCCTTGTCCAATTGCAGCAAGATAGGAATCAAATTCTGTGAGCTCGTGACGGAAAGTGCGTTTGTCGATGGCTATGCTGTTCCATCCTTCCCCGATAATTTGAAAACGGACACTTTGCGCTTCGGCAATCATGACTTCTAACATATTCTCAGTCTTGCGCTTCACGATAGATTGTGCGGCAGCGCCACACTCTCCGCGAGAACAAGCTGACAGCAAGTCGTGATCGGTGAGACTTTCAAGCACTTCATACACGGCACGGTCGTCCTCGATGGCTCCGAGAATGAACGCCTTTGACGAGAAGAATCGTGGTGACCCCAATGCGGCGCGAATGCGCGTCAAATCCCCATTGGCCGACCTGATTGCAGCTTCAGCAGAGAACGCTGAGAAAAATAGCTCGTGAATGAAACTGACTCTGTCGCCCCGCACTTGCAACAACTGGGATCGCAATAGATGCTGCCGAGCCTCATGATCTAGATTGGTCGAGTCACAGAGTCGGTCGAACTCGCGCACAGAGAGGCTGAAGCAGGCTCTGTGAACAAGGGTTTCCGCAAATGAGCTGAGGACCCGAATACCCTCGGCGGCGGCAGTCCGAAGTTTAGTTCTCGCATACGTGTCGAAAAGTGCGAACCTACTTGCGCCTGCAGGCAAAAACGCGCCAACCTGTCCCACGAGCCCGGCCTCAAGACCGGAGCTCGCTACCTGAATAAGACTACGGAAATTTCCGGCCCCGTCAGCTCGCTCTTCGAGCCTGGCAAGGGCTACCTTGAGTTCATCAGACGGTCGTTTGACGATGACGGTTTTCGTCATCAGGAGATCAGCGCGGACAAGATCTTGTTGCGTACTGACGACGAGGCCCGCGCCATAGCGCAGCGCAAATGCCTTGAGACTTCTTGTCAGACTGAGCTTGAGATCATCTCGACATTCATTGTAGCCATCTAAGAACAGAATTACGCGCTTCCCGAGAAGCCTGCCAGCAGTGATGAGATTGCTCGCTGAACGTGTATTCAATAGAGCCGCCTCCCTGTCGAGGAGTCGCTGAAGTTCACCATCAAAATTCTTTGCGGAGACAAATATCGGAATGCAGCCAGTTGCTACGCACGATATCGCACAGGATGTTGCGAGCAGTGTCTTACCACAACCGGATGGCCCGTGGATCAGCACGCCGGCGTGACCGCTCGCGACCATCGACTGAACTTGAGGCGGACCAACTTCAAGAACGCCGCATTTGTACTGGTCGCTAACAAGCTCCGCTGCCAGCGGTTCGTAGAAATCACCGAAGGCCTTGAGATATGTCTCGCATGACCTCTCCGCAACAAGGATTTCATCGTTGAGTGCAGCATCCGCACTCACTATCGCCTCAAGACCCAGTTGCCTTGCCAATACCTCACCCAAATCTTGCGTTAAGAGCGCGCCAGATGGACGTGTCAATAGCTGCGCAAGTTGATCTAGGTCGGTGACAGCGACCTTGAAGTCGCCAGAAGTTAGAGTCGATCCTTCTGGAACGATGGGGGCAACTACAACAAGTCCGTTTGGGTAACCATCAATCTGGTTCATTCGCTGCATTTCGTCACGAAGCGCATTCTTGGCATTCAACGCCTGGATGTACGCATTGCCGATCTTTCTCGCGCCGAATGGGCCAAATTGCTCCCACTGACCGTTCACGCCCCCTCGAACCGGCAGTGAATAGCCTTTTGCTTCGATAACGAGTGTCGTTTTCTCCGTGAAAACCGCTAGGTCTATTTGTCGTCCTGAAGCATGAAAATTTGCAAAGATATAGGCCCAGCTATGTATTTGTGCCAACGCCTCACAGACTGCGCGAAGGCAGTCGTGTTCAGACTGGTTTTGTATAGGTTCTCCGATGAAAATTCGAATTAAGGGTGGGAAGTCTGGACTGGCATTCATCGCTTCGCTCCTGGTCCTTTTCTGGGTAGATATCGGCAAAGGACACCGTTGATTCCAATCTCCAACTCAGCTTCTTCAAACTGTGGTGACTGTCCTTCGGTTAAGTGGAGACTGTCGTTGGAGGTCTGTCCCAGTCCCCCTTTTAATGAACAGATCAATGGATAGAGGAAATATGCCTACGTTGCGCTGAACAAGTTGTTCAAGCGTGAAGTAGACTTTCTCGAACAGCGTCATCATGATTGGGCTCCGCTACTTTGGAATGCTGTCATCATAGCCGGAAATGTGGGCAGCACATCGAAGACATCTATCGACAATGTAACTCTTACTCACTACACCAATCACGGACGCTGAACTGAGTTGCCATGTGCGTTGCGACGCGCCCAGAGAGTACCGTAGCTGACAGCAAGCGTCGTTCACAAATGAATGGATAGGGGTGAATCGGCGTTGATTGAATCCGGTTACATGGCGGTTACACAGAATCCGGGCGTAAACAGAAAAGGGGCCACATTTGCATGTGGCCCCTTATGTATTCTGGCTCCCCGACCTGGACTCGAACCAGGGACCTGCGGATTAACAGTCCGTCGCTCTACCGACTGAGCTATCAGGGAATTGAAAGAAGCAGAATTATAGTCTTGAATTCGCTGAGTTGTCAAAGCTTTTTCTAAACTTTTCTACATCCCCGGAGCAGTCGCTACAACTTCTCCGGGAGCCGAATATTACAGGACTTTTGCGATTGCGGCGACAACATTATCAATATTTTTTGTATTGAGTGCGGCAACGCAGATGCGGCCGGTATCGACGGCGTAGATCGAGAACTCGTCGCGCAGGCGTTCGACCTGGGCTTTGGTCAGGCCGGAGTAGGAGAACATGCCGCGTTGCTTGGTGACGAAATCGAAGTCGTGGCCTGGCGCCTGTTCTTTCAGTTTTTTGACCAGCAGATGGCGCATTTCGCGAATCCGTACGCGCATGCCGGCCAGTTCTTCTTCCCACAGTTTGCGCAGCTCTGGCGAGGACAGGGCGGTGGCGACTACCTGGCCGCCGTGGATCGGCGGGTTGGAATAGTTGGTGCGCACCACGCGCTTCAATTGCGACAGCACGCGGCCGGCTTCTTCTGTGCTGGCGGCGACGATGCTCAGTGCGCCAACCCGTTCGCCATACAGCGAGAACGATTTCGAGAACGAGTTCGAGACGAACAGCGGGCCGCCGGCTGCGGTGAAGCGGCGTACTACCTGGCCGTCGGCTTCGATGCCGTCGCCGAAACCTTGGTAAGCCATGTCGAGGAATGGAATCAGGCCACGCTGAGTCACGACTTCGATGACCTGGGTCCATTCGTCGTCGCTCAGGTCGGCGCCGGTCGGGTTGTGGCAGCAGGCGTGCAGCACTACTACCGAGCCGCTGGCCATGGTTTGCAGCGCATTCAGCATGCCGCTGAAGTTGACGCCGCGGGTAGCCGGATCGTAGTAAGGATAGTTGTTGACGGTGAAGCCGGCCGATTCAAACAGCGCGCGGTGGTTTTCCCAGCTTGGATCGCTGATCCAGACTTGCGCATTGCTGGCGGCGAAGCGCTTGAGGAAATCGGCGCCCAGTTTCAACGCGCCGGTGCCGCCGATGGCTTGCACGGTGATCGCACGTTTCTCTTGCACTACCGCGCTATCGGCCCCAAATACCAGTTCTTGCACAGCTTTGTCGTAAGCGGCCAGGCCTTCGATCGGCAGGTAGGTGCGCGGCGCCAGTTTTTCAATCAGCAGCGCTTCAGCCTTTTGCACGCATTCCAGCAGCGGCACCTTGCCGTTGTCGTCGTAATAGACGCCGACGCCGAGGTTGGTCTTGCCTGGATTTTGATCCGCATTGAAGCCCTCGGTGATGCCGAGGATAGGATCGCGTGGCGCCATTTCGATGGCGGTAAAGAGGGAGGCTGAAAGAGGTGCGTTCATCGTGATAACATAAAAAGTTGGCTGCAAAGCGGATTTTGTAGCCGGGTTGAATGCTGTGCCGGGTCACGAATACTTCGCTGACCGGCGCGGATTTACTACCGCTTATTCTACCAAAGGTCGAAGCCCATGGCTGACATATCACAGGTTTCCAGTAGTGTTGACGAGTCTAAAATCGTCACTTTTCCTAATTCACCCTACAAATTGTTCCAGCCGTTTCTGCCGGCAGGCGATCAGCCGAGTGCGATCGCCAAACTGGCGGAAGGGGTGGAAGACGGCTTGTTTTATCAGACTTTGCTGGGAGTTACCGGCTCCGGCAAGACGTACACGATGGCGAATGTGATCGCCCGCATGGGGCGGCCGGCGATCGTCTTTGCCCCCAATAAAACGCTGGCGGCCCAGCTGTACAGCGAGTTTCGCGAGTTTTTTCCGCAGAACGCGGTGGAATATTTCGTCAGTTACTACGATTATTACCAGCCGGAAGCCTATGTGCCGCAGCGCGACTTGTTCATTGAGAAAGATTCGTCGATCAATGAACATATAGAGCAGATGCGCTTGTCCTGCACCAAATCGCTGATGGAGCGGCGCGATGTGGTGATTGTGGCAACGGTGTCGGCGATCTACGGTATCGGTAATCCCAACGAATACCACCAGATGATCCTGACCTTGCGCGCCAAGGACAAGGTCAGCCAGCGCGACCTGATCGCACGCCTTATCCAGATGCAATACACCCGCAACGAAATCGATTTCGGGCGCGGCACTTTCCGCGTGCGCGGCGATACCGTCGACGTGTTTCCGGCCGAGCATGCCGAGCTGGCCTTGCGCATCGAGACCTTCGACGATGAAATCGACAGCCTGCAACTGTTCGATCCGCTGACCGGCCGCGTGCGGCAAAAAATTCCGCGCTTCACCGTCTATCCCGGTTCGCACTATGTGACGCCGCGCGCCACCGTGCTGCGCGCCATCGACACCATCAAGGAAGAACTGCGCGATCGGCTCGAATTTTTCCGCAAGGAAAATAAATTGATCGAGGAACAGCGCATAGAGCAGCGCACCCGTTTCGATCTGGAAATGATGCAGGAAATCGGTTTCACCAAGGGCATCGAAAACTATTCGCGCCATTTGAGCGGCGCCTTGCCGGGCGAGCCGCCGCCGACGCTGGTCGATTACCTGCCGCAGGATGCGCTGATGTTCCTGGACGAATCGCACGTGCTGATCGGGCAGTTGAACGGCATGTACAACGGCGACCGCGCGCGCAAGACCAATCTGGTGGATTACGGTTTCCGGCTGCCGTCGGCGCTGGATAACCGGCCGCTGCGCTTCGATGAATTCGAAGGCAAGATGCGGCAGACGATTTTCGTGTCGGCCACGCCGGCCGATTATGAAAACCAGCATGCCGGCCAAGTGGTGGAGCAGGTGGTGCGGCCGACCGGCCTGATCGATCCCGCGATCGAAGTGCGGCCGGCCTTGAGCCAGGTCGACGATCTGATGACCGAGGCCAGCGCCCGCATCAAGAAAAACGAGCGCGTGCTGGTCACCACGTTGACCAAGCGCATGGCGGAACAACTGACGGAGTTCCTCAGCGATAACGGCATCAAGGTGCGCTATCTGCATAGCGATATCGAAACCGTCGAACGGGTCGAGATCATCCGCGATCTGCGTCTGGGCACCTTTGACGTGCTGGTCGGGATCAACCTGTTGCGCGAAGGCCTGGATATTCCTGAAGTGTCGCTGGTGGCGATCCTGGATGCCGACAAGGAGGGCTTCCTGCGCTCCGAGCGCAGCCTGATCCAGACCATAGGCCGCGCCGCGCGTAACCTGAACGGCACCGCGATCCTGTATGCGGACCGCATGACCGATTCCATGCGCCGCGCGATCGACGAAACCGAGCGCCGCCGCAACAAGCAGATTGCCTTCAATGCGGCCAACGGCATCACGCCGGTCGGCATCAACAAGCAGATCAAGGAGTTGATCGACGGCGTCTACAGCCCGCAGGAAGCGCGCGAAGAGTTGCATGCGGCGCAGGACCAGGCCAAGTACGAAGCGATGAGCGAGAAGCAGGTGAGCAAGGAAATCAAGCGCCTGGAAAAATTGATGATCGATCACGCCAAGAATCTGGAGTTCGAAAAAGCCGCGCAAGTGCGCGACCAACTGCATGTGTTGAAGACGCAGTTGTTCGGTGCGCCGGGAGCGGACAATATTGTTTTGTAGTTGCAGGCCGATTAACTGCCTGTATGTTTTATCAATCCGGTTTGTGTTTTTTAATGGCTTATGACTGATTTTCTTCCTGCTTCAATCCGCGCTGCTTTAGATGGTGTGCATGCGTCCTGGCTGACTATCGTGGAGAATGGCTTGCGCGCCGTAGCGCGGGCTAATCCGGCCTATTTGCAGGATCTGGCCGCGGCCGATTACCTGCCGACTGAAGGCCGCATGTTTGCCGCCTTTACCCAGCCGCTGGATGCGGTGCGTTATGTGCTGGTGGGCGAGGGGCCTTATCCGCGTGCTGCGAGCGCTACCGGGGTCTGCTTCATGGACGGCGCGGTCGGTTCCTTGTGGTCGGAGAAGGGTTTGTCCAAGCAGGTCAACCGCGCCACCTCCCTGCGTAATTTTATGAAGATGCTGCTGGTGGCGGATGGTCAGCTGGCGCTGGAAAACACTACCGGCGATGCGATGTCGGAAGTGGCGCAGCGGGCGCAACTGGACAGCTCGCCGGCGATCCAGTTGCTGGCCGATTTGCAGGCCAATATGGTGGGGCAGGGTTTCTTGTTGTTAAACGCTTCGCTGGTATTTCGCCCGGATGTGCCGCCGGTCAAGGACGCCAAAGCCTGGCAGCCGTTCATGCAAGCCGTGTTGCAAGGGCTGGCCGATGCCGCGGACCAGCGCGGAGAGAGTCTGCCGACGTTGGTGCTGTGGGGGAAAATCGCCGAGCAGTTGAATGCCTATGCGGTGACCGCACGCTTCCCGAAAGCAGTCGCCGAGCATCCCTACAATCTGAGTTTTATCGGCAACGCCGGCATGCAAGCCTTGTTCGGGCCGATGCAGCTGTTACGGCGCGTAAGTTAATCGCAAGAGGCTTAGATCAAGCTCATTTGCCGTAGATCGATTTCGGCCTGGGTCAATGGTTTTTCGGCTGCAGGTGTCGGACCGAGATCCAGTTCCGGCTCAGCGGCAGGCGCTACGGCTTTTGGGGCTGGTACAGGCTTGGCGCGTTTACTGACGGCGGCGGTTGCCAGCCAGCGCTTGAGCATGTCGTCAAACAGCGCCAGCATCGCCTCCGGCAGTTCCGGCGTGTAGGCTTGCCGGATCACGATGCCGTCCCACATGGCGGTCAGCAGCAGCGCCGCCGTCTGTGGATCCAGGGCGGGGTCGATCTGACCGCGTTCCTGGGCGGTGTGCAGCATGTCTGCCAGGCCGTCTATCCATTCCGTATCAGCCGTCTTGATCACCGCGCCGACCCGCTTGTTGCGCAAGCCCTCGGCGTAGATTTCAGTCATCAGGCCGGCGTCGCTGATGGCGGCGTAGCGGCGGGCGAAGGCGCGGGTGATGGCCGACAAGGCCTGCGGCAGGTCGTCGGTATCGTGAAACTCTGACAACAAGGTGCGGGCCTGACGCCGTTCGTCCTCCGCCATGGCCGCAATAATCGCATCCTTGCTGGTGAAATAGCGGTACACCGCGCCCGGGCCGAGGCCTACTTCGCTGCAGATTTCCTGCATCGAGGTCTGGTGAAAACCGGTCTTGCGGAAACACTTTCCTGCTGATTTCAGGATGTCGACGCGTTTCTGGTCAGCTCTCTGCGTCGGTGATTGCGGTGTCTTTGATTTGCGGATGGCCATACTGAGTGCTGCTCAAAAGAGGACTGTGCGGAGGGTCGACATTATAGGTTTAAGCGCCGCTTCCTTGAATATATTTTTACATTTGCCACTATTTCCTTGGCGAATCCAGTCCTCGGCCATAACCTTATTTGTTGTAATTGTTTAAATGGCAATCTGGCCAAAAGCCACGCTGG
>NZ_JAGQEG010000134.1 GCF_018305005.1 Collimonas silvisoli
GTTTGCTCGATGACTGATGGATACGACTGTTACCAGAATGCATTGGCTGAGCGGGTCAACGGCATCCTCAAGGGTGAATTCCTGCTCAACCGTCCGGCAGACCTGCAACAAGCCGCGAAGATGGTGGTGCAATCCGTTCGGATCTACAACCGGGAACGGCCGCATACGGCCCTGAAATACAAAACGCCCGATGCGGTGCATCGAGCGTTTGTGTTGTAATAAAACCTGTCAACCTATTTTAGGACTGGACACGGGATTCCTGATCTCTGTGTCAGCCGACATAGAGATCAATCCGGCTATTGTCGCCCTTACTGAGGGGCTTGCTCTCTGGTGTAGATTTCGACGCGACGATTCATCGCCCGATTTGCCGCCGTATCGTTGGCAACCAGAGGCTGGCTGGAGCCGAGTCCGTCCATGGTGATACGGTTAGGTGCAATGCCGCGGCTGCTCAGATAGCTGCTGACGTTCTGTGCGCGCTGGCGTGATAGCGGGCCGTTGATGGCGTCCGTGCCGGTGCTGTCTGTGTGGCCGTAGACTTCAATCAGAGCGGCCGGGTTCTGGGCCAGCGATGACGCCAATTGGTCCAGGATCGGGCGCAGGGCGGGATTGATGTCTGCTCTTCCGGTAGCGAAGCCGGTATCGGCCGGGACATTGACCTTCAGGCGATTATCGGCAGTCTGGGTAACTTGTACGTTAGTACCCGCAGTGGCTCTTTCCATCGCCATTTTCTGATCTTGCATGTGCTTGGACCAGATGTTGCCGCCGACCGCGCCAATCGCGGCGCCAATCGCAGCACCTGCAGCTGTTCGTCCGGCGCCGCCGGGGCCGGCAATGCCGCCCACCAGGCCGCCAAGCACAGCACCGGCGCCGGCGCCCATCGCTGTGCCACGTTGCGTTTCCGACATATCGGCACAGCCTGCGGTTGCCATGGCAACCGCCAGAGCCAAGGCGCCTATCTTGAGTTTATTCATGGTCTTTCCTCTTTAAGATTGAGACAGCATCAGCAAAAAAAGACCGCATCCCCAGCCGGATCTCCAGCCGGAGATTGCGGTTATTCATCATCCGTTGTTGCCTTGTTATTTCTACTGCTGATAAAAGCAGCACCGCCGATTGCCGTAAGCAGGGCGACGCCGATAAGAAGGGATTTTCGGGTACAGCGTTTGGACAGCCATGAGGCGCCAGTCAACAGCAACGGCAGCACGGCTGGTAAATTGCCGGCCCGGAGCTTGACCGGACTACTGAATATCGAAGAAGCGATGCCGGTCATCCGGCCGAGCAAAATGGTTGCCAGCGATTTACTGTTCAGGTTGGCTCGCACGATATTGCGCGAGATGACCATGTCGGCGCGGAAGGCTGCGCCTTCCTGCAGCAGCTTTTGCTTGCGCTCGGCGGTTGAAAGGCGGCTGTCCAGTCCTGAGTGTCTGTTCATGTCAGGTCCCGTGTTCAAAGCAGGGCGTCGCGGTCTTTGCGCAACTCGGCCATGGTGACCGGCAAACCGAGCCGGCCCTGGCGCAAAACGCTGCGCACATAAAAGGCTGTGCCGATGGCCAGGATGGTGAAGAATGCGGCAAGGATCAGCAGTATTTTCCAGCCCAGGGCTTCCCACGTCAGCACCAGCACCAGGCCGCTCCAGAAGGCCAGCGCAAACCACAAGGCGACAATGCCAAGCGCACAGACCAGCGATAGCTTGAACAGATGGGAGCCGATCTCGGAGAACTCCAGGGCGGCCAGCTCGATGCGGCTGATCACCAGTGCAAACATGTTCTTGGCGGTGCCGACCAGCCCGGCCACCAGACCCGGACTGCTGTGCTTGGGTTGTTGTGGATTCATGCGAGCCTGATAGTTATGCTGCGATTATTTACGGGAAATGACCAAGCCGACCAGGAAGCCGATGCCAGCCGAAATAGCGACCGCGCGCCACGGGTTTTCCTGGACGTAGTCGTCGGTGGTGGCGGCGATTTCCTTGCCGGCTTCGATTGCCGCAGCTTGCACATCTTGTGCTTTAGATACAGCCGAGTCGAGTAGTTCCAAACCTTTGTTGCGCAGATCTTCGGCTTTCTCGCCGGTGGTAGCGGCAGCTGCGCGAAACAGTTCTTGCGCATCTTCGACCAGGCTGCGGATATCGCTACGGGTTCTCAGAGTGGATCTGTGCATCGTGTGACTCCTTCATTCGTAAATTTCAAGTATAGCGAACCGCCTCTGTAAAAGTCGCGGCGGAATTAGCATAGGCGATGATACAGGCTCCTATGCTTACCTGCCAACAAAGTGTTTCTTTGACATCAAGTGGTGCGCTTGTCCGTGGCAGGCCAGCCGGCGTGGGTAGCCAATGCTGCGGCAATCGTGCCTTATTTCCTGTCGCGCAGTTCGGCAATCGCTTCGATGTTGCCGATCTGGATAACGATGGGACGCAGGGTAATGGTCGCTTGCGCCGGCCGCCAGGCAAATAACCATTCATGCTGGGACGCATCGCGTTTGCCTTTGCTGAAGGCGCCACCCAATGGGCTGGGCTGGCCATAACTGACGGCGGCGTCAATCCCGGCCCAGTTCGGCAGGACGCGCTGCGCGGCGCGATGAATCAGTTCGCCGAATTGCTCGGTGTTGTGAATCACCAGGCAGCAATCCGACGGCGCAAATGCGCTGAACAAGCTGGCGTCGTCGCTGCTGCTCATGCTAAGGGTCAGCAACTGCGGCATCGCCCGCTTTGCTGCGCCGTGCGAATGATGGAGGTTACTGATTTGCAGGCTTTCTGCGGGCGGACGCAATCGGAATTCTCCGAGCGTCAAGGAACGTTCCAGCCATTGCCGCTCCGAATAGCGGTAGAGCTTGGTAGGACGTTGATAGTCTGCGCTTAACATGATGACCTGTCTTTATTCTGACTTTATTCTTTGCGTAACACGCGCGAAAACCCCGCGCCTTGAAAACTTGCTGCGGCGCCGTCGACCGTTGCCACGCTATTTTTGTATGTTATTGACGATGGAATTTAAAGGTGGAATTCGCCGTTGGCTTCCGGTTGATATGTCACTTCCAGTATCCGCAGCTGCAAAGGACGGCCGCCCGGACCTTGCCAGGAAATCGACTGTCCTACCGACAGGCCCAGCAAGGCGCTACCGACCGGCGCCAGGATCGATACCGCATCGGGCGCGTTGGACGGACCCGGGTAGGCTAGCGTCATGCTGTATTCCGTTTTGCTGAGCTCATCTTCAAAACGCACCGTCGAATTCATCGTGATCACGCCCGGCGGAATTTCTTCGGGAGCCACAACGTTGGCGCGGCCCAACTCGTCCTGCAAGGCGTCGATGCCAGGCAGGTTGCGGTAAGCGCTTGACGCCAGCAATTGTTCAATGCGTTCCAGATCGAAACTGGAAATGATGAGTGGCGGCTGAATATCCATTACTGTGCTGTCTCGTAGAAAAGGGGGATAAGTGCGAACGCGGCGTGGTGAAGTGTCACACGGAGTCCTTCTTTGCGTTCGGGCTGGTAGCTCGATGGTAGGCGAGAAGCGCGCGCGAAGCAAGTCGGACGCAATCGCGTCCGGCGGCGGCTACTCGCTCATCTGTTGTTGGGCGATCGAACGTAGTTGAAAACGGCCATCGTCATTGAACAGCCAGCTTTCCGATATCTCTACTTCGCCGCGCCGCAGGAATCTGCTATCGGGTTTGGGGAAAGGCGCGGCACGGCGCAGCGCTGCCATGGCGCTGGCCTCGGCGTTGCGATCTTTATTGGAGCGCATGATTTCGGTACGCAGCAATTGGCCGTCGGCACTCACAAAATATTTCAGCACAATCACGGCGCGCAATAATGCCTGCGGCCGTCCGACATATACCTGGGTCGAGTTGGCCTCGACAATTCTTTGCGCCAGCCCGCGCTTGTAGTCATCCAGCGAAGTAGCAGTCGAGGTTGCGTTTGGGGTGGTGGCGGGCGGCGGCGGTGCCACCGGCCTGGTGATGGTGCATGCTGCCAGCATGATGGCGCTCACGCAGTACAAGCCAATGCGAATCCTGGCATTCATTGCAGCCTCCCTAAGGTAAAGCGGGGTTTAATTTCAATGGAATTTGATTTCAATTTATTAACTTTATTAATTTACAAGCGGCAACGAGTCTGATAGCGCCGTTGTCTTGTTTCGACAGTCAACATGCATCGGCTGTTCCTCTTCGAAAAGCCAATTTGCGAAAAAAATAGCCGGGCGTCCGGGATGTGTTGCAAGCGCAGCTGACCAAGCAAATAGGCGGGGCGGCAGAGGAAAGACAGAGGGAAATTCGGTGCTTCAAAAAACTTTTCAAAACAAAATGCGATGAAGCGCTAGCAAATTTAAAAAAACCGTTGTACAATCTGCCCCCTTCAGGCGTAGTGACATACGCTAAGAAAGAAAGTCTGACTAAGTGTGCATTTTGGGTGCTTAGCTCAGTTGGTAGAGCGGCGCCCTTACAAGGCGTAGGTCGGGAGTTCGAGCCTCTCAGCACCCACCAAGCAGACGATCGATCGAAATGAAGCAGCAGTTTAGGAGTGGTAGTTCAGTTGGTTAGAATACCGGCCTGTCACGCCGGGGGTCGCGGGTTCGAGTCCCGTCCACTCCGCCAAGAATACAAATGCCCGCGCAAGCGGGCGTTTTTATTTCAAGAATCAATTTCATTTCCCGTTTGCGGGAATATCGCTCTGTGGAGTGGAGGAAGCCGCCTGCGCGGCTTCTGGCGGGAATCGAAGGGCTGCGCTTGCAAGCGCAGCAGCGGCCTGCAAAGTGTAGGCGAGTCCCGTCCACTCCGCCAGAATACAAATGCCCGCGCAAGCGGGCGTTTTTATTTGAAGTATCAATTTAAAGAATCCACATGAAAAAAGACGACTGAAAGGTCGTCTTTTTTTCGTCCGCGATTTCAAAGGATTATCAAAACCGGTCGCCGATGGTGCGGGTTATGGCGCTGCCCTCGGATTTCTGCAGCATCAGCTTGCCATTGCGGATCACCAGCGTTTCGCTGCTTTTATCCCTGGTCTCGGCAATCCGGCCGATCGGCCCGAGCGCCATGCTGATATTGGTGGCGACCTTTACCTCGGCACTCTTGCGATCCTTGCCGATCTCGATATGTTCGATGGTGACCTGATAATTGGTCGACACGTCGCCTTGCCGTTCGGCCTGCGCCAGCGATGCAAACATCTTGTTGTACTTGTCGCAGGTTTCTTCCTTGTCGGCGTTTTCCTGAATCCGCCCCTGGCTGGTGGAATTGACGCCGGTGCGCGTGAAATCCTTGGTCAGCATCGCGCATAGCTCTTTGCCGCGCCCATTCAGGACATGCTCGGTCGCGGTGTCGTAAAAGCGTGTGATGCTCTCTTCGTCGATGGAATTTTGACGATTCCAGTACCAATAGCCAATCCCGCTGGCAACTAATAATAAAATAATGACTCTCATGCTGCCCTGATCCCCTTAAAACGCTAAAGACGCTTCATTGTTACCTACTGCGCCACTTTGCCGGCCTGCTTCTACACCTTGTCAGGTACAGAAGATGCGGTTTAAATTTCCAGTAAGCGATAGAATATCTGTAGTGCAACAATTTTGATACATAACTTAATCCCGCATTCGTGCGATCGCCAAAACATGGCATTATTGTTTCCCTTTAATACCGTGTCCTGCATCCATTTCTCCGAAAGAATGAATTGCTGTCTCTCATGCGTGGCTGCTTGTTGCCTATCAGGATGGTAAAGAAACCAATGGCAACCAAAGGGAAGTCGGGGACATGAAACAGCAACGTCGAAAAGAAATCAATGCGATGGCGTTGGGCATGCTCGGGCGCGTCGCCTTGAGCGGTCTGCTGGACGCCATGCTGCTATGGGGTTTTGCCCACGCCGGGGTGATTCAGCCGGAAATCGCGCTGCTCTACGGCATTGCTGTGGTGGTGGTCAACGGTATTTACTACCTGATGATCAGAAGCGGCTTCAACCGGCGCTACAAGGATCCCGGCCTGACTTTCGCGCAAGTGGTGAGCGCTTTGCTGCTGCAGACCGGATTTTTGATCCTGGCGCCGCAGGTCGGCTACCTGTTCCTGATCAATTTCTTTGTCATTTACGGCTTCGGCGTGCTCGGCCTGAGCACTTTCTGGTACGTGGTGAGCTGGCTGATCGGTTCGCTGGCGCTGGTGCTGGCTTTCGGCCTGGCCGGTTCGCACCTGCAGTTGCCGGTGGCCAGCAATTTCAGCCAGTTGCTGGTGTGCCTGTCTTTTATCCTGACGCTGGGCCGCTGCATCTACCTGACCAATATGCTGAGCCGCATGCAGCGCAAGATTATGGAAAAGAACCAGCAGCTGGTGCTGGCAATGAAGCGGGTCCAGGAGCTGGCCACGCGCGATGAGTTGACCAATATCGAAAACCGCCGTTCGCTGATGGAAATCCTGGCGGTGGAGCAAAAGCGTTTCCAGCGCGGCGGCACGCCGTTCTGCATCGCCATCCTGGATCTCGACGGCTTCAAGTCGGTCAATGATAATTTCGGCCACGCCGCCGGCGATCTGGTGCTCAAGACCTTTGTCGAGATCGTCCGCAATGAAATGCGTCTGAGCGACCACTTTGCCCGTTACGGCGGCGACGAATTCGTGCTGGTGCTGACCGGCACCACGGTGGAAGAAGGCGTGACTGCGCTGGACCGGATCTGCGCCGAGACTGAAATGTATGACTGGAGCAAGTTCGGCAAGGATATTGTGCTGACCGCGTCTATCGGGATTACCAATTTCCGCCCCGGCGAGAGCATAGACGAAGCCTTCCAGCGGGCCGACATGGCGCTGTATGGCGCCAAGGCGGCCGGCCGCAACCGCGTCATGATCAGCCCCGATAACTTCGAGTCTACCGACGGCGGCACCACCATCAGGGCTTTTTAAGCGCGCTGCCTGCGCTGCGCGATCAGACCGCCGGTTCGCCGCCCAGCGCAAACACCAGGTCGCCCAGCATCTTGCTCAGCTCGCCGGTCATCAGCATCATGTCGGAGTCGAAACGTTCGTCGTCATTCTTGCTGCTGACGTCGTTGCCTTCCTTCAGCACATCCAGCGGCGCGATGCGTTTGATCGCCAGCGATTCGGTCAGGACGAAGGAAATATGATCGGCCCAGGTCATCGCCAGCCGCGTGCATTGTTTGCCCGAGGCGATGTGGCGCCGCACGTCGTCGGCCTCGATGGTGTGGCGCACGTAGCGTACCGTCGCCTTGCCTTCGCCGGCGGCGCGCAATTCGGTGTCCTGGTCGACGGTAAAGCCGTGCGGCGCTTCATCGGCTGCCAGCCAGTTGGTCATCGAAGTCAGCGGCGAGTGCGCTGTGCGCAAGCCGGAAATTTGCAATTTGTCGACCGAGGCCAGCAACAGCTTGAGGATTTCCTCCGCCTTGGCCGGGCTGGCGGCGTCGATCACCAGCCAGCCGTTGACCGGATCGATCCAGACCCAGGTATTGCGCTGGATGCTGAAAGCGCGCGGCAGCAGTTCGTCGGTGACTTGCTCCTTGAGATCTTTCAGTTGCTTGCGGCCAGGCGCGTAGCCTTGCTGTTCTTCAATTTCAGCGGCGCGCGCCTTGGTAACCTGGTTGACCACGGTGGCCGGCAACAATTTCTTTTCCGTGCCCAGCAAAATCATCATCTGGCGATTCACGCTATGCACCAGCATGCCGTTATCGCGCGGCGACAGCCAGCCCTGGCTTTGCAATTCCAGGCTGCTGCACTTGGCAAATGCCTGCGGCGCCAGAAACGCTTCTAATTGTTCGGCCGAAATGGCCCATGGTGCGGGGATACGGTAGATCTGCAGATTTTTAAACCACATGGCGTTCCAATAAAAAAACAATAACAATCGCTCCGTTCCCAAGCGGCTATGCAGGGGGAGTCCGAAGCAATCACATGAGATGAAAAGACAAGCAAGGCGGATGAGCGCAGCGCGATGTCTTGCGGCTGTCGCCAAACTTGCCAAAGAGATGTGCAGAGCGGGAGGGGCTATTCCTATCCTTCCTGTCCTGCCAAGCGATATCCGATCAAATCCCCATGTTGGCCAGTGTATCGGCAATTTCACGCAATACAGGTTGCAGATGCGGATGACGCACCGCCAGCCGGGCTGAGATAACCTGGGCGCGTTCCACCAGGGCCGAGCGGAGATCGGAAGCAGGGGCCGCTGCCGTTGTTGCATCGGCGGATTTCAGCAGTTCCTGGATATCGGTATCCAGCGATTGCAGCAAGGCTTTCAGCTCGCTATCGACCGTGCCGCTGCTTTCAAGCGTGTTGCGGAGTTTTTCCAGCGATGTCTTGATGTTGTCTATGCTCATGGTCTTACTCCTGAATTGGGTTTTACTCTAACACTTATCATCTCACGCAGCTCTCGGCTTCTGCAACAAAGCCTTCAAACTGGCCAGACGGTTTTGCGGGGTGATTTGTTCAGCCTCGGTCGGCATGGCGTCACCCTCGTCGAGCCGCATTTCCTTGACGAAGCGCGATATTTCGCAAACGACAGCTTCGCCGGCGCGCTTGCGCTTCTTGCACCAGCTGACGTGCAAGCTGCGCTGGGCGCGGGTGATGCCGACATACATCAGGCGCCGTTCTTCCTCGATACGGGCGGCGATGGTTTCGGGCGGCGCATCCGGATCGCCCTTGTGCGGCAAGATGCCTTCTTCGACCCCGATCAGGAACACATGCGGATACTCCAGCCCCTTGGAAGCGTGCAAGGTCGACATGCGCACCGCATCCGGTTCTTCGTCGCGGCCTTCCAGCATCGACATCAGCGCCACCATCTGGGTCAGTTCCAGCAGGTTTCTCTCGTCGCCGGCGCCATCCTTGCCGCCTGTGCCTTTTTCCTTCAGCCAGTTGGTGAAGTCCAGCACATTCTGCCACTTGCCTTGCGCCGCGCGGTCGTCGAAGCTGTCGTACAGATAATGTTCGTAATTGATTTCTTTCATCATGTCGTCCAGCACGGCGGCCGCATTCTCGCCGCTGCCGGCGGGGCCGACACGGCTGGCGCGGGCTTCCAGCTGGTTGATGAAATGGCAGAATTCGCGCAGCGGGTATAGCTGGCGATCGGTCAGCTTGGCTTCGATGCCGCCCTTGAACACCGCTTCGAACAGCGAACACTGCCATTGCCCGGCCACCGTGCCCAGCACTTCCAGCGTAGCCTGGCCGACGCCGCGCTTGGGCGTGGTAATGGCGCGGATGAAAGCCGGATCGTCGTCTTCGTTGGCGATCAGGCGCAGGTAACTGATGATGTCCTTGATTTCGGCGCGGTCGAAAAAACTCTGGCCGCCCGACATCGTGTACGGGATGCGTTCGCGCCGCAAGGCTTTTTCAAAGGTCCGCGCCTGGTGGTTGCCGCGGTACAGGATGGCGTAATCGGAAAACTTGGCGCGCCGCTCGAAACGATGGGCCGACAGCATGATGGCCACCTGCTCGGCTTCTTTCTCGTCATCCTCCATTCCCATCACCTTGATCGGATCGCCCAGCCCGTGTTCCGACCACAGTTTTTTATCGAACAGCTTGGGATTGTTGCCGATCACTGCGTTGGCGGCTTGCAGGATGCGGGTGGAGGAGCGGTAATTCTGTTCCAGCTTGATTACTTTCAAGTCGGGGAAATCGACCTGCAGCGTTTTCAGGTTTTCGATGGTGGCGCCGCGCCAGGCGTAGATCGCCTGGTCGTCGTCGCCGACCGCGGTAAACATCGGCTTCTTGCCGAGCCCGGTGACCAGCAGCTTGACCAGTTCGTACTGGCAGGTATTGGTATCCTGATATTCGTCGACCAGCAGATAACGCAGCCGCCGCTGCCATTTATCGCGCACCGTCTCATTGCTGCGGAACAGCTCCACCGGCAGGCGGATCAGATCGTCGAAATCGACCGCCTGATAGGCCGCCAGCGTCGCCACATAGCTGCGATAGATCCGCGCCGCCTGCGCTTCGTCTTCCGTGACGGCTTGCTTGATGGCTTGTTCGGGATCGATCAGGCCGTTTTTCCACAGCGACATCGCGGTCTGGATGCGGCGGATCAGTTGTTTGTCGGTGGTAATCGCCAGATCTTGCACAATCGAAAAGCAATCGTCGCTATCCATGATCGAGAAACGATCTTTCAGCCCCAGTTCGCGCGCTTCCTGGCGCAGGATCTTGACCCCCAGCGAGTGAAAAGTGCTGACGGTGATGTGCTTGGCTTGCTTCGGATCTTTCAAGAGCTTGGCGATCCGCTCCTGCATTTCAGTCGCCGCCTTGTTGGTAAAGGTCAGCGCCGCGATATGTTTGGCGTCATAGCCGCAATCCTCGATCAGATGCTGGATTTTCTGCGTAATCACGCGCGTCTTGCCCGAGCCCGCGCCGGCCAGCACCAGGCAGGGGCCGTCAAGATATTTGACGGCTTCCCGCTGGGGAGCATTCAGACCGAAATTGGGAGTGGACGACATAACTGACCGGAAGGAGCAAAGCGCTGTATTTTAACAGTGCGGAGGGCGAGGGCGACGCTGCATGCCGCCTTGCTCCAGTTTTTGCGCTGAATATGGGACAATCTGTTATCAACTATCTTGCCGGACATGCTATGAAATTCAGCCACCTGATCGAAATCAACGATCCCCTCAACCCGCTGATCGACCCTTTGACGCGTGAGCAGCTATGGCGCGGGCTGGTGATGCGGGCCGAGCAGCCGATGTTGTTTGTCGAGCATCTGGATGAATGCCTCCTGTCCGATCAATCGATGCAATCGGTTACGCGTGAACTGCGTTACGGCAAAGTGACGATAAAAGATGTGGTCAGTTACCTGCCGCTGCTGCAGGTGCGCTACCAGGTGCCGAAACAGCAAGACATCGTCGGCTCCAGCCTGATCATGACGATTGAAGAGCCTGGTCCGGAAATGTTGTTCGTTCGGTTTGAATATGAAGACGAGGCGGTAGAGCGGCAACCGGCGGCGCAAGCCGAACAAGAGTTTTACGATGAATTCCGTCGTTCGGCTTATGAAGAAGCGGACATCGACACCATCCGCGTGATCCGCGAACTGGCGGCTGAGGGGCGGCTAGGGCCTGTTAGCAATTGATTTGGGAGATGCGTTCCAACCAAAACGTGTGGTG
>NZ_JAGQEG010000135.1 GCF_018305005.1 Collimonas silvisoli
CAAAATTACCAATAAAATCATGCCGCTTCTGGTTTTGTACTATTCGCGCCATGGTTCGACCCGCAAACTGGCCGAATTGATCGGCCATGGAATAGACTCTGTAACCGGTTGCGAAGCACGTTTGCGCACGGTGCCGGCAGTATCCACCGTGATCGAAGCCAGCGCCCCCGACATCCCGGCGGAAGGTGCGCCGTATGTCGAACTGGCGGATCTGCATGAATGCGCCGGCCTGGCGCTGGGCTCGCCAACCCGCTTCGGCAATATGGCCGCCGCCATGAAATATTTCTGGGACGGCACCAGCACTGAATGGCTGGCCGGCACCCTGGCCGGCAAACCGGCTTGCGTATTCACCTCCACCGGCAGCCTGCACGGCGGCCAGGAATCGACCCTGATGTCGATGATGACACCCTTATTGCACCACGGCATGCTGGTGATGGGCCTACCCTACACGCTGCCGGAATTAATGACAACCGCCAGCGGCGGCACCCCGTACGGCGCCAGCCACTGGTCCGGCATGAACGGCACCCATCCGATTTCCGCCGAAAGCCGCACCCTGGCGATTGCCCAAGGCCGGCGCCTGGCAGAAACCGCCTTGAAGTTGAATGCCAAACTCAACACTGCAAACTGAAACCAGGCAGCACGTCGACCCACCCGCTGCCACATGCTGCACGCCAGCCGCGCTTCTTCTATTTCGGCGCAGTCGGCAGCCTGCTGGCCCTGATCGCACTAGGCCTGGCATGGGAACTACTGCTGGCGCCGCTACGCCCAGGCGGCTCCTGGATGGTATTAAAAGTAGTGCCGCTACTATTCCCGCTACGCGGCGTATTAAAGCGCGACGTCTACACCATGCAATGGGCCTCGATGCTGATCCTGATCTACTTCACCGAAGGCATAGTCCGCGCCACCAGCGACAGCAACCTGCTATCCAGCCGGCTCGGCTGGCTGGAAGTCGCCCTCAGCACCATCTTTTTCCTATGCACTATCTTTTACCTGCGGCCTTACAAAAAAGCGGCCAAGGAAGTAGCCAAGCAGGCAATCAAGAAGGCGTCGCAATAGTACGAAATTAACAGGTGAAGTTGCGGTTGTTTTTGACGTTGCTGTTGCAGTTGACCTGAATTCCGCATTGAGACGTTGCCAAATGTGGCGACTGCCATTCGGATAAAGAGGGAAGACATGTTTGAGCCGCAGGCGAGTTGGTCTTTCCTCCCGAATGGCAGTTGACACATTTGGGGACCTGACCGAAGGGAAGGCAACGGCTTTGCGGTCGCCTTTTCTTTGCTTACTTTCTTTTGGCGAAGCAAAAGAAAGTGAGTAGCTGCCGGGCTACCCCCGGCGTGTATCTACGGAGTAGAAAACGTTTTAGTTACACTCTAACCGCTGATCGAACACCAGCGCACGTACTCCGTAGTCCGTTAAATGGGGTCAGAGTAATTTTCGCAAAAGACCGCGAAAAAAAACTCCGACCCCATTTAACTCTTTCGCCGAAATTACGAGATGAAAAACACTGAATTTCTGGATGCTTGCCGCAGCGCTATTGGCGCTGCCCACGTACTCACCGACGAAGCCGACAAGGCCGCATATCTGACCGACCAACGCCAACGCTACACCGGCCAGGCACTGGCAATCGTCAAACCCGCCGACACCGCCGAAGTCGCAGCCATAGTAAAACTCTGCGCCAAGTTCCAGATCCCCATCGTCCCCCAAGGCGGCAACACCGGCCTGGTACTAGGCAGCGTCCCCGACCAAAGCGGCCAAGCAATCGTACTCTCCCTCAAACGCCTGAACCGCATCCGCGCCGTCGACCCGCTCAACCACACAATCACCGTAGAAGCCGGCTGCATCCTGCAACACATCCAGGAAGCCGCCGCCGCCCAACAACGCCTGCTGCCCCTGTCACTGGCAGCCGAAGGCAGCTGCACCATAGGCGGCAACCTGTCGACCAACGCCGGCGGCACCGCCGTCCTCCGCTACGGCAACACCCGCGAACTCTGCCTGGGCCTGGAAGTAGTGACAGCCCAAGGCGAAATCCTGCACGGACTGCGCGGACTACGCAAAGACAACACCGGCTACGACCTGCGCGACCTGTTCATCGGCGCCGAAGGCACGCTAGGCATCATCACGGCCGCCGTGCTGAAAATATTCCCGCAGCCCAAAGCCCAACTGACCGCACTGGCGGCAATCCAAACGCCAGCCGCCGCGCTAGACCTGCTGAGCCTGGCGCAAGAGCGCTGCGGCGCCACCCTGACCGGCTTCGAACTGATGTCAGATCTGTGCCTGCAACTGGTCGCCAAACATTTCCCGCAACTGCCATTCCCGTTTAACCAGCGCCATCCGCACTATGTATTGCTGGAACTGTCCGACAGCGAATCCGCAGAGCACGCCAACAGCCTGCTGGAAGCCGTGATCGGCGCCGCACTCGAACAGGACATCTGCCAGGACGCCGTGCTCGCCAGCTCCACCGCACAGTCGCGCGCGCTGTGGCAGCTGCGCGAAAGCATCTCCTCGGCGCAAGCCAAGGAAGGCAAGAATATCAAGCACGACATCTCGCTGCCGATTTCCCGCATCGCCGAATTCATCAACGTCACCGACGCCCTGCTGCAAGAACATTTCCCCGGTTGCCGCAATGTCACTTTCGGCCACCTGGGAGACGGCAACCTGCACTACAACGTCTCGCCGCCCACCGGCTCTTCCGCCGAGCAATTCATAGAAAAGCAAGCCGACATCAATCGCCTGGTGCACGACAGCGTCGACCGCATGGACGGCTCGATCTCGGCCGAACACGGGCTGGGCGCACTCAAGCGCGAAGAAATCCTGCGCTACAAATCGCCGGTGGAAATGGCGCTGATGAAAACCATCAAACGGGCGCTCGATCCTTTGAATCTGATGAATCCGGGCAAAGTCATCTGACTCGAAAAACAGCTGCCCATGCCGTCAATGTTGCCGCATTACAATTACAATCTGTTACACCAACCTTGTATGCGCCTGTCGCCGGCAAGACGTTAATCGAAGGTGTAAGCAGACAAATTGCAGAAGGCGGACCATGTCAACCAGACCTCGTTTACTATCGATCGCGTTGCTGCTAGCTTGCTTGGCTGCGCTCAACGCCAATGCGCAGACCGAGCAAGCGCCGCTGAACGATTCTGAAAAAGCGCTGCACGTGCTCAACCGGCTGGCCTATGGCCCGCGTCCCGGCGATGTCGATGCGCTCAGGCACATCGGCGTCAAACGCTATATCGAGCAGCAATTGAATCCCGAGAGCCTGCCGATGCCGGCCGAGCTGACCGACAAACTATCCGCCTTGCCGACTTACCAACTAAACGCAACCCAGCTTTACCAGCAATACGGCCCGCCCTCCTTCCCCCCTAATACCGCCACTCCCGAAGAAAAGAATATGGCGCGCCAGCGCGCCAACAAGGACATCACGCCGCAAACGCATTTTTCCCGCTTATGGCTGGCCACTGAAAGTCCGCGCCAATTGCAGGAAGTGATGACCGAATTCTGGTTCAACCATTTCAACGTCTTCGAAGGCAAGGAATGGGTGCGCTACTGGGACGGCGAATATGAAAAAGACGTGCTGCGGCCCAACGCACTGGGCAACTTCCGCCAGTTGCTGGGTGCGGTTGCCCATCATCCTGCGATGCTGTACTACCTCGACAACTGGCTCAGCAGCGGCGTCAACACGCCGGAAGCCAAGGGCCGCTTCAAAGGGCTCAACGAAAACTACGGCCGTGAATTGCTGGAACTGCATACCATGGGCGTCGACAGCGGATACACCCAGGCCGACGTGATTTCCCTGGCGCGCATCCTGACCGGCTGGACCATCGACGAAAAGGGCATGAAAGACGGTCAGCCGGCTTTCACCTTCAACCCGCGCCGCCACGATGGCGGCGACAAATTATTCCTCGGCCAGACCATCAAGGGCAGCGGCTACCAGGAAGGCGAGCAGGCGCTCGACATCCTGGCGCGCCATCCGGCCACTGCGCATTTCATTGCCGCCAAGCTGGTCCAGTATTTCGTTTCCGACCAGCCCGAACCGGCCTTGACCGAGAAGCTGGCGCGCCGTTTCCTGAGCAGCAATGGCGACATCAAGGCGGTCCTGCATGCACTGTTCGACAGCCCCGAATTCTGGGCCCGCAGCAATTATCAAACCAAGTTCAAGACGCCATATCAATACGTGGTGTCCTCGCTGCGTGCGACGGCGACGCCGGTGCTCAATGTCAAGCCGATCGACGGCGTCCTGAATCAGCTCGGGCAACCGCTATATGGCTGGCTGACGCCGGAAGGTTATAAATTTTCCGAAGAAGCCTGGCTCAATCCGGACGCCCTGCTCCGCCGCATCAATTTCGTCAACGGCCTGAGCAACGGCAAATCGCCGATAGCACGCGCTGAAACCCCGCCGCCGGCAGCCGCAGCCGCGATGGCAGCAGGATCGGCGCCAGCCACTCCCGCGCCCAATACCGCCACCGCCGTCGCTGTCGATCCGCAGCAACTGATGCAAACCCTGAGTCCGATGCTGACGCCGCACAGTCTCAGCACCGTCAGCGCCGCGCCCGCCAATCTGCAGGTCGGCCTGATACTCGGCAGCCCGGATTTCATGAAAAGATAGCCCATTGGAGCCATGCTATGAACCGTCGTGATTTCATCCGCCATCTGGGTTTGAGCACCACTGGCGCGATCCTGATTCCGGTCGGCTTGTCCGGCTGCGTTGTGGCTCCTGCAAGCAAGCCGCAGGCAAAAGCCAAAGCTCCTCCGGTCGCCGCGGCCGTCGTCAGCGACAGCCCGTTATCGTATGGCAGCCCGCTGCAGCGCGCCCACGCCGCAGGCGACGGCACGCCGCGCATGATCGTGGTGTTTCTGCGCGGCGCGGTAGACGGCTTGAACGTGGTGGTGCCGCATGGCGATCACAATTACTACAAGGCGCGGCCGGGGATTGCTGTATCCCGCCCCGGCACCCAGAACGGCGCGATCGACCTGACCGGCTACTTCGGCCTGCATCCGGCGCTGCAGGCATTGCAACCGTATTGGGACGGCGGTCAGTTGGCTTTCGTTCACGCCTCCGGATCGCCCGACATGTCGCGCTCGCATTTCGAAGCGCAGGATTACATGGAAACCGGCACTCCGGGCCAGCACAATACCCGCGACGGCTGGATGAATCGCATGTTGGGCGTTATGCCACCGTCCTCATCGCCGATGCAAGCCCTGACCCTGGGCGAATCGGTACCGCGCATCCTGACCGGCAGAGCGGTGGTCGCCAACATGCCGACCGGCCGCGACGCTACCCGGCCAACCCTGATCGACCGGCCTGAAGTCAACCAGGTTTATGCTGCGCTGTATGCGCAAGACGCGGCCCTTGGCAAAAGCTATCGCGACGGCATTTCGGCGCGCAAGGAATTGATGGCCGACGCCAGCAGCAGCGAGCAAAAGGCGGCCAACAACGGTGCGCCCCTGCCGAACGGCTTATCGATCGATACCGCCCGCCTGGGCCGTCTGATGCGCAGCAATCCAGACATCCGGCTCGGCTTTATCGCCGTCGGCGGCTGGGATACCCATACCAACCAGGGCAACGGCAACGGCCAACTAGCCAACCGCCTGCGGCCGCTGGCCGACGGCCTGACCACCCTGGCGCGTGAGTTGGGGCCGGCCTTTAACGATACGGTGATTGTGGTCATGTCGGAATTCGGCCGCACCTTCCGCGAAAACGGCAACGGCGGCACCGATCACGGCCACGGCAACGCCATGTGGCTGCTAGGCGGCAATGTGCGCGGCCGCAGTATCTACGGCCAATGGCCGGGCATCGACGACAAGTCTCTCAACGAAGGACGCGACCTTGCGATCACTACCGACTTCCGTGCGGTGCTGGCGACGCTGGCGGAAAAACATATGCGGATCGGCGACCCGGCCATGCAAAAGCTGTTTCCGCAATATGCCGCAGGCAACGCTCACGCCTTGAATTTCCTGGTGTAGATGGCGTGAGGCTAGCGCACCAGGCTCTTGATCTCGGCCAGCTGGCGGCGCGAAATCGGCAGCCGATGATCGATGTCGCGCAAGATGACTTGCCAGATTTCCTGCGGCTTCTCGCCATCGCCGTCGCTATGCGGCAGATGCATCACGCGTTCGACGCCGCTGATGGCGTGGCGCGCCACCAGCGCGTTGCGATGCACGCGCACAAAGTACGCCGCCAGCTCTTCTTCAATCGAGACCAGCGAATCTTCGATCAGGTATTCCCTGGTCTTGGTGCGCAGCGTGACGTATTTCAGTTCCGCCTTCAGATACAGCACTTCGCTCATCGGCACCAGCAGCATGCGGCCGCGCTCCTGCACCGCGAAATGCTGGCGCGGCCGGGCTGTGGCCGATCCTGCTGCCGGCGCCGCCTGCACTTGCTGCCGCACCCGGCTGGCGCGGGCGATGGCTTGCGCCAGCCGGGTAGCGCGCACCGGCTTGACCAGGTAATCGAAAGCCTGGACGTCGAATGCGCTTAAAGCGTAGTCGTCATAGGCGGTCACGAAAATGATCAGGGGCGGTTCGGTGCTCCCAGCATTGTTAAGCAACTGTTCAGCCAATTGCAAACCGCTCATGCCAGGCATTTGCACATCCAGCAAAACCAGATCCGGTGCGGTGGCGGCAATCCCTTCCAGCGCAGCTTGCGCATGGCCGGCTTCGCCCACCAGGTAATGCGGGCACTCGGCCACGATATCGGACAGCAGCGTGCTCAATCTGGCGCGTGCCGGCGCTTCATCATCGACGATAAATATACGGGGGATCATGGAAATAAGATGTTGTTGATTTTTTATCTGCTGCTCTGCGGCTTGGCCAGGGCCGCTTTGACATACGGAAAAACGGCGCGCACTTCAAACTGGCCGAGCCTGGTGGCGGTGGTCAATTGCGCTTCGACATCGTACAGCAGCGCCAGCCGCTCGCGAATATTCTCCAGCGCCATCTGATTCCCTTCCGGCAGCGCGGCCACGCCCTTGCCGCTATACGGATTGTAAGGATTGGTGATGACGATTTCAATCCGCTCCAGCGAATGGCTGAGCTGGATCCGGATCAAGGCCGGTTCGGTGCTGGGTTCGACCCCGTAATGGACGGCGTTTTCTATCAGCGGTTGCAGCAGCAGGGTCGGAATCTGCGCCCGGAAAATCACCTCGTCGCTGATGCCGGCGCGCTCCCATTGCACTTTCAAACGCTCGCCAAGGCGTATTTTTTCTATCGACAGATATTGCCGGCACAGGCGGATTTCTTTCTCCAGCGTGGTCATGGCGCGGCCGTCGCGCATCAGAACCCGGATCAGATCCGCCAGATCTTCCAGCGCCGCTTCGGCCCGGCGCGGCTCGGTGCGGATCAGCGACAGCACGGCGTTCAGGCTGTTGAACAGGAAGTGCGGCCGGATTCGCGCCTGCAAGGCTTGCAGCCTGGCTTCCACCAGCACCGGCGAAAAAGCCCGAGCGCGCAACTCGAAATAGTGTTGCAGCGCGGCGCCGAACAGCGCCGCCACCAATGCGGCAAGCAGCGTGCCGCCGGTGGCGCCGAGATGAGAAAAGCCGTTGAGAAACCAGTCGAAGCCGGACAATAACCTGATCACCGCAAGCGTCACCAGCGACGGCGCCAGCGCGCAAAGCACGCGCTGTGCAACCAATGGCAGCTGGCGGGCAGTCCGATGCAGGCCGCACAATATCGCCAGCGAGAGGAAACAAGCCGGTTCGATCAGCATGGCCGATTCGACAAAACCGTTAATCGCCGCCATCAAGCTGTCGCTGCGTAACAGAATCGCCACCAGCACCACCAGATTCACCGCAATCAGGGTTCGAAACACCACGCCCAGGTTACAGCCGTCGGGAATCACAACGGCACTGGGCTGTTGCGCTAGCGCAGTGTCGGCGATCTGATCGGATGGTGTCGGGGCGGGCATTAGTTGGCGTAAGTACAATTAAGAGTGAGTAAGACTGGGCTTTAAGAGGCGGTGATTTATAATCGCATAATTCATTGCTATCCCTAACGCACGATTCAAAGCCCAATTATGACAGCACAACTCTCCAAAAAAGGCGAAGCCTGGTCGGCTCGTTTTTCCGAACCGGTCTCCGATCTGGTCAAACGCTACACCGCCTCGGTCTTTTTCGACAAGCGCCTGGCCGCAGTCGATATCCAGGGCTCGCTGGCCCATGCCGAGATGCTGGCATATCAAAAAATCATCAGCGCTGAAGATTACACGGCGATCCAGCAAGGCATGAGCCAGATCCAAAGCGAAATCGCCGGCGGCAAATTCGAATGGCTGCTGGATCTGGAAGACGTCCATCTGAACATCGAAAAACGCCTGACCGAGCTGGTCGGCGACGCCGGCAAACGGCTACATACCGGCCGCTCGCGCAACGATCAGGTCGCAACAGACATCCGCCTCTATCTGCGCGGCGCCATCGACGACATCAGCGGCTTGCTGCGCGAACTGCGCCTGGCGCTGCTGGATCTGGCGGAGCAACACGCCGACACCATCCTGCCCGGCTTCACCCACATGCAAGTCGCGCAGCCGATCACTTTCGGCCATCACGTCTTGGCGTATGTGGAGATGTTCGGCCGCGACGCCGAACGCATGCAGGATTGCCGCAAGCGCGTCAACCGCCTGCCGCTGGGCGCCGCCGCCCTGGCCGGCACCACCTTCCCGATTGACCGCCAGCGCGTGGCGACCACCCTCGGCTTCGACGACGTCTGCCGCAACTCGCTGGATGCGGTTTCGGACCGTGACTTCGCGATTGAATTCTGCGCCGCCGCCGCGCTGGTGATGACCCACATCTCGCGCATGTCGGAAGAACTGGTGATCTGGATGAGCCCACGGATCGGCTTCATCGACATCGCCGACCGTTTCTGCACCGGCTCCTCGATCATGCCGCAAAAGAAAAACCCCGACGTACCGGAACTGGCGCGCGGCAAGACCGGCCGCGTCAACGGCCACCTGATTGCCCTGCTGACCCTGATGAAAGGCCAGCCGCTGGCCTACAACAAGGACAACCAGGAAGACAAGGAACCCCTGTTCGACACCGTCGATACCCTCACCGATACGCTGCGCATCTTCGCCGACATGGCGCGCGGCATCACGGTCAAGCCGGAAGCGATGCGCGCCGCCGCCCTGCAAGGCTACGCCACCGCGACCGATCTGGCCGACTACCTGGTCAAGAAAGGCCTGCCTTTCCGCGACGCCCACGAAGCCGTGGCGCGTGCGGTGCGCAGTTGCGTCGACCAGGGCTGCGACCTGAGCGACTTGTCGCTGGACCAGCTGCGCGCATTCTCGCCCTTGATCGACGACGACATTTTCCAGGTGCTGACGCTCGAAGGTTCGGTGGCGGCCCGCGATCATATCGGCGGCACCGCACCGCGCCAGGTGCGGCTGGCGATCCAGCATCTGCGGCAGCAACTGGCCTGAGTCAAATACTGAATCAAGCGCTCATTCAAACGTTAACTTGTACTAGCTCATCACTTGACCTGACAGTGCCTGTCAGGTCAAGTCTAGTTCGGCCCGCCATGCAACTAGCTGAAACCGGCCAGCCGCATCTCAATTTCCCGCACTCAGAATAATGGCCAATCTGAAAGCTGTATCAATTTCCCGTGATTCGGACGTCGCCGATACTTCCGTCCGTCGCCGTTCCCTGATTGCAGCCTGCGGCGCCCACGCAGTACATGACGGCCTGACCGACCTCATCTATGTGCTGTTGCCTATCTGGCAAGCGCAATTTTCCATCAGTTACGCGCTAGTGGGACTGTTACGCGGATCCTATTCCGGCATGATGGCCGGCTTCCAACTGCTGGCCAGTCGGCTGGCAAAACGCTGGGGGCGAGAACGCATGCTGGTGGGAGGAACGGCATTGGCCGGCATCGCATACCTGATTGCTGGTCAGGCCGGAGGCCTCCCGGTACTGCTGATTGCGCTGTTGCTGGGTGGTTTGGGAGCCAGTCCTCAGCACCCGCTGGCGTCCTCGATGGTGACCGATACGCATGAGGCAGGTGGTGGGGTCAAGGAAGCGCTGGCACAGTACAACTTTGCCGGCGACATCGGCAAGACGCTGATACCCGGGCTGGTGGGCTTATTGCTGGTGGTCGTGAGCTGGCAGACCAGCGTCACGCTGATGGGCCTGCTCGGCCTGGCCGCGGCCGGTCTGCTGTGGTGGCTTATTCCGGCACGGAACGAACAGGCATCCAACAAGGGGAAAGCCGCCAAGGCAATAACCGGAACTGGTTCGGCTAGCGGGCTACGTGCGCTGCTGCTGACCGGCACCCTGGACAGCGCAGTGCGGATGGGGTTTCTCACCTTCCTGCCATTCTTATTGAAAAGCAAAGGCGCCGGTACAGCAGGTATCGGTTTCGCGCTGTCGCTCTTGTTTGTTGGCGGCGCGTTCGGCAAATTGTTTTGCGGCTATCTGGGGGCGCGCATCGGCATGATGAAAACGGTGTGGATAACGGAGTCCGCCACATCCCTATTGATCTTGCTAGCGGTGTGGTTACCGCTTTTCGGAATGATGGCGATGTTGCCGCTACTGGGACTTGCTTTGAACGGGACGTCTTCGGTACTGTACGGCGTGGTACCGGAATTGGCCAGCGCAGGCAAACGCGAGCAAGCTTTCGCGCTGTTCTATACCTGCACCATAGGTGGCGGGGCGCTGTCACCCGTGTTGTTTGGCCGACTGGGCGACGTCGCCGGAGTCTCCGCTGCGTTGATAACCTTGGCGGCGATCCTGCTGTTCACATTGCCATTGTCGTGGCGGGTACAGAAAGAGGTGGGCGGTTGATTGCTGCGCATTCCCAGTCGCAGGATATCGTTTCGATAAATTGCGACTTCGATCGGCTGAAATCGGCCCAGACTGTGTAAAAACGCGACGCTCCTTGGGTAATGCCGTTCAGTTAAGACTGAACGGCATTTTTGTTTTTAAGTGTTGTAAACGCAATTGGAGGCTGTTAACCTGCGTCCATGCTTGATGACGCGATCCATTTTATGGCTGAAGCTCAGGAGGCACC
>NZ_JAGQEG010000136.1 GCF_018305005.1 Collimonas silvisoli
AAACATTGGCGTTACCTGTTCGAAGGAAGATGACAGCAGTAGTGCTGTCATCGATTTATATCGGTAAATTTAAGCCGCTCCTACCCAAGGTAGCAGCGGCCTAAGATCAAAAAAAACAAACCATGGCTTACTTGGCCAGGTCGACCTTTTCAAAGTGATGATGGGCAAACACCGCCATCTTGAAGCCGACTACTTCTTTACGCACCGGCGTGAAGCGGACCGAGTGCGCCAGATCGATCCAAGGCGCTTCTTCATGCAAGATGACCTGTGCCTGTTCATACAGCTTGGCGCGTTCATCCTGCTTCGGCGTCAGCTTGGCTTTCTGGATCAGCGCTTCGTAATCCTTGTTGCACCAGCGCGCCGTATTGCCGCCGCCTTTGACGCCTTCGCAACTCAGCAAAGGTGCGAAGAAATTATCCGGATCGCCATTGTCGCCAGACCAGCCGAACATCATCGAATGCTGATCGCCCTGCTTGCTGCGCTTCAGGTATTCAGTCCATTCGTAGGTGGTGAGCTTGGTCTTGACGCCGATTTTTGCCCAGTCAGCCTGGATCAGTTCAGCCATGCGCTTGCCGTCCGGATTGTAGGGACGGGTCACCGGCAGATACCACATTTCCACTTCAACGCCATTTGGATAGCCAGCCTTGCTCAGCAATTCCTTGGCCTTGACCGGATCGTAGACGTAGTCCTTGATCTTGTCGTTGTAGCCCCACAGGGTTGGTGGAATCGGATTCTTTGCTGCCTGGCCCGCACCTTGGTAAACCGTCTTCAGGATGGTTTGCTTGTCCACCGCCATGTTCAACGCCTGGCGCACCAGCTTGTTATCGAACGGCTTCTTCTCGACATTGAACGAGATGTAGCCGATGTTCAAGCCTTCCTTGGTCATCATCTTGATCGACGGATCCGTTTTCATCAGCTCGATGTCAGCCGGTTTCGGGAAAGCCATGACCTGGCACTCGTTAGCCTTGAGCTTGGCGTAGCGTACCGAAGCATCAGGCGTGATGGCGTAAATCAGGCTGTCCAGCTTGGGGCGGCCGTCCCAGTAGGCATCGAATGCCTTGTAGCGGATCACCGCGTCTTTTTGGTAGGACACGAACTGGAACGGACCGGTGCCGATCGGCTCGCGGTCGATCACTTCCGGCGTGCCGGTCTTCTTCATGGCGTCGGCATATTCGGCCGACAGGATAGAGGCGAAATCCATGCCCAGGTTGGCGATAAACGCTGCTTCCGGATGCTTCAGCTTGAAGACCACCGTGCTGTCGTCGGTTTTCTCAACCTTGTCGACGATCTTGTCCATGCCCATGTCGAGGTAGTAACCGAAACTCTGGCCGGCGGCCAGCTTATGGAAGGGATGATTGGGGTCGCCCATGCGATTGAACGAGAACAGCACGTCGTCGGCGTTGAAATCGCGGGTCGGCTTGAATTTTGCGCTGCTATGGAACTTGACGCCCTTGCGCAGCTTGAAGGTATAAGTCAAGCCATCGTCGGAAACGGTCCAGGATTCTGCCAGGCCGGGAAGTATCTTGGTGGTGCCCAGTTCGAATTCGACCAGGCGGTTATACATAGGCACCGACGACGCATCGAAGGTGGTGCCGGTGGTGTACAACTGAGGGTTAAAACCTTCCGGGCTGCCTTCCGAGCAAAACACCAGGGTCTTGGCCGCTGTCGCATAACCGGCTGTGGCGCACAAGACGGCGAGCAGCGCAGCCTTGGCAATCGTTTTTCTTTTCATCATAGGTCTCTTTCTTTAGGTTATGGTGAAGCTGATCTATTTAACAACAACTCACAAGGTCATTACACGTTTGAATGTACCGCGAATGTACAACGCCTATCGTCACTTGCAATATCCGCTTGCAACATCGCCACTTACTTCAGGCCGACATCGAAGCCTCGATCTCGGCACAGGTTTTAGGAATCGCCGGCCCCAGCACTCTTGCTCCTGTGCTGGTCACCAGCACATCGTCTTCGATGCGGATGCCGCCAAAATCCATGTACTCGGCAAATTTTTCATAGTTGATCAAGGTGCTGTGGCGTGCCTCCGCCTGCCAGCGCTGAATCAGGGCCGGAATGAAATATATGCCCGGCTCCACCGTCACCACCATGCCTGCGCGCAAAGGCTTTGCCAGGCGCAGATTGCGCAGGCCGAACAGTTCGCTGCGGCTGACGCTGGCGTCGTAACCAACACGCGTCTCGCCCAAGCCTTCCATATCGTGCACGTCCAGACCCATCTGGTGGCCCAGGCCATGCGGGAAACAGATGGCGTAGGCGCCGGATTCAACCACCTGCTCCGGGCTGCCATAAAAAAATCCAAGTTTGGACATGGCCGCAACCATGTGGCCGGCGGCCTGCTTGTGGACCTCCAAGTAGGAGACATCCGGCCGCATGGCGGCAATCGCCAGCTGCTGCGCGGCCAGCACGATTTCATACAGGCTGCGCTGGCGTTCGCTGAAACGGCCGCCGACCGGGAAGGTGCGCGTGATGTCGCTGGCATAACCCAAAGCGCTGGAAGCGCCGGAATCGTTCACTACCAGGTCGCCCGCCTGCAAACGATTCTTGTGATCGCGGTTGTGCAAAATCTCGCCGCTGCGGGAAAAAATCATCGGATAGGCGTTTTGCAGATCGTGGCTGCGCATGATGCCCTCCATCGCCGCCACCACCTGGTATTCAAAGACATCTGCCTTGGCCAGCCGCATGGCGGCGATATGCATGTCGCGCGTGATGCTCAGGGCGTTTTCGATTTCTTCGATTTCTTCCGCTTCCTTGATTTCTCGCAAGGCAATCACGGCTGCCATCAGGCTTTCGGAAGCGCCGGCCTTGCATTGCTCTGGCGTGCATGCCAGCAGGCTGGCCAGTTCGATCACGGTTTCGCCGCGATACGGCGGCAAGTAATGAATCGTGCGGCCTTGGCGACGCGCTTGCGCCAGCACTTCGGCGAGTTGCCGGTACGGCTGCACCGCTGCGATGCCCACCGTCTCGGCGCGCTGCGCAAAAGAAGTTTGTGGGCCGACCCAGATCACATCGTCGAGGCCAGGATCGTCGCCGAACAGGATTTCGCTATCGGCATCGATATCGATCAGCGCCGCCAGATCCGGCTGGTTCAAACCGAAGAAATAAGAAAACGATGAATCCTGACGAAACCAGTAATGGTTATGCAGATAGTTCATGGAGACATCGGTATTGCCGGGCAACAGCAGCAGGCCGGAAGAAAAGCGCTGTTTCAGCTGGCGCCGGCGTTGCGCGTAGACGGCGGGCTTAAACATGGTGCTCCATATGGGACATATGGCACATTTGCTTGATTATGATTTGATCCATCGCTTGCTCCATCCCTGCTCCATTCTGCTGTCATTACTGACATCATTGTTCAACTTCACGCCGAGCGCCAACACCAGTTTCTCAAGTGCAAAAATCATGCCACGCACTGAGGAGCGTCGGCCGCTGTCTCAAAAAAATTCGGTCCCGCGCAATAATTGTTCCTGTAATTGCTCCCGCTCCTCGGATAGCGGCGATCGCGGGCCGTCAAACAGCGCCACGGTGCCGACCCAGATCACCTCGGCCACCTCGTTTTCGTGCGGCAGCGATTCAATGCTATGCGGGATATTCGCATCGAAATGCAAGCTGTCGCCGACATTGAGCACATAACTGTCTTTACCTACCGTGTAGCCGATCTGTCCGCTCAGCACAAAGATCATTTCATCGCCTTCGTGCGAGACCATTTCCGATTTATAGCCGGATGGCATGGTGAACTTCACCGAATGCACCTGGCTGCCGGGGAATACCGTCGATAGTCGTTCGTATTTGACGCGGCCGCTTGCCACCGAATACGGTTGTCGCTGGCTGCGATAGGTGTCTGGCCGCAATTGCGCAGGTTGTTTGATCAGGTCGCCAATCGCCACGCCCAGCGCTTTGGCGATCACCACTAGCGAGGTGATCGAGGGGCTGGTCTGGCCACGCTCAAGCTGCGAAATAAATCCTGCGGTCAATCCGGTTTCAGCCGCGACTTGCACCAGCGTCTTCTTGATAGCATGACGCCGCGCGCGGATCGACCTCCCCAGCTGTGGCATTTCCATTGTTTCTGTCTCCGGCCTGTATTTGGCTCTGGCACTGGTCTTGATTACATCCAAATCGAAGCACGCGATCTTGATCGCGTTAATTCAAGAGTAACTTTTTAATATTTAATATTTAGCGTTATCACCGCAGCCGCCATTACATGGGCGACTTCGTCGGTCAGGCGTCGGAAATTATAGTCACACTAAAATTTGAGTCAAGCAACTTTTTCAGATTAGTTTAGAACCTGGGACAAGCCTGAATCGACAGCAGGCCTTAATCTTGCTTAGGAATGACGGCCGGCAGATGCATTTTCGGGTGACTTTACGCTTCAAACCGAGTATTTTCAGAGGTTAAAGATCCCCCCTCCCGACCAATCCACACTCAAGAAGACAGACATGCACATCAATCGACGCAATTTCATCGCTCAAACCATTGCCGTTGGCTCATTGGCAGCAGTCGGCTCGGTATTTTCCCAAGAACCGGAGTCGACAGCCGCCAGGATCAAGCGTACCGGCAAGCTGCGCTTGGGAGCGATTAACGGCGCCTCGCCGTATTTCACCAAGGACCTGGCGACCGGAGAATGGCGTGGCTTCATGGTGGACCTGGGGCGCGATCTTGCCAAGTATCTGAAAGCCGAAGTTGAATGGGTTGAAACAACCTGGGGCAACGCCGTGCTGGATGTGCAGACCAATAAAATCGATTGCCAGCTTGGCATGGCGCCCACCCCGGCGCGGCGCGAAGTAGTTGATTTTTCCAATCCGATTTTCCAGAACTACAACACGGTAGTCGCCAAGAAGGGTTTCAATTTTGAACGCTGGGAACAGCTCAACTCGCCTAACGTCAAGGTGGCGGTCGATGTCGGTTCGAGCCACGACCAGCTGGTTACCAGGATCTTGCCAAAGGCGAATATCCTGCGCTTTGAAACTTCCGCCGCCGCCACCATGGCGCTGCAATCAGGCCGGGTCGATTGCCAGGTGCTGGTGATTCTTCTGTCGACCGCGCTGCTGACCAAGCTGCCGAACATCGGCCATATCGTATTCCCCTCCCCCGACGAAACCAGTCCGACCAATGTCGGCATCCGCAAACAATCCGACCAGACTTTCACCAAGGCCGTCAATGCCTGGCTGGAAGAAGCCAGGGCCTCAGGAAAAGTGAAAAGCACGATCATCTCCAACATGCAAACCCTGGTCGGCGTGCCGCCAACCGCTTTTCCATCCCAAGTTCATTTTTAAGCTGAGTTAAGCTGAGTCAAGTTGAGGAGAAGGCATGTACCAGTGGGATTTTCATACGCTTTGGCAGTACCGGAACATCATTTTCATAGGCTTTGGCTACACAGTAGGGTATACCGTCATCGTCGTCATACTGGGGCTGTTGGTTGGTCTTATTGCGGGCCTGTGCCGGCTGTCGCCGAAGGTCTACATATCCGGACCGTTTCGGGCTTACGTAGAACTGTTCAGATGCACGCCGGTACTGGTGCAGCTGATCTGGTTTTACTACGCGCTGCCGATCTTGACCGGCATCGAACTGACGCCGGGCATGGCGGCAGTGCTGGCGTTGACCTTATATGGCGGCGCCTTCTATTCCGAAATCATCCGCGGCGGCGTGATTTCAATCGACCCCGGGCAATCGGAAGCTGGCATGGCGCTGGGAATGACGCACTTCCAGCTGATGCGGCGCGTGGTACTGCCGCAAGCATTCAAGCGGATGACGCCGCCCCTGGTCAGCCAATCCATCATGCAGTTGAAAAACACCTCGCTGCTATCGGTGCTGGCAGTCCCCGACCTGCTCTATCAAGGACAGATCATCGCCCACGATACCTACCGGCCTCTGGAAATCTACTCGCTGATCGCCGCCGTGTATTTTGCGATTCTGCTGCCGGCAACCATCTTGGCCAAGCGGCTTGAGGTAAAAATGTCTGATGGGCGGGGAGCTTAGCAATGGGCAGTGAAATGATTTCAATCCAGAATCTGAAGAAATGTTTTGGCGATAACGTCGTCTTGAAGGATATCTCATTACAGATCAGCAAGGGCTCTGTGGTGGCGATGATCGGCCCGTCAGGATCCGGCAAGTCGACTTTACTGCGTTGCATAAATCTCCTGACGATACCGGATGGCGGCATTGTCGATGTCGGTGGCCAGTCGATCACGTTCGACGGCAAAAACACGACGCTGCCGAAAGCGCGGGACTTGGCAAAATTCCGTTCCAGGACCGGCATGGTTTTCCAGCACTTCAACCTTTTCCCGCACATGACCGTGCAGCAGAATGTCATGGAAGGCATGGTCACGGTGCTCAAGACGCCGAAGCAGGAGGCGCGCAGCGTCGCCGACGCCCTGCTGCAACGGGTTGGCTTGAGCGATCGCGCAGACGCCTATCCAAGCATGCTGTCGGGGGGACAAAAGCAACGGGTCGCGATTGCCAGGGCCTTGGCCATGAAACCGGCGGTGATGCTGTTCGACGAAGCCACTTCCGCACTGGATCCGGAACTGGTGGGCGAAGTGCTGAACGTCATACGCTCGCTGGCGGCGGAAGGCATGACCATGATCCTGGTGACGCATGAAATAGCCTTTGCCAGAGAAGTGGCCGATCAGGTGATTTTCATGCGCGACGGCGTGGTGGTCGAGTGCGGGCCGCCGGATATCGTCATCGACAATCCGCAGAAAGAAGCTACGCGCAGTTTCCTGTCGCGCTTCAAAAACAGTATGCAATAAACTGGGTAATACCCCCGGCCCTCTTCCGAATTAGAAGGAAACAGCTTGAATTCAAAAAACAGCCGGTCCGATGCTTTGCGCGTGGTAGTCATCGGTGCGGGTATTGTCGGCGCCGCCTGCGCCATCGAATTGCTGCGCGACGGCCACGCTGTGACACTGCTTGACCCGGGCGAACCAGGCGGCGCACAAGCCGCCAGCTACGGCAACGCGGCATGGCTGAGCCCGGCTTCGGTGGTGCCGGTTTCCATGCCAGGTTTGTGGAAAAAAATACCCAAGTATCTTTTCGATAAAAACAGTCCCTTGACAATCCGTTGGAGCGCACTGCCAGCACTCCTGCCCTGGCTGATCAGGTTCATCTGGGCCGGCGCCAGCGTGGCCCGCGTCGAAGCCACCGCCCGTGCGCTATCGGCCCTGCTCCGCGATGCGCCAAGCCGCCACCGCGCATTGGCGCAAGAAGCCGGGGTAGCGGAGCTGATTGTGAACAGCGGGCTGCTGTACGCCTATCCTGACCGCGCCGCCTTCGAGGCGGAAGCGCTGGCCTGGCGTCTACGCCGCGACAATGGAGTGAGTTGGCAGGAGCTGGACGCACCGGCAATCCAGCAACTGGTCCCCGAACTCGACCGAAAATACCAATTCGCCATTCTGGTGGAGCAAGGTGCGCACTGTGCCGACCCGGGCGCCTATGTGGCGGCGCTGGTGCGCCACGCGCTTGCGCAGGGAGCCTCGCTGCACCGCGCCAGAGCTACCGGATTCGACCTGCAAAGCGGCCGCTTGCGCGCCGTCCTTACCGACAGCGGTGAACTGGCCTGTGACCGCGCCGTCATCGCCGCCGGGATTCACTCCAAGATTTTGGCCAAGTCAGCCGGCGACAAGATCATCATGGAGAGCGAGCGCGGCTATCATGTCGTCATAGAAAATTCGCCAGTCAAGCTGGCAGTGCCAGTAATGCCGGCTGACGCCAAGACCGGCAATACATCGACCTTGACCGGCCTGCGCATTGCCGGACAAGTGGAACTGACCAGAACGCAGACGGCGCCGGACTGGAACCGCGCCGAAACCCTTTTACGTCATGCTGTGGCAACCTATCCGGCGCTCGCTTCGGTCATCAAGACAGCCGTCATCCAGCGCTGGATGGGCCATCGTCCTTCAACCACCGATGGCCGCCCGGTGCTGGGGCCGGCATCCGGCTGCCAGGATGTGATTCACGCTTTCGGACATGGCCATATCGGCCTGGCGTCGGGGCCGGTTTCCGGCCGGCTGGTGGCTGATTTCATCTCCGGCCGTGCCCCGGTTATCGATCCAGCGCCTTATGCGGCGAAGCGGTTCCGGTGACTTCAAACTAAAACTTGCATCGATCTCAGGAGACAGCATGATCATTCGCGGCGGACGCGCTATATATGGAGAAAGTGTCGGCATTCTTGTGCTGGACACGAAATTCCCGAGAATCCCCGGTGACGTCGGCAATTCCACCACATTTGACTTTCCGGTGCGATATAAAGTCGTGCCTGGAGCAAAACCTGAGCAGATCGTTGCGGCCCCTGACCGGGCGCGCGCGCTATTGCCGGCATTTATCGAAGCTGCCAGGGAACTGGAAAACGACGGCGTGCGCGCCATCACCACTACCTGCGGTTTTCTTACCGTAGTCCAGGACGAAATTGCCGAGGCGGTGAAGATTCCCGTCATTACCTCAAGCCTGTTCCTGCTGCCGATGCTGCGCCGCATGCTCGGACCGAATCGCAGCATCGGCGTAGTCACCGCCGATGCACAAAGCCTGTCAGACGACCACCTGCGCGCTGCCGGTATCGAACCCGGCTGGCGACTGCTGGTGCGAGGCATGGAGTCGAGTCCGTCTTTCAGAACCATTCTGGGCACCAGCAACGATCCCGATTACGCCCTTGACGTCGACCAAACCAGACGCGAAGTCGTGGACGTATGCCAGGCAATGCTGGCTGAAACGCCTGATTTGGGCGCGTTCCTGTTCGAATGCACCAACCTGCAACCGTATGCGAGAGCCGTGCAAGCCGCCACCGGCCTGCCCATCTTCGGCATCTATCACGTCGTCAATCTGCTGCACTCCGCAGTGGTGTCGCCCGGCTTTGCGCATGGTTATCTGTGACCTGGCCGATGAGAATTTTTCCTGTAACGCAAGAGCGTAACTTCAGGCCTGCTTGTATTTAGCCGTCATTTGTCGTTGTTGGCGCTATCGTCGAGACTTCTCAAGAATTGCATTTTCTCGGCAATCTTGGCCTCCACTCCGCGCGGCACCGGCTGGTACCAGCCGGGATCGCCGATACCGTCCGGCAAATAGGTTTCGCCGGCGGCATAGGCATGCGGCTCGTCATGCGCGTAGCGATACTCATGGCCGTAGCCGAGCTCCTTCATCAGCTTGGTCGGCGCATTTCTCAGATGCACCGGCACTTCTCGCGACTTGTCTTTTTTGACAAACGCCATGGCTTGATTGAAGGCGTTGTAACCGGCGTTGCTCTTGGCCGCCACCGCCAGATAAATCACCGCCTGCCCCAGCGCCAGCTCCCCCTCCGGCGAACCCAGCCGTTCGTAAGTAGCGGCGGCGTCGGTCGCAATCTGCATCGCGCGCGGATCGGCCAGGCCGATATCTTCCCAGGCCATGCGGACAATCCGCCGCGACAGATATTTAGGATCGGCGCCGCCGTCCAGCATGCGGCACAACCAGTACAGCGCACCGTCCGGGCTGGAACCGCGCACCGATTTGTGCAGGGCTGAAATCTGATCGTAAAAATTATCGCCGCCCTTGTCGAAACGGCGCGCATTCAAGGTCAGCGCATTTTCCAGAAATTCGGCAGTCACCTGCGTCACGCCGGAAGCTTTGATGGCGCTGCCGCTTTGCTCCAGCAAGTTGAGCAATCGGCGCGCGTCGCCGTCGGCATAACCGATCAGGGTATCGACGGCGGCATCGTCAAACTGCAGATGCGACAACACCCGCTCTTGCGCGCGCGCCAGCAAGCGCTTCAGTTCATCCTCGCTCAGCGCCTGCAGCACATACACTTGCGCCCGCGACAGCAAAGCGGAATTGACTTCAAACGAAGGATTTTCGGTGGTGGCGCCGATGAAGGTCACCAGGCCCGATTCCGCATACGGCAGCAAGGCGTCTTGCTGCGATTTGTTGAAGCGGTGGATTTCATCGACGAACAAAATCGTATGCTTGCCTTGCGCCAGATATTGCTGCGCCTGCTCCATCGCCGCCCGGATATCCTTGACGCCGGAGAACACCGCCGACAGCGGGATGAATTCGCAATCGAAGGCGTTCGCCGTCAAACGCGCCAGCGTGGTCTTGCCGACACCCGGCGGCCCCCACAAGATCATGGAATGCGGCTTGCCTGATTCAAACGCCAGCCGCAGCGGCTTGCCCGGCCCCAGCAAATGACTCTGCCCTATCACCTCGTCCAGGGTGGCCGGACGCAGGGCTTCGGCTAGTGGCGGGGTGGGTTCTACTTTGAAGAGATCGGACATAGGGATGGTTCGGTGAAAAATAGTCTTTGTTGATGAAATGAAAAACGATAAACCGTCTTAAATAAGAACGCACAAATTATTCTAGAAGCGCCGTCATTCCCGCGAACGCGGGAATCCAGGTTGACCGTAAAATGGATCCCCGCGTTCGCGGGGACGACATGGCGACAACTCCATTGGCGGCGGCTCTCTGCGCAAAGACGGCAATTGTGAGAGAATCCCTGTCGATTTTGACCAGCACACTCGCCGCCAGACCATGCCCTTTGTCGTCACCGATTCCTGCATCCGTTGCAAATACACCGACTGTGTCGAGGTCTGCCCTATGGACTGTTTCCGGCAAGGGCCGAATTTCCTGGTGATCGTTCCGGAAAACTGCATCGACTGCTCGATGTGCGTGCCAGAATGTCCGGTCGGCGCGATCTACAACGAAATCGACCTGCCCGACGAGCAACGCCATTTCATCGAAATCAACGCCCGTCTGGCGGCTCATCCCGACTGGAAGCCGATCACCCGCTCGCAAGCACCCTTGCCCGATCACGAAACCTGGCGCGAAGTCGCCAACAAGCTGGAATTCCTGAAACTGGCCTGAGCGCTCAGTCGTTCAATAGTCGCTCAATTACTGAAAACGTCGGCGCCCTTCGGCACCACAAACTTGAACTGCCCAGCCGGCAGCGGCGGATTCTTGACGAAATTTTTGAATGTCAGCAGCGATACCTGGCCAAACGAATCACGCA
>NZ_JAGQEG010000137.1 GCF_018305005.1 Collimonas silvisoli
AAACCGTCGGAAGTAGCGCCGCGCGGCCGGTATTCGCAACCGATCCAGCCCTGGTAACCGAGGCTGTCGATCAGTTCGAACAGATACGGATAATTGATCTCGCCGATATCCGGCTCATGCCGTTCCGGCACGCCGGCAATCTGGATATGGCCGATGCCGGCCTGCGGCCGCACCATGTCGCGCTTGAGCTTGACTGCCAGATCGCCCTCGACGATCTGGCAGTGATACAGGTCGAACTGTACTTGCAGATTTGGGGCGCCGACTTCGGCGCAGATAGCCTGCGCATCGTCTTGCCGATTCAGGAAGAAACCGGGGATGTCGCGGGTATTGATCGGCTCGATCACGATGGTGACGCCGTGCGCTGCGGCTTCAGCAGCGGCGTAGGCCAGGTTCTCCAGGTACACGGCGCGATGGCGGGCGCGATCCTGCTGCGGCTGGATCAGCCCGGCCATGACATGCAATCGGTTATTGCCGAGCACTTGCGCATATTCCAGGCCGGTAGCCACGCTGCGCTTGAACTCATCTTCCCGTCCCGGCAAGGAGGCAATGCCGCGCTCGCCGGCCGCCCAGTCACCCGGAGGCGCATTGAACAGCGCTTGCGTTAAGCCGTTGTCTTGCAATCTTTTCTGCAGTTCAGCAGCGGCGTACTCGTACGGGAACAGAAACTCAACGCCCTTGAAACCGTCCTTGGCTGCAGCCGAAAAACGGTCCAGAAAAGCGTGCTCGTTGTACATCATGGTCAGATTGGCGGCAAAACGTGGCATCACAAAACTCCTGAATTGAAACCCGACGCGGCCGATGTATTCGGCGCGCGCCGGTAAAAACTGCATAAAACACTATCTTAGCGGTTGACCATTTTCGGCGGCGTCTTCAGGATCGCAATCGCGCCGATCACTAACATCCCCGCCAGCATGAACATGCCGGTCTGATTGTTGTGCGTGGTGTCTTTCAACCAGCCGACCAGGAACGGGCTGACGAAACCGGCCAGGTTGCCGACCGAGTTGATCACCGCGATGCCGGCAGCAGCACCGGTGCCGGACAGGAACGCTGTCGGCAGCGACCAGAACAGCGGCGAGCAGGTCAGCACGCCCATGGCCGCCAGCGACAGGAAGGCAATCGCAATCATCGTATTGTCGGCAGCGATGGCGGAGATCACAAAACCTACCGCACCCAGCAAGGCTGGCACGATCAGATGCCAGCGCCGTTCACGCAAGCGGTCGGAGCGGCGGCCGATCAGGATCATGGCGAACACTGCGCAGACGAAGGGAATCGCGCTGATCAGGCCGATCTTGAAATCGCCGACCACGCCGGAGGCCTTGACCAGTGTCGGCAGCCAGAACGTCAGGCCGTACTGGCCCATGACGATGCAGAAGTAGATCAGGCACATGTGCCAGATGCGGATGTCCTTGAACACGCCGGCGGTCGACTTCGGGCTTTGCTTGTCTTTCTGGTCGGCGCGGATTTCCGCCTCCAGGAAATCCTTCTCGGATTCAGTCAGCCACTTGGCTTTGCGGATGCTGTTGTCCATCACGAAGAACACCGCGATGCCGACCAGGATTGCCGGGATCGCTTCGATCATGAACATCCATTGCCAGCCGTGCCAGCCGCTGGAACCGTGGAAAGACTGCATGATCCAGCCCGACAGCGGATTGCCGAAAATGCCGGAGACCGGGATTGCCGCCATGAAAGTGGCGACCACCTTGGCCCGTCGATGCGAGGGGAACCAGTAGGTCAGGTAGAGGATGATGCCCGGATAGAAGCCGGCTTCGGCCAGCCCCAGCAGGAAGCGCAGGACATAGAACTGGGTTGGCGTCTGGACCCAGGCAAAACACGCCGACAATATGCCCCAGGTAATCATGATGCGGGCGATCCACAGCTTGGCGCCGACCCGGTTCATGATCAGGTTGCTGGGCAATTCAAACAGGAAGTAGCCGAGGAAAAATATGCCGGCGCCGAGGCCGAAAATGGTTTCGCTGAAGTTCAGATCCTGCGACATCTGCAATTTGGCAAAGCCGACGTTGACGCGGTCCAGATAGGCCACCACGTAACACAGCATGATGAATGGCACAAAGCGCCAGAATACTTTCTTGTACAGATTTTCGGCCTGTTCGGCCGGCAGGCTGATATTGGCCTGTGTGATTGTTGCTGACATTTTGTCTCCACCCATCTAAAAGTTTTGAAATTAACTGGCCGTTTCTATTATTTGAAACTTACCAACCTGCACCAAATACCCGATACAACTCATCCAAAGCCTCACTGCTCAGCGGCTCCGGCTTATCCTGCGTCATCAGCCACAAACGCGCCGTTTCTTCCAGCTCTTCCAATGCGAACGCTGCTTGCGAAATGCTTTCGTGCCACACCACCGGCCCCAGCCGTTCCAGCAATACGCCGCGCACGCTGGTTGCCAGCAATTTGACTTGCTCCGCCACCTGCGGATCGCCGGGGCGGCAATACGGGATCAGCGGAATCCGCCCGACCTTCATCACCTGATACGGCGTGATCGGCGGCAGCACGGCGCTGTCGTGCCAGACACCGGCCAAGGTCAGCGCCACCAGATTGGTCGAATGGGTATGCACCACCGCTTGCGTCAGCGGATTGTTGTCGTAGACTGCGCGATGCAAGGTCAGTGTCTTTGAAGGTTTGTCGCCGCTGACCCACTTGCCGTTCAGATCGACCTTGGCGATTTGCGCCGGCGCCAGCCGGCCGAGGCAGGCGTCGGTCGGCGTGATCAGCCAGCCGTCATCCAGGCGGGCGCTGATATTGCCAGCCGTGCCCACGGTGTAATTGCGTTGGTACAAGCTAGCGCCGATCTCGCATATTTCTTCGCGCAGCGCCTGTTCCTTGAGTGTGGTGCTGCCGCTTGATGGATTTTTGGGCGTGCTCATAGACGTGTCTCGCCCAGCCGATTTTCGCCCAACTGAAGCAGCGCCTTTTCAAAGAAATCGATGCTGCCGAAGTTGCCGGATTTTAGCGCCAGCGCCAACGGTGTCGCGCCAATCGACGCCGTCGCCGGCACGCCCGGATCGATCTGCGCGCCGATGCGCAAGGCATGCACGCCAAGCGCCTTGACCACGGCGCCGGATGTTTCGCCGCCGGCAATCACGAAACGTCGCACACCGCGCGCCAGCAAGGCGGCGGCGATGTCCGCCAGCGCTTGCTCGATCAGCAAACCGGCGCGTTCGACGCCGAGTTTTGCCTGCACCTGTTTCACTTGTTCCGGTGTGGTGGTGGCGTAGATCAGTACCGGTTGCTTATCCTTATCCAGATGCTGCTGCGCGAAGGCCAGCGCCTGCGCCACAACCGGCTCGCCGCCAGCCAGCGCCAGCGGATCGATGCGGAATGCCGGGCGTTTCTCTTTCCATGCGTCTACCTGGGCGTTGGTGGCTTTCGATGCGCTGCCGGCCAGGACTACCGACAAGCCGTCGACCGCAGGCAGTTCACTCGCCTTGGCGCCTTGCTGCGGATTGAGCAAACCGGCGCGCACGAAATTACCGGGCAGTCCCAGTGCAACGCCGGAACCGCCGGTGACCAGCGGCAAGTCGGCGCAGGCAGCGCCGATGGCGTATAGATCCTGGTTTTCCAAGGCGTCGACAATCGCCATCCGCACACCTTGCTGACGCAGCGTATCGATGCCGGCGCGGATCTTGTCTACCCCTTGGGAAACCGCCGGATAGCCGATCAATCCGACTTTGGACGGCGTTTGCTGTTGCAGCACGCGCACCAGATTAGGATCGGTCATCGGCGTCAAGGGATGATTTTGCATGCCCGATTCGCTCAGCAACTGATCCTGGATAAACAGATGGCCGCGATACAAGGTGCGGCCGGTTTCCGGAAACACCGGGCAAGCGATGGTGAAGTCGCTGCCCAGCGCCTGCAGCAGCGCATCGGTGACAGGACCGATATTGCCCTGCGGCGTCGAGTCGAAAGTGGAACAGTATTTAAAAAAGAACTGGCGGCAGCCTTGCTGCTGCAGCCAGTTCAACGCCGCCAGAGATGCGGCGACAGCTTCTGCGGCAGGCACCGTGCGCGATTTGAGCGCCACCACGATGGCGTCCACCGCTTGCGGTGCGCTGTCCGGCACGCCGATGGTTTGCACGGTGCGCATGCCTTCGCGCACCAGCATGTTGGCGAGATCGGTGGCGCCGGTAAAGTCATCTGCGATGCAACCAAGCAGTGGCTTGGTCGCTGCGTTCTGTTGTGTCGACATCGTTTACTCCTGCGCTGTCGGTAGCTTGGTTGGTAAATTAATTCCAGGGAAAATCTTGATCACGGCGGCGTCGTCTTCGGCGCCGTGGCCGGCGGTGGAGGCCATCATGAACATCTGGTGCGCGGCAGCCGATAGCGGCAGCGGGAATTTGCTGGCGCGTGCGGTATCCAGCACCAGGCCCAGATCCTTGACGAAAATATCGACCGCAGACAGCGGCGTGTAATCGGCCTTCAAGATATGCGGCACGCGATTTTCAAACATCCATGAATTACCGGCGCTATTGGTAATCACCTCGTACAAGGCATCGGCATCGACGCCTTCACGCATGCCCAAGGCCATCGCTTCCGCCGCGGCAGCGATATGCACGCCAGCCAGCAACTGATTGATGATTTTTACCTTGGAACCTACGCCGTGCGCTTCACCGAGCCGGTATACCTTGCCGGCGATCGCCGCCAGCACCGCTTCGCCCTTGGCGTAAGCGGCGGCCGGGCCGGAAGTCATCATGGTCATTTCGCCGGAAGCTGCGCGCGCGGCGCCGCCCGACAGCGGGGCATCGAGGAACAGCAATTGCAGTGCAGCCAGCCGCTCACCAAGCTTGACCGCATATTCCGGCGCCACGGTAGCGCTGGCAATCACCAGGCTGCCGGGTCGCATGGCGGCTGCAGCGCCTTGCTCGCCGAACAGCACCTGCTCGGTTTGCGCGGCGTTGACTACCACCGTGATCACCACCTCGCATTGCGCGCCGAGTTCGGCCGGATTGCTACAGACGATGCCGCCTTCGCTGGCAAACTGCTGTAATACTTCCGGGCGGACATCGCACGCATGCGTGCGTAAGCTGGCGCGTAACAAAGAACGGGCAACACCCAAGCCCATGGCCCCAAGGCCGATTACACCTACGTTGATAGTCATTGCTGAACCTGATTAGCGAGTTAAGGATTAACGAGTTTTCGGAGTGCTCTTGGTTTTCTGAGCGGTCTTGGCGTCGGCAGCGCCTTGCGACATGCGGCGCGCCGCATTGAACATATGGTTTTGCGCCGCATTGCGTGCCGCCAGCGCGTCGCCGGCCGCAATCGCGGCGGCGATCGCAGCGTGTTCTTCATAAACTTGGCGCATGAAGTCGTCGCGCCTGGCTTCGTTGCTGCGGGTGACGGCGGTGGCGGCTTCCAGGTATTGGCTGAGGAAGGCCAGCGTTTGCAGCAGGAAAGGGTTGCCGGTGGCTTCGGCGATGCTGCGATGGAACATGACATCGGCCAGCACGCCGTCACCGCCGGCGTCGACATCGGCGGCGATGCCTTTCAGCGCGGTTTCTATGGCTTTCAGCTGACGCGGCGTGCGGCGGGTGGCGGCCAGCGCCGCGACTTCGGCATCGATGGCGCGCCGCAGTTCAACGATCTGCAGCACCGCATCGGCCGACGAGGCCTGATCGAACTGGATCCGCAACGGCCGCACGTGGCCCAGTTCGCTGACATAGACGCCGCTGCCCTGGCGCGGCTCGACCGCACCTTCATTCTTCAAACGGGAAATCGCTTCGCGCACCACTGTGCGGCTGACGCCGAATTGCTCGGACAGGGCCGGTTCGGTGGGCAATTTTGCGCCCGGGCCAAACTCGCCGGTTTCTATCTTTTTCAGCAATTCCTGGGCGACGGTATCGCTCAAGGAAGTCCGATTGGCATTCAGTTTATTGAACATTTTGTCTCTTCCAACGGCATATTTTTATCGTAATGTGACCATATCATCATACGAATTATTGGAAAAATCAAGATTTGTTTCAGAGACGGTTTGCTTCCTCCGTAACTTTTATTGTCAGAAATACGATTCTTGCCTTGGGTCAATGGATGCCGCGACCTTGATGACTAAGATGGCGTGACGTGACGTCAACCTGAGAGGAGGAGGCGAGTGCTGGATGTCACATTCCAGTAGAATCCTGTCCTTGTAGAAACATCTCCATGCCACGCCATCAGGATCGATATTCGATGAAAAAAATCACACGCGCTCACCTGGTTTCATCTGCTATGTTGCTGTCCATATGGAGCGCATCGGCCTCGGCGCAAATCCGGATCGGCGTGGATATCGCCGTCACCGGACCGGCCGCCGCGATTGGCGCGCCGACCAAAAACGCCATCCTGTTATGGCCGAAAGTGATTGCCGGGCAGAAGGTCGAATACATCATCCTCGACGACGCCTCCGATCCGACCAACGCGGTGCGCAATGCGCGCAAACTGATCAGCGAAGAAAAAGTCGATCTGATCGTCGGCCCGAATACCACCCCGGCGGCATTGGCCATGCTGGACGTAGTGGCCGAAGCGGAAACGCCGATGGTGGCGCTGGCGGCCTCGGCCTCTATCGTCGAGCCGCAGGACGCCAAACGCGCCTGGGTCTTCAAGCTGCCGCAAAACGATTCCCACATGACAACCATCCTGACCCAGCACATGGCCGACAACGGCGTCAAGACTGTGGCTTTCATCGGCTTTGCCGACGCCTACGGCGACAGCTGGTGGCGCGAGTTCTCGCGGCTGGCCGAACTCAGGAAAATCAAGATCGTCGCCAGCGAACGTTACAACCGCAACGACACCAGCGTCACCGGGCAGATCCTCAAGATCATGTCGGCGCGGCCGGATGCGGTGTTGATCGCCGCCTCGGCGACGCCGGCGGTACTGCCGCAAAAGACCTTGGTCGAGCGCGGCTACCAGGGCCGCATTTACCAGACGCACGGCATCGCCACGGCGGATTTCCTGAAAGTAGGCGGCAAGGATGTCGAAGGCACTTTTTTTCCGACCGGGCCGGCGGTGGTGGCCAAGCAATTGCCGGCCTCGAATCCGGTCAAGAAAACGGCGCTGGATTTCACTCGTCTCTATGAGGCCGCTTACGGCGTCGACACCATGACGCAATTCGCCGCCGACGCCTGGGGCGCTTATATGCTGATCGCCAACGCGGTGCCGCAAGCGTTAAAGTCCGGCCAGCCTGGCAGCAAACAATTCCGTGCAGCGCTGCGTAGTGCTTTGGAAAACACCCATGACCTGACTATCCCGCAGGGAGTGGTCAACATGAATCCCAAGGATCACGTGGGGCTGGACCAGCGCTCGCGCGTGATGGGCCGGATCGTGAACAATAGATTTACCTACGCTTACGGCGGCTAAGCGAAAAAATAGAAAGCGAAACAAGATGAGTCTGCTTGGATTGTGGTTGCGCGGTTTTGTCCCGGGACCGGTGATGGTCAACGCCACCGAGCGCATGCGCGCCTGTAGCGGCGCCTTGCTGGGAATCTTGTTGACCGGGCTGGTGAGCCACTGGGCGCTGGGTTCGACGGCGGCGCTGCCGTTGCTGATCGCACCGATGGGCGCTTCTGCTGTGTTGTTGTTCGGGGTGCCGGCCAGTCCCCTGGCGCAGCCCTGGTCTATCGTCGGCGGCAATCTGGTTGCGGCGCTGATTGGCGTCAGCTGCGCGCGCTGGATTCCCGATCCGGTGTTTGCCCCGGCAGTAGCCGTGTCCGCCGCGATCGGCGCCATGTTTGTCTTGCGCTGCCTGCATCCGCCCAGCGGGGCGGTGGCGCTGACGGCTGTGCTGGGCGGTCCGGCGGTGACCAGCCAGGGTTTTCATTTCGTGTTGACGCCGGTATTGCTGAATTCTTTTTTGCTGTTGCTGGTGGCGCTGCTGTTCAATAATGCTACCCGCCGCCGCTACCCGCATGTGGCGCACGCCGACGCCGGTAAATCGCATCAGACCAAAGACCGGCCCAGCGGCAGGCGCGTCGGTTTCACGCAGGAAGATCTGGATTATGTATTGCACCAATACAATCAAGTGCTGGACGTCAGCCGCGACGATCTGGAAAACCTGATTCTGCAAACCGAGTTGCATGCCTACCAACGCCGCTTCGGCGCGATTACCTGTGCCGACATCATGTCGCGCGATGTCGTCAGCGTCGAGTACGGCACTTCGCTGGAAGAGGCCTGGGGGCTGTTGCTAAAGCATAAGATCAAGGCTTTGCCGGTCATCAATTCTGCGAAGCGCCTGATCGGCATCATCACCCAGACCGATTTCATGCGGCAGGTGAATTTACAGGTGTACACCGGTTTCGACCAGAAACTGAAACAGTTCATCCGGCGCACCACCAACACCCATTCCGACAAGCCGGAAGTGGTGGGCCAGATCATGACCAGCGCCGTCCAGAGCGCCGTGGCCGACGCCCATATCGTCGAACTGGTGCAGCCCTTGTCCGATTCCGGCATACACCACATCCCGATTGTCGATGACCAGCGGCGCCTGGTCGGCATGGTGACGCAGTCCGACATGGTGGCGGCTTTGTATCGCGGAAACGCGAATTTAACCACACACTAACGTCTTTCCGGCATGCAGCAATTGCTGCAAACCGGCGCGGGCCGTACAATGGCGGGGTTTTGGTGCACGCGGACATGTCCATGTCCGCAGTTAAACGGGAAACACGACGTCAGGCGCTCGACAAGAACGCCGGCCAACGTGTGCTGCCCCCGCAACGGTAAAACAAGCGTCGCCGGTCGTAATTCATTGCTGGATTCCTGCTGATCGACAGAACGCATCTACTACCACTGTGCTTGGCATGGGAAGGTTATGCGCTCCGACTTGTTAGCCCGGATACCGGCCAAAGCAGGTGGGGTAAAGAATAGACAGCCGGCAGGCGTTTATTCGCTACTACCGTTAACCGGGCTTGCGGGGAGGCAGGCTGGGGACTCTTATCGTAATCAACCATGACATCATCTTTATCAAGCCGCTGCGGCGCGACCTTGAAGCCGCTCGCGCTGGCTTCAGCCCTTCTTTCTGCCGCCACGGTTTCGGCGCAAACCACTCCGGACCAGCCGCCGGTGGTCGTCACCGCTGCCCGGGTCGCGCAGCCGCAAACCGACGCCTTGCCGCACACTACCGTCATCAGCGCCGAAGACATCCGCAATTCGCAAGCGCCGGATCTGCCGGCTTTGCTGGAACGCCAGGCAGGTTTGCAGATTACCCGCGTCGGCGGCCCCGGCCAGCAGGCGTCCTTGTTCATGCGCGGCGCCAATTCCTCGGAAGCGCTGATCATGATTGACGGCGTGCCGATCCGGCGCCAGGCTTCGTTCGGTTTGCCGGCGCTTGAAAATATCTTGCCGGATCAGATCGATCACATCGAGATCGTGCGCGGCAACGTCTCGGCGATTTACGGTTCCGGAGCGATCGGCGGCGTGGTGCAGATCTTCACCAAGCGCGGCGATGGCGCGCCGAAGTTCAACGCATCGGTTGAAGCCGGCTCGCGCGGGACTTACGAGGGTAACGTCGGTGTCAACGGCAAGAGCGGCGATACCCGTTATGCGCTGTCGCTGACGCGCTTCAAGACCAACGGCTTCTCGGCGCAGAATCCCTTGCAGAACCCGAACGTCAATCCAGACCGCAATGGCGATGGCAATACCAGCGTCTCGGGCTCGGTATCGCAGGAATGGCGCGCCGGCAACGAAGTCGGCGTGCGGGTTTATGCCAACGATTCAAAATATACCTACGACGACGCCTTTGGCACGCCGACCGACCAGAACAACGGCCACTCGAAGAGCCAGTCGCTGGCGCTGTTCAGCAAGAATCGCTTTACCCAGGACTGGACCTCGACCCTGACCTTCTCGCAAAACATCAACCGCGACAATTTTGACGGCCAGAGTATTTTCGGCAATAGCAGCAGTGCCTACAAGAGCACGCAAAACCTGCTGCAATGGGCGAACGAATTGCGTTTGTCGCCGCTGTGGACGGCCACCGCCGGTGTCGACGCCGGCCGCGAAAAGGCGGACGTCAGTTCGAACAGCAGCTTTGGCAATTCCAGCAACAGCTTTTCGCGCTCGACCTCCAGCGTGTATGCCGGAGCGCTCGGCAAGATCGGTCCGCATCAGTTGCAAGTGAATCTGCGGCATGACAATGTCGGCGGTTCCGGCTCCGACAATACCGGCTACCTGGGTTACGGCTTTGCCTTGACCGACAGCGTCAAGCTGATCGCCAATGCGTCGACCGCATTCAATGCGCCGACGCCGGTGCAGTTGTTCGAGCCGATTTATGGCAACCGCAATCTCAAGGCGGAACGCTCGAAGTCGTACGAAATAGGCGCGCAATACGCCGCCGGTGCAACCATCTTGCGCGCTACGCTGTTCGATACCCGCACCCGCGACCAGTTCGGCTTCGATCCGCTGACCTTCCAAACCATCAATATTGCGCGTGCCAAGAACCAGGGGCTGGAATTGAGCGCCAGCACCGTTCTGGCGGCAATCGACTGGCGCGCCAGCCTGACCTTGCAAGATCCGAAGAATGAGAGCAGCAATAAAGTCCTGGCGCGACGCGCCAAGACCTTGGGCTCTCTGGGAGCGGCAAAGAGCTTCGGCGCCTGGCGTATCGGCACCGATGTGCAATACACCGACAGCCGTACCGATATTCCCGGCAATCCAACACTGGCTCCCTATTGGCTGACTAACGTCAATGCGCGCTATCAGTTGAACAAGGAAGTGTCTTTGTTCGGCCGTATCGATAATCTGTTCAACCGCGATTACCAGACTGCTTATGGCTACAATCAGCCATCACGCGGTATGTTTGTTGGTGTAAATTGGCAGCAGTAACTCTACAAGCCTACTGCGCGGCTCAATCTCTGGTCTGCGATGCTCGTTGTACGTCCGTACAGCTGCGCTTCTCTACCAGACCTTGAGCCGCTCGCTACGACTTGTAGCGCTACTGCAAATCAACGATTCAACTAACCAAACAACGATCGA
>NZ_JAGQEG010000138.1 GCF_018305005.1 Collimonas silvisoli
CAGCGCACGTTTTGGTTTGAACCCTCCGGGAACGGCTGCAGGCGTCGCATGCCGTTGTTGCAACTCCTTGCCGTAGCACCGCTGCGTCGCGTCGCTACGCCTAGGCACGCAACGCCTGCCGCGCGTTCGCACTCCCAAATTAATTGTTAACAGGCCCTGCGCCTCTGCAACGGACCTGAGCCGGAGTGTGACGCAAAACAACAACGCCCGAATAGTCTAGCACTTGCGCATTAAATCCTTCTATTCCATGCAAATCCACTGCGTGTATTTAAGCTGCCGCAGACAGAAATGCGGCCCTTGCCAGACGACAAAGAGACCAATATTGCGCGTCCAATTTGCCACCACCATTTTGATGCCGTAGCGCAAAAAATTGTGAGATATAAGTTGATGTTATTCGCCCAGAGGAAAGTCGTCTTGGCGGAAATGATGGGACACGCTTAACTTAAGGTCTTTCGAAGCTCTTGGAGAGACAGTGTGAGTCCATCACGTATTGCCGCGCGGGTGCAACGCATCAAGCCATCCCCCAGTAGCGCTGCCGCCGATCGCGCAGCCGAGTTGCGCCGCCAGGGGAAAGCCATCGTCAACCTGGTGGTCGGCGAACCCGACTTCGACACGCCCGCGCACATTCGACGTGCCGCCAGCGAAGCCATCGAACGTGGCGAAACACGCTATACGCAAACCGCCGGCACCCCTGCGCTGCGCCAGGCAATCGCCGACAAGCTGCAGCGCGAGAACGACTTGTGTTATGACCCGCGCCATATCATCGTGACCTGTGGCGCCAAGCACGCGATCTTTAACGCAATGGCCATCACGGTTGAACCTGGAGATGAGGTACTGATCCCGGCGCCTTACTGGGTTTCTTATCCCGATATGGTGCTGGCCTGCGACGGTACGCCGGTGATCATCACTTGCCATGAAGATGACGGCTTCAAGGTAACGGCGGCAGCGCTGGAAGCAGCGATTACGCCCAAGACCCGCTGGTTGCTGATCAATTCGCCGACCAATCCGACCGGCGCGTCATACAGCACTGCCGAATTGCGCGCGTTAGCCGACGTCCTGTTGCGCCATCCGCAAGTGCTGCTGATGATGGACGACATCTACGAGCACATTCGTTTCGACTCTGAAGACAATCAGCATATCCTGGCGATTGCACCGGAATTGCGCAATCGCACCCTTCTGGTGAACGGCGTTTCCAAAACCTATGCAATGACCGGCTGGCGCATTGGTTACGCCGCAGGCCCGGCAGATCTGATCTCGGCCATGGATACCTTGCAATCGCAATCCACCAGCAACGCCTGCTCTATCAGCCAGGCTGCAGCGCTAGCGGCGCTGCAGGGCGACCAGAGCTTCGTGGTCGAATCCGCCCGCATTTATCGCGAACGGCGCGATCGCGGCCTGGAGCTGCTGAACGCTATTCCCGGCCTCAGTTGCCGCACCCCGGGCGGCGCGTTCTATCTGTTCGTCAATTGCAGCGGAGTGATCGGACGTAAAACGGCGGACAAAAAAATTCTTGAAACCGATACCGACGTCGTTCTTTATTTCCTGGAAACAGCCGGCGTGGCACTGGTTGCCGGCTCCGCATATGGCGTTTCACCCTATTTCCGCATGTCTATCGCTACCGGCATCGAGGTGATTGAAGAAGGGTGCTCGAAACTTGCCGCCGCCGTCGCGGCATTGTCCTGATGCATAAAGACTCAAACGGATCGGTCTCTTGCCGCGTAGCCCGGCCGATCCGGAAAAAGCAGAATGACGAATCTGTCATGTAGTGATGAAAGTTGGTATCCGGGTTAGATGTTTGGCGGCGTTGATCAATCAAAGGGGAGTGTGAAATGAGAAAGATAGTTATGTCAGCCGCAGTGTTGTGCGCGTCAAGCGGAGTGGCGCATGCGCAAAGCAATGTCACCATTTACGGCATTGTCGATGCGGCAATCCGTTATAGCACGCATGAAAATGCTGCGGGAGGAAGTAAGCTTCAGGAGGCAGGCGGACCGCTGAGCGGCAGTCGCATAGGCTTCAAGGGAACTGAAGATCTGGGTGGCGGGTTAAGCGCGTTGTTTTCCCTGGAAGCGGGATTCGGCACCAACAACGGAGCGTTGCAGCAGCAACCCGCAACGGGAACGCGCTTGTTCGGCCGCGAGTCTTTGGTCGGCTTGCAGGGTGGTTTTGGCAAAATCACTTTGGGTCGCCAATATGCGGTTATTCATGACATGGCGGTCAGTAACGATGTCTACGTCATGTCCAACAATACGCAAACAATCGGCTTTCAAGGCGGCAATTACACAATGGGCGCACGCCTGGATAACACCATCAGGTATGCGAATACCTGGAATGGCGTGACGGCGAACGTTGCCTACAGCGCAGGCGGAGTCGCAGGAAATATACACAACAGCGACTCGAAAGCCTTCAGCCTGGCATACGATAGCGGCCCCTTGCATGTCGGCGCTGCTTGGCAGACGTTAAATAATTCCACTTCCTATTTCAGTTCCGCCATCAGCGCACAAAGCAAACAAACCGCATGGACACTAGGCGGCACCTATGTGGCCGGCCCGGTCAAGTGGTATCTGGCGTACATAAACAACAAACTGGATATCGCGGACTATAAGAACAGTTCATATTCTGCCGGCTTCAAATGGAATATTTCCGGTCCGTGGAGTCTGTGGAACGAAGTGTATTTCGACAAACTGAAGCATGCCGGTAAGAACGGTACGCGCTGGACCGTCGCACCGACCCTGGATTACGCATTGAGCAAACGTACGGATGTTTATCTGACAGTGGATTACACCAAGCTCACCGATGCATGGACCACCCTTGGCGCCGCTGCGGGAACTTTGTATGGGAATCGTCTGGGAGTAACGACGGGGCTGCGTCATACGTTCTAAGCGACTCGACTGGCTCGGGCGGCGATTTCTGCATAGCCGCCCGGCACGTCATTGCTGAGGTTATACAAAGATAACGATTTACTGGAAAGCTACAGATAAATAGATTGGAGATACGGATGAAACTAGGAATCCCCGTCGAGAGTCGGGACGGGGAGACGCGCGTGGCTGCGACCCCTGAAACAGTAAAGAAATTGGTCGCCGCAAAACACGAAGTGCTGGTGGAGGCGGGCGCCGGGATCAAATCCAGCATTCCCGACGACGCCTACGAAGCGGTGGGTGCGCGCGTCAGCTTCGCGGCTGAGGTTTACGGTGTCGATGCCGTATTAAAAGTGCGCGCTCCGAGCGCGGAAGAACGTAGCCTGATGAGATCCGGTGCCGTCGTGGTCGGCATGCTCAACCCGTTCGATGCCGACAATACCGCAGCAATGGCAGCGCACGGCCTGACCGCGTTTGCGCTGGAAGCGGCGCCGCGTACTTCGCGTGCGCAATCGATGGACGTGCTGTCGTCGCAAGCCAATATCGCCGGCTATAAGGCGGTGCTGATGGCCGCTAACACGTATCAGCGCTTCATGCCGATGCTGATGACCGCCGCCGGCACCGTCAAGGCGGCGCGCATGCTGATTATGGGAGCCGGCGTTGCCGGTCTGCAGGCGATCGCCACCGCCAAGCGCCTTGGCGCGGTGATCGAGGCTTCCGATGTGCGACCGGCGGTGAAAGAGCAGATCGAATCGCTGGGTGCGAAATTCCTGGATGTGCCTTTCATCACCGATGAAGAAAAGGAAATCGCCCAAGGTATCGGCGGTTATGCGCGGCCGATGCCGGTCGACTGGATGCGGCGCCAGGCCGAACTGGTGCATGAGCGCGCCAGGCAAGCCGACATCATCATCACCACCGCCCTGATCCCCGGCCGCAAAGCGCCGATCTTGATCAGCGAAGACACGGTCAGGGCGATGAAGCCGGGTTCGGTGATTCTCGATATGGCGGTCGACCAGGGCGGCAATTGCCCCTTGTCGGAAAGCGGCAAGACCGTCATCAAGCACGGCGTGCACATCATCGGCGAAGGCAATCTGGCGGCGCTGGTGGCGGCTGATGCCTCAGCGCTGTATGCGCGCAACCTGCTCGATTTCCTCAAGCTGATCATCAATGCCGAAGGCGGCCTGGTGATCAACCGTGAAGACGATATCGTTGCCGGCACTTTGCTGTGCAGCGGCGGCGAAGTGCTGCGCAAATAGAATAGGAAAATCATGGAAGTCACGCACACCATCACCAACCTGATCATCTTCGTACTGGCGATCTACGTCGGTTACCACGTGGTCTGGACTGTCACACCGGCCTTGCATACGCCGCTGATGGCGGTGACCAACGCAATCTCTGCGATCATTATCGTCGGCGCCATGCTGGCCGCCGGTCTGACTGAAGGCCTCGTCGGCCAGGCCGCCGGCACGCTGGCGGTGGTGCTGGCCGCCGTGAACGTCTTCGGTGGCTTTCTGGTCACGCAGCGGATGCTGGAAATGTTCAAGAAGAAAGAACCGAAAGCAGTGCCGAAGGCGCTCCCTGCAACCGATACTGCGGGAGCCAAATAATGCGCATGGAATTCGTGAGCATGAACCTGGTGACGATGTTCTACCTGATCGCCTCGGTGTGTTTCATCCAGGCCTTGAAGGGTTTGTCGCATCCGTCCTCGGCCCGGCACGGGAATCTCTTCGGCATGAGCGGCATGGCGATCGCCGCCATCACCACCATCGCGCTCATCATCAAGCTCAAGACCCAGGCCGGCGGCACCGGCCTGGGTTTCGGGCTGCTGTTGATCGGCGTGGTGGCGGGCGGCAGCATCGGCGCCTTCCTGGCCAAGCGGGTCGAGATGACCAAGATGCCGGAACTGGTGGCGGCGATGCACTCGCTGATCGGTCTGGCGGCGGTGTGTATCGCGGTTGCCGCGGTATCGGAGCCTTGGGCTTTCGGTATCGCCGCCCACGGCGAAGCGCTGCCGGCCGGTAACCGTATCGAACTGTTCATCGGCACCTTCGTCGGCGCGATTACCTTCTCCGGCTCGGTGATTGCGTTCGGCAAGCTCTCGGGAAAATACAAGTTCCGCCTGTTCCAGGGCGCGCCGGTCAGCTTCAGAGGACAGCACTTCATCAACCTGTTGCTGGCCGTGGCGATGCTAGGGCTGGGGTTGATCTTTGTGCTGACCCAGTCCTGGCTGCCCTTCATCCTGATGACCCTCATCGCGTTTGCGCTAGGTGTGTTGATCATTATCCCGATCGGCGGCGCGGACATGCCGGTGGTGGTGTCGATGCTCAACAGCTATTCGGGCTGGGCTGCAGCGGGTATCGGCTTTTCGCTGAACAACGCGATGCTGATCATCGCCGGTTCGCTGGTCGGCTCCTCCGGTGCGATCCTGTCCTACATCATGTGCAAGGCGATGAACCGTTCCTTTTTCAACGTGATTCTGGGCGGATTCGGCGGCGATCCCGCTGCTGCGATCACTAACGGCGATCAGCAGCAACGCCCGGTGAAATCCGGCTCCGCCGACGATGCATCGTTCCTGCTGGGGAATGCCGAAACCGTCATCATCGTGCCCGGCTACGGCCTGGCGGTGGCGCGCGCGCAGCATGCATTGATGGAACTGGCCGAGAAACTGTCGCACAAGGGCGTCACCGTCAAGTTCGCGATCCACCCGGTGGCAGGGCGCATGCCAGGCCACATGAACGTGTTGCTGGCGGAGGCCGAAGTGCCGTACGACCAGGTGTTCGAAATGGAAGACATCAACAGCGAATTCGCCCAGGCCGATGTGGTGCTGGTATTGGGCGCCAACGACGTCGTCAACCCGGCCGCCAAGGATCCGAAGTCATCGATTGCCGGTATGCCGATTCTGGAAGCCTACAAAGCCAAGACCGTCATCGTCAACAAGCGTTCCATGGCCTCCGGCTATGCCGGTCTGGACAACGAGTTGTTCTACATGGACAAGACCATGATGGTGTTTGGCGATGCCAAGAAGGTGATTGAAGATATGGCGAAGGCGGTCGATTAAGACGCGCTGCAAGCCATCAACAAAGCGATCAACACGTTGTAACACGAGAAGGAGACGTCATGGAATTGCAAGAAGGATTGAAAAGATTTAGCCTGGCCGGCCGTATCGCCGTCATCACCGGTTCCAGCTCCGGCATCGGATTTGCGCTGGCACGCGGACTCGCTTCTGTCGGGGCCACGGTGGTGCTCAACGGACGCAATGAAGAAAAACTGGCCCGCGCTGCCGCACAACTGCGCGCCGAAGACTATCAAATTCACACTTCGGCATTTGATGCGACCTCGGGCGACTCAGTCGAAGCGGCAATTGGACAAATCGAGCAGGAAATCGGCCCGATCGATATTCTATTTAACAACGCTGGCATGCAGCGCAGAGCGCCGCTGGAAGAGTTCCCCGAGGACCAGTGGCACGAATTGATGCGTACCAACGTCGATAGCGTGTTCCTGGTCGCGAAAGCGGTCGCTCTACGCATGATCCCCAGGAGGCGCGGCAAGATCATCAATATATGTTCGGTCCAAAGCGAATTGGGTAGGCCGAATATTGCGCCCTATACTGCAAGTAAGGGCGCAGTCAAGATGTTGACAAAAGGCATGGCAATCGATTGGGGCAAGCATGGTATCCAGGTCAATGGGCTGGGGCCCGGCTATTTCAAAACCGAACTGACTGCCGCACTGGTGAACGATCAGGTATTCACCGACTGGCTGGTCGCCCGCACGCCGTCGCGCAAGTGGGGCGATGTCGAAGAGCTGACCGGCGCCGCCATATTCCTCGCCAGCGACGCATCGAATTTCGTCAACGGCCATATCCTTTATGTCGATGGCGGCGTAACCGCGATGCTGTAGCGATATCGCAAGTCTATTCGACGAATACCGCTCAAGCGCCCAGCTTAATATTATTTCTCAGGAGATATCACATCATGCAAGCCCTCATCATCCATGCACCGCATGACTTACGCGTGCAGGACACAGTCACCCCCGAACTAGGGGCCAGGCAGCTCAAAGTACGGGTCAGGACCGGCGGCATCTGCGGCTCGGACCTGCATTATTACCATCATGGCGGCTTCGGTACGGTGCGCATCAAGGAGCCGATGATCCTCGGCCACGAAGTCTCCGGCGTGGTGGAACAGGTCGGCGCTGCCGTGACCGACATCGCAGCGGGAACGCGTATTTCGATTAGCCCAAGCAATCCCTGCGGCCAGTGCCGCTATTGCCAGGAGGGTCGCCACAATCATTGCCTTGATATGCGTTTCTATGGCAGCGCCATGCGTACTCCGCACGTACAGGGTGCTTTCCGCCAGGAGATCATCATTGAGCGCGCGCAAGCGCATCCGGTGGCAGATAGCGTGAGCGACGGCGAAGCGGCCATGGCTGAGCCGCTGGCGGTTGCTTTGCATGCCGTGCGACGCGCCGGTCCGCTATTGGGCAAGCGCGCACTTGTCACCGGTTGCGGTCCGATCGGGGCACTCACCGTGCTCGCGGCACGCCGGGCCGGCGCCATGCAGATTGTTGCGACCGACGTCGCCAAGATGCCTCTGGAATGTGCATTGCTGGTTGGCGCAGATCAGGCAATCAACATCGCACAAGATCCCGAGGCGCTGGCGCCTTTCACTGCGGAGAAGGGAAGCTTCGATGTTCTGTTTGAAGTCAGCGGCAATGAAAAGGCATTGCGCGGGGCGCTCGATGCGCTGCGTCCGGGAGCCGTGATTGTCCAGGTCGGCCTGGGAGGCGAAATGACGCTGCCGATCAATCTGTTCACCAGCAAAGAACTTGAATTGAGAGGCGCGTTCCGCTTTCATGAAGAGTTTGCCATCGCCGTCGAGCTGATGAACCGAGGACTGGTTGACGTAAAACCGCTGATTTCTGCGACTTTTCCCTACGAAAAATCGATTGAAGCTTTCGAGATTGCCGGTGACCGCTCCAGCCAAATGAAAGTGCAAATCAGCTTCGCCTGATCGGATCTGCGCCGGCTCGAACAGACGGACAAGGTTCGAGCGTCGCACATTCCACTGCTGATGCTGGTAGCACGGCGAATGAAATTCGACGGCAACAAGTCGTTTGCGGTTGAAGAAGTTAATCCGGCAGGGGAGAACCAGTTGCTACGTTAAATGGCATGACAGATTCGCAGGGTCATCAAGATTGCGTAATCGCCGAGGGTGACCCTGAAGTATTGATCGACGGGATTCCGGTGGCGTTTGAGGGTCGCAAGACCAGTTGTGGCGCCACGCTGATCTCTATCATGCCGAGCAGCGGCCGCAGCTAGCCCTTCGCTGCGGCGCGGCGCCCATAGCGACAGCGCGGCGCTTGTCCGGTCTATTTTTCCGCAATTGAATCAAGGTAAGGTAATGGTCAAATTGGCCGCGCGCGGAGCTAATTTAACGATATCGCTATAACCACTGATACTCGACGCGGTGGCGCGCGACAGCATCGTGTTCAAGGTAAAGTAACCGCCCAGCCCAATCAAGGCAAAGACTGAGCACAGCGCCCACAACGGTACTTCGTTGCGCAATTTATGGCTGACCTGATCTGGTCGTTCCCAGTGTGGCGCGAAGCCGGCGCTTTTACCTTTCATTCGAGCGATTTCATCACCCAGGCGCGCGGTAAGGTAGTTGAGCTTTTCCGGGCCTTCGATGATGTATTTACCCTGGAAGCCAAGCAGTAAACACATGTGGAAAACCTCTAACGCCTGCAGGTGCAAGTCGCCTTTGGCGCGAAGATCTTCAAGGCGAGTGAAGAAGTGTTCGCCGGCGAGCTGGTCGCCGAACAGGATTAATTGCAAGGGCCGGCGAGCCCAGCTTTCGCGGATATTGAATTGCGAATGCAGGATGTTTTCGTCGACGGCGGCGCAAAATGCATATTTCGCTGCGTGAACGTCTTCGCTGGACACATTCAGTTTTTTTGCGCCGCGTTCAAAATCGTTCAGAAAGCGCTGCATTTTTGCAATAAACCCCGCTTCGTCTGCTGGCGCGCAACGGTTTTTTAACAAAAATAAAGCGTAGAAGCCGTCATACATCAGGTCAAGCAATGAATTGGCCGAGCTGCTGCTGTCTGACGCTGCGTGTTGGCCGGCGGTCATGTCGCCGAGCAGAGAGGGGGCTGAAGGTCTGATCATGGTGTAACCGCTAGAAGCTCAAGTTTAAGGTCGTTAATGCCGGACGGGACGTAAATCGAAATCGATTGCGCCTGAAGCATCCGCTCGTACAAAGGTCCTTTGTTTTCCAAGGCAAAATAATAGGTGTCCGGCCGTACCGGCAACGCCGCAGGCACCTGCGGCGAGTGCGACAGCTTGACGCCGGGCATCGCCGACAGCACGAATTTATCGACATCATCGGGCGCGCCGACCTTGAAGCGCAGCGGTACGATATCGACCAGCTCGATAGCTGGCATGCTGGCGTTGACTGCCAGATAAAACGCGGTCTTGTCGTCGATTTTTCCAGAGTCGAGCATGCCGTGATGATGCGCAGGCTTGTTCTCCGACAGTGCAATCGAAAAGTAGCGCGACGAAATCACGGTATCGAGCAACTCGCGGATGATGGTGTCCAGCTTGGCAAAACAAGGTCCTGGATCTTGGTGCTGATAGACCGGCAAATCCGATAATGCATAGCTCTTGGAAAATGTCATCAGCGCACCGGCCAGACTGAGCAGTTGCTGGTACAGCCGTTCAGGGTGAAACGCCGGATTGTGAAAAAAATGGGTCAGCGCTGCAAATGCCGAGCTGGCGGTGTGCAACAGCCAGAATGAGGAAATATCGCCCGAGCGGAATTCAATCACGTTCTTGCTCGGCTCGCGGTGATGGCCATACAAGGCATTGACCTTGGCTTGCAATGCATCCATCAGGCGCCGCAATTGGATATATAAGACCGGAGCGCTACGAATCGTCAGGCTGGGCGCCACAAAGGACGGATCCGGCTCAAAGCCGCCGGTCGAAATACGGCGCAGTTTGATCAGTGGAAAACTGATCAGGGAGTCGCGTGGCTCGACTTCCGATACCAGCCGTACGGATTTCTTCAGGTAGGTTAGCTCCGCTTCCGCTGCTTGCGTGAACAAGTCCGGCGTCGCCGAATTATTCTGGGCATAGCGGGTGGCGTTGCTGGTTTGGCCCAAAGGCGAAAAATTGCCGCCGAACCCTTTCAGGTATGGCAGCGCAGCGTAGTAAGTAATGGTTTGCTGCCCGTGCGGGATATTGCTCAGGTCCACCACTTCCGGCAGATCGTCATCCGCGGGTGCGTTATAAATCTCGCCGTCCTGGAAGATCACCGACAGCTCGGACAGGCGTAGCGTATTGTTGGCCAGCGCATCGCGATCCAGCTGGACCGTCATGACTCCCCAGGCATACGGATGCAAGGCATTGGTGGTCTCATGCAGGCGGTTTTCGTGATACCGGTCCTGTTGTTGGAAATGCTGAGGACGTAAGAACAGGCCCTCGCCCCATAAAATTTTCGATGTTCGATTCACGTAGTTTACTCACATGTCATTTTGTTCAAACCAGCACGCAACTGTTTGCGTGGCGCTAGCCGCATGGGACCGGGGTTAAGAATTTACTCGCTCCAACATCTTCTGACACAGTGACGCCGGTGCCGACTGTCAGCGCACAGGCATTCGCACCAATGGTGATGCCAGACTTTTCAGCTTGCTCTGCCGGGAAAGTCATTTTCCAGCGTTGCGCCGCCGGCTTGCGGAACAGCGCTACAACGCCGACAAAACCTGCTTCTCTGCTTACCTTTTCGCTGACTTCATAGCGCTGTCCGGGCACTAGTGTAATTTCTTTCACTTCGACAAGATCGGCGCCCAATACGTCTTTTTCTTTCTGCGGATTGGTAAATGTATCGTAAGTTGCCTGTTGGAAAGCACCATTTTGTCGTAACTTATATACTCGGGCGACCAGCGCGAGTGGCGTGCCGGAGCTGTCCGCATTCAAATTACTGCCGGCATGCAGCTTGATCGCTATAGTTCGCGGCGGTTTTTG
>NZ_JAGQEG010000139.1 GCF_018305005.1 Collimonas silvisoli
GTTGCCGCGGTGTTGGGTGGCGAGTACGAGCGCTTGCTGGGCATCAGCCTTTTGCTGTTCCGTGCTGTCTTTATTGTCCAGAACGGCTTGCGCATTTCCTATGTCGGCATTGGCGCTTTTGACCTGTGCATCCGCTTGCTGGGCTTGCTTGTTCGCTGCCTGACCTAAATCGTTGCCGATCTGCGCGCTAGTGGCAATCACGGTGTTGGCGGCAGCCGCCATGGCCTGCTGATTGTTCATGACATTCTTCAGGTCCGGCAACGCCGCGATGGCGGTATGGGCCGTCGCCAAATCGGTGTGCGCGCCCAAGCCGGCCGCACTTGTCATGTGCTGGCCGCCAATCGTGATGTTGCCGTCGGTGAGGGTGCCGTAAGTCGTCGAGCTGGCACTGCCGCTCTCTAATAATGGAATGCCGGGAGTGACGTTCGGATTGCTGGCGCCGGTGCTGGTTTGTGTGGGTGCCTCACCTTTGCTATTGCCGTTGCCGCTACCACCGCTCACGCCGCCCGACATACTCACCGTGTCCGCCGAGTAATCCATCTTGTTGGTGAGGTTCTCAAACGTGATGGATTTTGTGGTCAGATCCGAATTGCCGGCATTCGTGCTGGCAATCGCGCCGCCTTTCAAGGCCACCGTATCGGCCGTGACGTGATAACCGCCATTGCCGGCAAACAGGCCGGACTGTTGATTGACAGCGTTGCTGCTGCCGTTGGCCGTCGATTGCCCCACGTTGCCCGAGGCCTCCCACGCCGTGCCGAAGGAGATCTGTACCCGCCCGCCTACACTGCTTTGTTCATTGTGCTGGACGCTGGTATCTTGCACTGATTCGATCGCCAGCTTGCCGCCGACATCGGCATTGATCGTATCGGCTTTGACCGTCGCACCCTTTAAGGTCGTATCACCTTTGGATGTCAAGGTGACGGTGTCGCCGCTTAACTGCGTGTTGCTGTTGGTCGTGGCGCTATTGTTGTAATTGCCATTACCGACGTTGGCGCTGACATAGGCATACACACCGGTTTTAGCACCGACCTCATACCCTACGCCCACTTCGACACCGGCGCTGTGATTACTGCCGCTGCTCGTTGCGGTGCTCTGGCCGGCGTCGAGCAGGATGTTTCTGGCCGAATCCAGCGTCAGGGTTTTACCCGGCGCATCCCCAGCGGCGATATGCGCCCCGGTGGCGTGGATATCGCCTGCGGTGCTGGTCAGACTGACGTTGCCGCCCCCCTGGACGCTGCTGCCCTGGGCCTGGTTATAACTGCTGCGATCCTGGCTATTGGCACTCGCAAAGCCGACACCGACTTCGGCTTTCAGCAACTCACCGCTCCCGGGTCCGTTTAAGGCGGCACTCGCGGCGCTGGCGACTTGATATCCGTTCGATGCCGCTGCCAAGCCTTGCATGGCCTGCAGACGGCCATCCGATTTCTTGGCATTCTCCAGATTGTTGCCAAGATCGATCAACGGCGAACTGACTCTGGCAAACGCCCCTATCTTCAGATCCGCACTGCTCTGATCGCTACTGCCCGTGTTGGCGGCAGTATTGATGTCGATGGACTTGCCGACGATGTTGATGTCGTTCTTGGCCAGCACATTGCTCGCCGTCTGGGTGTATTTGTCACCCGCGCTGAGGCTGACATTGCCTTGCAGGCTGCCGACATTGCTGGCGACCTGGGTGATAGCGGTATTGTTATCCTTGCTCTTCTCGGAATGGTAGCCGGCAAAGCGCTCCGTATCGGAAATGACCACTTTACCGATGGCCTGGCTGTTGTTCTGGTTGGCGTTCGTGAGCGTATCCTGTCCGCTTTGGATGGTCAGATTTCTGGCGGCGTTGATGCTCAGATCGCTGCTGGCCACCAGGTTAGCGGCGGTCAGGGTGATATCGCCTTCGGTCGTCGCCAGCGTGGCCTTGCCGCCTGCCGACAGAGTTGTGCCGTGGATGGTATCGGTGCTGCCGTTGCCTTTGCCGTTGCTGTTAAATACCCCGACCGGCAAACTGCCCCGGTTATCCGTACTCCAGCCTTTGGCGGTATTGGTTTGCCCCTGGGTCTCGAAGCTGTGCGCCACATCCAGGTTGATGCTGTCTTTGGCGATCAGCGTGGCGTCGCCGCCGGCGCTCATGCTGGCGCCCTGGCTGGTGATGCTGCCGCCGGTGGCAAGGACCGTCAGATTATTGCCTGCCGTGAGCGAGCTGACCTGCGCGGTACTGGTGGCATGGTCCTGATTGCCGCTGGCACTGCGCGAACCGGCTTGCACCACCACTGGCGTGCTTGCTGCCAGCGTACCGTCGCCGATGGCATCGCCATACTTGCTGGCCCGGCCCATGAAGCTGGTGCTGGGATTGCCGCTGGCGCTTTGCTGATAGGCGCTCTTGAAGGCAGCCAACGGGTTCAGCGTCACGCCCACCGATAACCCGCTGGAACTCGATTGTTGTGCGCCGTGTTCCACGCTGGTGTTTTGTGCGGCGCTCAGATCCACGCTTTTGCCGATCAGCGTCAGATTGTTACCTGCGCTGATGTCTGAGGCCACTACGCTCAATTGCTGCCCGGCCTGAATCCGCGTATTGCCATTGATCGAGGCAATGCTGGAACCCTGCTGGGTCACCGTCTCTTCACTATTCTGGCTGTTGGCACTGGCTTTGCCATAGCCGACACTGGCGACCCCGGCAGAGAAACTTGCCGTGAAGCCGGATTTTTTCTGTTCGTGGAGCGAGGTCGTCTGGCTGGTATTTTGTACCGACACGATGGCAACGTTGCCGTTGGTTGCCGTCAGCGCTACATCGTTCAGGCCAATGATGTTGCTGCCGCGCACGGTAACATCATTGCCCGCCGTCACGCTCACCTGATTGCCCGACACCGTACTGCCCTGCGCGACGTCGCCCGTCTTCGTCATCAAATCGTGACTACTGCTGCTGGACAGGAAGCCTTTATGACTGCTCCTGTCCTCCTGGCTATAGTCGCCGTGCAAGGTGGCCTCGCCGATTGTCACGTTGCCGGTCGCGCCCAACGCCGCATTGCCCTTGCCGTCCGGATTGCCGCCAGCCGTGATCGTGCTGGCGGTGACGGTCAGATCCTTGGCCGGTGCTTGTTTTGCCAGGACGACATTGCCGAACGCGTCTTGCTGGGCGCCGGCCAGCACCGTCGCATTGCCGCCCGCCGACAAGCTGCTGCCGACGGCGATCTGGTCATGCATGTCAACGCTCTGCGATCCGCTCCGTTTGCCCGACTTGCCCTGACCATCCAGATGGGTGCTGCTGGTGTCGGTGGCGTTCTGGATGGTCACATTGCCGCCGGCGGCCACCAGCATATTCTGCCCTGACGACAGACTGCTGCCGGTCACCGTCAGGTCGCCCTTGCTCACCATGCCCAGGTTGCCGCCTGCAGCCACCGTGCTGCCGACCGCATGCGTGGCTTGCACGTCGGCATGGCTGTTCGCCGTCGGCGTCACATAATGCGATCCCGTCGATACCGTCTCGACGTTGATCGCATTCCCCGCTGTCAGCATCGCATTGCCGCCGGCGCTGATCTGCGCGCCCTGCAAGGTCAGATTCTGCCCGGCGGACATGATCAGATTCTGCGTCGCCGCGATCTTGCCGACCGCACCCACGGCAGTAATCGTTGATGAGCTATTGCCGAAATGGGTGATGGCCGTGTTGGTGACCGACTGATCCAGGATATTGTTGCCGGCAAACAGGCCGACATTCCCGCCCGAGAGCGTGCCGCCGATGTTGCTGATGTCGTGATCCGCCGCCAGCAGCAATTGCTTGGTGCCCGAGAGCGTACCGCCGGTGTTAACGATATCCGTTCCCTTGATCCCCACAGAATCACCAGCGATCAAGGCGCCGGTCGGCGTCAAGTCCATGCTCTTGGCCAGATACACTTGTGGCACCAGCACCGTCTGCTGGCTGCCGTCCGGCAGCGTCACGATTTGGCTCACCAGCCAGACGATATCGGTGGTCAGCGTCGCCATCTGCGCATCCGACAGCGCCATGCCGGGCACCATATTGAACTGCTTGGCAAATGCGACGCCGTTGGTCATCAGCGATTTATATTCTTCTTCCGCACTGGCATAGCCATGCAAATAACGCATGCCCGTCAGATTGGTGACCTGGTCTGTCATCAGCTTTGCTTCATAAAAGCCGTCGCCCAGGCGCTTTTGCGTAGCCGCCGGGTTGATGCCCAGCAAATTGAGCATGTAGTCGCTGGAGATGAAATTGCCGTACTGCGTGAAGCGCGGATCGGTTTCGATCAGATAGGGCTGATTCGGCTGCGGCCGCACGGAATACAAACCATTGGTCGGGAGCACAGTATTGATCGCGCCGGCGCGCGCACCGTCAACCACACGCGCAGCGCCTGGAATGGTTGTATTACTGGTGCCGCCCACTGCGCTCAAACCACCGACACCGGTCTGGTTCCCGGTGGGCACCCCGCTGATCGTGTTATTCGTCGCCAGCGCCAGCGGCGCGATACTGTCGCCCAGGCCCAGCGATGCCGCACTGGCGCCGATGGGTCGCGTCGAGGCGCCGACGCTGGTATTGGTAATCTGGCCGCCGGTGATCGACACCGCCTGGTTGCTGGTGATGGTGCCACCAGCGACACCGATGTTTTGCGTAATCGGCGTGTTGCTCCAGGTGATCCATTGCACCGGCGGCGCCGGCAAGCTATCCGCCGTGCCGAAACCGCTCGTGTTGGTCGAGGTGTAGGTGCGCGTTAATTGGGTGGAGGTATTGACGATCTTGGTATTGTTGCTGCCGTCGGCAGAAGCGACGCCGTCAATGGTCAGATTGCCGCCGGCGGCAATTTGGCCATTGTTATTGTTCAACTGCGTGCCGACGGCCATGTGCATGTCGCCGCCGGACGTGATCTTCGCCGGCGCGCCGGTCGTGGACGCCAGTTGCGTTTCTGTCACCACCTGATGCGCAATGCGTTCGACCTCGCTCGGATAACTGCCGGCGTAATAGGCACGGACCAGTTGCGTGTCGTTCTGGAAAGTGGCAGTCGGGTCGGTATAGGCGGGAATCGTGACCAGGCGTACACAGTTGGTCGTGCAATTGCCGTATTGGTTGGAATACGTGATCGTCCCTAAGACATTGCGATAGATATTGCCACTCGTGAGGTCGGTCCAGGCGCTGTTGCCGGCGACCTGGTCCGGATTGGCCTGATTGTCGCTGCGCTTCGTAAAATAGATCACCTGTGTGCCGGCGGTTGGCGCCACCCGCGACTGGCTCAGGTATTGGATGTCTTCCGTGCCATTCGGCAAGGGGTAGGCCAGGCCGCCATAATTGATTTCAAACGCCGAATCGGTGGCCGACAGTTTTACTACCGCCTTGTAGATCAGATAGCCGTCGGGCGTCACCACCGGCGTGACCGAGAGGATAGCCGACGGATCCAGATAATAGTCGTCATGCATGTGCGTATTACTGTTACGCAAGGGCGAGCTCCCCTTCGCCAGCGAGGTCGACCAGGGCGACTGCGTCATGGTACTGGTCGTATCCGAGACCGTCACCGTCGTGGTCTGCACGTTCTGCCGCACATTGTTGATCTGGTTCGCCGCGACATTCAACACGCCATCGGCTTCCATGGTCGACGACAGATTGTTGATGGTGCCGGTCTGGTGGAACAGGTAACCGTTGGCATCCTTGGCGCCATCGGCGGCCATGTTCAAGTCGCCCAGGCTGTAGAGCGTCGCTCCGTTCTGGTTATTGACCGTATTGGCCACCCACAGATTGACCTGGTTGGCGCCGGCGATAATCGCTGCCGCACCGTCATTGGTCAGCGTAGCGGCGTTGACGGTCACGTTATTGCCGATCAGGGTGCCGGTGTTGGTGAGAAGGTTGCTGGTCGTGTTGACGTTATTACCCTCGATGCGGCCGGCATTGATGAGATTGCCGCTGCCTGCATTGATCGTGGTGGTGCCGGTCGTCAGATCGCCCGGATTGCCGGAAGCGATATCGGCGCCCGCGGCATTGACCACATTGGCGGCATTGACCGTCAGATTGCCCGCTGCGGCCAGCGTCGCCATATTGGTCAAGGTGCCGGTGGTCGACAAGGTCAGGTCGCGGTTCGCGGTGATCTGGTTGCCGGCGTCATAGGTATAGTCGCCTTGCAGGCTGACATTGCCGTCACGGCCAGCGACGATCTTGCCGTCGCCGAGCAAGGAATTAGCGGTCAAGCTCAGATCGACATCGCTGCCGACCGAGCCGTTGGTGTTGGTCAACGTGCCTGTGTTGATCGCAATCCCGCCGCCGCTGCCTGCCGGGTTGGCAATGCTGCCGTTCGTATTGTCGATGCTGGCCGCCGTCAAGGCCACGCTGCCGCCGCTGATGCCGCCACCGATATTGGTCAAGGTGGCACCTGGCTGATTCAGCGTCAGTGCATTGGTGGCCATCAATTGCCCGCCGGTGTTGTCCACACTGGTCGGCGTGTTCAGGTTCAACGCGCCGCCGGCGATAATGTGGCCGCCTTGCGTGTTAGATAAATTGGGGGTGGCAACCGTGACATCGCCGGCGCCACCGATCAGGCCGGTGCCGCTGCCTGCGGATGGATTGGCATTCGTGATGCTGGTTGTGCCGGCAACGGTCGTTTGGCCGGTGCCGACATTGATGATCTTGCCGTTCGTGTTGTCGACCGTGCTGCCGGATACCTGCAATTGGCCGGTGCTGCCCAGCGCTTCGATTTTGCCGCCGGCGTTCGTCACAGCGCCCTGCGCAATGGTGGAAACGCTGCCCATCCCCTCCAGCGCACCGTTGGTATTGTCCAGCGTACTGCCGGACGATACGTTGAGATTGCCCAGCGCACCGATGGCGCCAGCGACGTTATCGATGCTGCCGGCTGTCGCCGTGACATCCCCCTTGCCGCTGATGCTGCCCGCCGCATTGTTCAGCGCCTGCGTGGCATTCACGGTGACCGCGCCGCTGCCCAAATTCTGGATGTGACCGGCGCCGTTATTCACCGATTGCGCGTTGACGGTGGCGCCAGAAGTCGCCCCTTCTATGGTGCCGCCCTGGTTATTGAGTTGGCCGGAATTGGCGTTGACGGCCACAGCCACGCCGCCGATATAACCGCCCAGGCTGTTGTCGACATTGGACGTGCTGGTGACCGACTCACTGCCGACCGCCGTCAGTTTGCCGCCCTGGTTCGCGATGGAACTGGCCGTGACGGTGGCCGCGCCATTGGTACCCAGCACGCCGCCATTATTCGACAGTGCGCCGGTGTTGACGGTCAATGTTCCGCTGCCCATGTGGGCGACAGAGCCGCCATCGTTGGTCAATGTCGCCGGCGACAGCGTCAGATTGTGAGCCACCACGCCGATCATGCCGTTGCTGTTGTCGAGCATTTGCGACACGTTGATGGTGGCCGTGCCGTTCGTGTCGTTCTGGATGACCTTGCCGGCGGCATTCTTCAGATTGCTCGCCTCTAGGTCAATCGTGCCGGCGCCCAAGGTGCCGCCGCTGTTGTCCAGCGTGGTTGCCGTGATGGTGGCGCTGGTCGGGCTGGCGGTCGATCCGGCCTGAATCGTACCGCCGCTATTGGAGAGCAACGAACCAGCGTTGACTGTCATGGCGCCATTCGAACCGAGGGAGCCGCCATTGTTGTTCAACGAGGTGGCCGTCAAGTTCAACGTCTGCTGTGCGCTAATCGATCCGCTATTGATCGTCGCACCAGCAGTGATGCCGGCCGCGCCATTGGTCGCTATCGCACCGTGCTGATTCGATAGCGTGCCGGTGGCGATGTGCAGCGTGCCGGCTGCGGCCTGGGAGATGGTGCCGCTGTCGTTGGTCAGGCTACCTGTCGTGAGCGTCAGATCGGCGGCGTTGCTCTGCAATGTACCGTGCGAATTGTCGAACGCACCGGCGGCTTGCACCGTCATCGCAGCGCTGCCGCTTTGCGAAATCGTGCCAGATTGATTGGCGATGTCGTGCGCGTGCAGGTTGATCTGGGTGCCGGCAATCGTGCCAGCGTTGTTGGTCAGCGTGGATCCTGCAGAGGCATTCAGGGCGGCACCAGCGGCCAGGGTGCCGGAAGAATTGTCCAACGCCTGCGTGGTCGCGACAGTCAGATTCTGGGCAGCGCTGATCGTGCTGCTGTTGGCCAGCGATCCTGCCGACACAGCGACGTTGCCATTGCCGCCGATGACACCCGCTGCCGCATTGGTCAGCTGACCGCTGGCTGTCAGCGTCAGGCCATCGGCATTGAGCGATTTGACACTACCGGACGTATTGTCGATATTGGCGCCAGTCAGCGTCAGCGCGCCACCGGATTGCAGCGTGCCCTGGCTGTTGGAGACGTCCCCCGCGACCTGGATATTCTCACTGCCTACCGCTGTGATCCGGCCTGCCTGATTATTCAGGCTAGACGCGTTGATGGTGACTTGGCCGTTACTGGCAATCGATCCCTGTGCATTGGCGACCGCTCCGCTCTGGATCGTGGTCACGCCGGAACCGGCATGATTAATTTGACCGCCGGCGTTATTGAGGCTGCCGGATTGGATCGTCAGATTCTGGGCATTGGTGGCCAGGGTCCCCGCGCCGTTATTCAACAGGCCACTGGTCGTGATGCTGGTGTCGCCGGTGCCTGACTGGGTGAGCGTTCCGCCAACGTTGGAAAGACTCGTGGAGTTGGTCGTCAGTTGCGCGGCGCTGACGCTGCCTTGATCATTGAGAATAGCGCCGACAGCATTCATGTTAGCCACGCCTGCAGCTTGCAGTGTGCCGCCGGTCAGGTCGATGTCGCCGGTGCGGGCCGCTAAGCCGATGTGACCACCTGCATTGGTCTGCGCATGGGCTAGGCTGACACTCGTGCCACTGATGTCGACATTGGTCGTCGCCGTATTCTGGCCGGCGGCACTGATCGCACCGGCAGCCGTCATGCTGATACTTCCCGTCTGCGTGGCGTGGCTATTGGCGTCGATCCCCGCGCCCAGCACACCGCTGGAATTGATGCTGCCGGAGAACAGCGTCAGGTCGCTCTGGGCGGCCACGGTGCCGCTGTTGGCGATCTGGCCGGCACTATAAAGCTGTACCGCCTGCTGGCCATAGAGCGTGCCGGTATTGGTGATACCGTCGTTGCCGACAATGCGCACCTGGCCGTTGGCGGTCGTGCGGCCGCTCAGAGTCACCTTACCTTGGGAATCGATATTCAGATCCCCGGCGCTGGCCGCGATATTGCCGAGACTGACCACGCCGACGCCGGCTTCGCTGCCGACGAGGCGGATACGGTTGGCATACATGCCGCCCAAAGCAGAAGAGTCGATCGCCACGGTGGGCTTGCCGCCTTCGCCTGCAATGACCTGGATACCCAGTCCGTCATACGAAACAAGGTTTGCCCCCGTAATCACGTTGAGGCTATTGTTGGCCCAGATCTGGCCATTCACTGAAACCGAGCGCGCTATCAAATCCAGCGCATCAAGGCCGCTACCGTTCAGACCGTTGGGGCCGACCTGGATGTCGCCACGTGTGACACGCAACGACTGTAGGCTGCCGTCTGGGCCGATAACGGGAGTTCCCGTCGAAATCACGCCACGGGACGTGTTCAAAAATCCCAATCCTGAGACTGAAAGTCCGTTCGGATTGGCGATCACCACCTCGGCACGCTGGCCGGCGACTTCGATCGTGCCATTCAGGGTGCTACGCCCGGTTCCGGTCACTTCATTCAAGATAATGCGCGCCGCATTGCCTGGCGCCAGGTTCCCGTTGCCCGGAATCCAGCCAGATAATTGCGTTGATACGCTCGTGGGAGCGTTGTTCAAAATGAGGCCGGAAGCCCCCACATTCAGTTGCGAAAATTGATTGTGGCTCAGGCCAGCGTGACCGTACCCCGAAATCAGTATCACCGATTATTAGAATTTTCCGACTCCTGGATACCGGCCAAGAAGGCACTTTCCCTTGCCTGGCGAGCGAATTCTGCCGGTGTCGCCCACTGCAATGCAGAGTGGGGACGGCTCTCATTATAATCCTGGCGCCACGTCTCGATCTTGTCGCTGGCGTCGTCGAGCGACAGAAACCAGTGGGCATTCAAGCACTCTTGGCGAAACCGTCCATTAAAGCTTTCGATCTTTGCGTTGTCGGTCGGTGTGCCAGGTCGACTGAAGTCGAGTTCGACGCCACCTTCATACGCCCACCGGTCCATCGCCTTGGAAATGAATTCGCTGCCGTTGTCGACCTTGATCGTTGCCGGCAAGCCGCGATGCACAGCGATGCGATTTAACGTATTCACGACATCCTCTCCTTTTAAACTTTGCCCTACTTCGATCGCCAGGCATTCACGTGTGTAGTTGTCCACCACGGTGAGCGCCCGTAGGCGCCGTCCATCGAACAAGGCATCTGCGACGAAGTCCATGCTCCAGATCTGGTTCATTGCGGTAGCGAGGTGTTTCGGCTGGCGCAGGCGTGCCGATTTGTTGCGCTTGGGCCGCTTAAGCCGCAGCGACAGGCCCTCTTGCTGATACAGACGATAAACACGTTTATGGTTATCGAGCCAGCCTTCACG
>NZ_JAGQEG010000013.1 GCF_018305005.1 Collimonas silvisoli
TGTATTCCTGTTTTGGATTTTTCTGTGCGTAACCGCGCAGATGAATCCCTTGCCGCAGATGGTCCAGCGCTGCCAGATGTTCGCGCCAATGGCTGTCGACGCTTTGCAACATGACGCTACGCTCGAAACCGGCGAACGATTCCTTGCCGACGATTTCAGTTTTGGCGGCATACGAACTATCTGCCGCTGCCAGCACCCGCTCCAGCAACTCTTCATCGGTCAGGTTCGGTTCCGACTTCAGCATCTCGGCGAGTGGCACTTCCAGATGCAACTCGCTGGATAGAGCGGCTTCCAGTGCGGGAATATTCCATTGTTCTTCGAGCGACTCTTCCGGTACATAGGTGCGGAAAGTGTCGTCCAGAACGCCTTCGCGCAATGATGCAACGGTCTCGGAAACGCCTTGCGCTTCCAGCAACTCGTTACGCTGCTGGTAGATCACTTTGCGCTGATCGTTGGCGACATCGTCGTATTCCAGCAACTGCTTACGGATATCGAAGTTACGCGCCTCTACTTTGCGCTGCGCCGACTCTATCGAACGCGATACGATGCCAGCCTCGATCGGCTCGCCTTCCGGCATTTTCAGGCGATCCATGATGGCGCGCACACGGTCGCCGGCAAAAATGCGCAGCAAGGCGTCATCCAGCGACAGATAGAAACGCGAGGAGCCTGGATCGCCCTGGCGTCCGGCACGGCCACGCAACTGATTGTCCACCCGGCGCGATTCATGGCGCTCAGTACCGATGATATGCAAACCGCCCGAATTGACCACATGGTCATGCAGCGATTGCCATTCATCGCGCAACTTGTCGGAGCGCAGTTGTTTTTCGGTTTCGCCGAGCGCCTCGTCGGCCTCGATGAACTGGATTTGTTTCTCGACGTTCCCGCCCAGCACGATGTCAGTACCGCGGCCGGCCATGTTGGTAGCGATAGTGATCGCCTTCGGACGGCCTGCTTGCGCGATGATTTCCGCTTCGCGCGCATGCTGCTTGGCGTTCAGCACATTGTGCGGCAGGTCGGCCTTGGCCAGGATCCCGGCCAGCAATTCCGAGTTTTCGATCGAGGTGGTGCCCACCAGCACCGGTTGTCCGCGCTCGTAGCAATCCTGAATATCCTTCAGCATCGCCATGTATTTTTCCTGGGCCGTCTTGTAGACCTGATCCTGCCGATCCTTGCGCTGATTCGGCCGGTTTTGCGGAATCACCACGGTTTCCAGACCGTAGATTTCCTGGAACTCGTAGGCTTCGGTATCGGCCGTACCAGTCATGCCGGCCAGCTTGCCGTACATGCGGAAATAATTTTGGAAGGTGATCGAGGCCAGGGTCTGATTCTCGTTCTGGATCTTGACGCCTTCCTTGGCTTCGACTGCCTGGTGCAAGCCATCCGACCAGCGACGGCCGGTCATCATGCGGCCGGTGAACTCATCCACGATGACGATTTCGCCGTTTTGCACTACGTAGTGCTGATCCTTGAAATACAAGGAGTGCGCGCGCAACGCAGCGTACAAGTGATGAATCAGGCTGATGTTGGCAGCGTCGTACAGCGACGCGCCTTCCGCCAGCAAGCCCATGTCGGTGAGGATCTGCTCGGCTTTTTCGTGGCCGGCTTCCGTCAGCAAGACTTGATGCGCTTTTTCATCCTTGGTGTAATCGCCAGGCACTTCAACCTTGCCCTTGCCGTCCGGCGTTTCTTCACCGATTTGCTGGGTCAGCAGCGGCGGCACTTCATTGATCTTGTAATACAGATCGGTATGGTTTTCAGCCTGGCCGGAAATAATCAGCGGGGTACGCGCTTCGTCGATCAGGATCGAGTCGACTTCATCGACGATGGCGAAATTCAGGGTGCGCTGCACGCGGTCGGCAGCGTCATACACCATGTTGTCGCGCAGATAATCGAAACCGAACTCGTTGTTGGTGCCGTAGGTAATGTCAGCCGCATAAGCAACTTGCTTGGCATCGTGTTCAACCGACGACAGGTTGACGCCGGTAGTCAGGCCGAGCCAGCCGTACAGGCGCCCCATCCATTCGGCATCGCGCTGCGCCAGGTAATCATTGACGGTCACCACGTGCACGCCCTTGCCGGAAAGTGCATTCAGATAAGCGGGCAAGGTCGCCATCAGCGTCTTGCCCTCGCCAGTGCCCATTTCGGCAATTTTCCCGTAATGCAACACCATGCCGCCGATCAGTTGCACATCGAAATGGCGCATTTTCAAGACCCGCTTGCCGGCTTCGCGGCAAATCGCGAATGCTTCCGGCAACAAGGCGTCGAGCTTTTCGCCGCCTGCAATACGCTGTTTCAGCTCTGGCGTTTTAGCTTGCAGCTCGGCATCGGACAGTTTTTCGAATGCGGGCTCAAGTGCATTAATTTGTCGGACGACTTTTTTATATTGTTTGAGCAGGCGCTGGTTGCGGCTACCGAAAATCTGGGTCAGTAATGACATGCTTGGATTCTAAAAAAAGTGCCGGCGACATTCCGTGGCATCTTATGGATGGCCCCGAAACCGGGCTGTGGCTAAATAATCGGAGAATTTTATCATGCAGTCCTCGACACATTGGGGTTATGCGCCAGGAAACAATAGCAAGTTGCGCAAATTGCGCCAGATCGGCGCTGCTTCCGAGCCCCCTTGCTTGTATTACGACAACATTTATTACTTCCCCGCCAATGTTGCTACCTTGGCCAGATCGGTGCCGGCATTCAGAAACTTGCGCGGATCCTGGGCCACGCCCTTGATTCTTACTTCGAAATGCAAATGCGGCCCGGTCGAGCGCCCGGTCGTGCCGATATCGGCGATATGCTGGCCGCGTTGCACAATATCGCCTACTTTCACGAGCAGCCTCGATGCATGCGCATAGCGGGTGATGATGTCATTGCCATGGTCGATATCGAGCATGTTGCCGTATTGCGGATGATATTCGGCCGCGATCACCACGCCTGCCGCTGCGGCGAAAATGGCGGTGCCGACCGACGCCGGGAAATCGAGTCCCTCATGAAATGCGCTGCGGCCGCTGAACGGATCGAGCCGCCAGCCAAAACTTGAAGAGTTGTAATTGACATTGACCGGCTGGTTGGTGGGCAGCAGCTTGGATTTGATCCGGTCGCTCATCAGCACGGTTTCAACCACGTTCAGATAGTCGGTGCGATAGCCGACATCGCGCGACATGGCGTCCAGCGCCTGTTGAAATTCACTCATGCTCATGTCGTGCGAGCGCCTGTCGTGAAGGCTGCTGGATTCGGCGCCGCCACGTCCCGGCGCTTCCTTGAAATTGAATTCTTCCGGCTTGACCCCCGCCAGCCCCTGGACTCGTTCGCCCAACGCATCCAGGCGCATCAGTTGGGCTTGCATTTCGCCGAGCTTGACGGCCATCGCCGCCAGGTTCTCTTTCAGATACTTATCTTTATCCGGCGCCCCGGCCGCGGAGCTGCTGGCTGTCTTGCCGACAACCGGCAAGAACGGCAGACCCACCGCGTAACGGGCGGTAAGAAAATACAGCAATCCAGTCGCCAGCAATACCGCCAATAAAAAACCGGCGATCATCAAGACGATGTGCTTGGCGCCTAAAGTAATGGACTTTGCGCGATTAAAACGCGGATGTAGCAGAATTACCTGCATTGCGGCTCCAGTGACGTCCTGAGCGGGTCACAGGTGTGATATGGTTTCACCATGATGCGTAGACTCTCACCTTCTTCTTACCGGCCAGCGACAACGGGTTCCAGGCCTCAAACTCAAAAAGCCGTTGCCGATTTTTTACGGGGGAATGACAAGATGGCGGCATTGCTGCCCGCTGTCACACGCATGGCGGCATTGCAAAAGCAATGTGCCATCGAATTGCCTGCCATGTTCAGTACCTGCGAAGTATTGCAATGTGAAGCCGGGCAACTGGTACTGTCAGCGCCTAACGCGGCTCTTGCCAGCAAATTGAAGCAGCAACTGCCACGCCTGCAAAACCAATTGCTGGCAGGAAATTGGCAGATTAATGCAATCCGAATCAAAGTGCAAGTAAGCCAAAACCTGGTAAAAGCGCCGACCGTCAAGCAAGCTCAACTTTCATCCAAGGCTGTTTCAGCTTTCTCTTCGCTGATGGAAGAACTGGAACCATCGGCTGCAAATGAAGCGCTGAAAAGCGCCATCGCAGCGATGGTCAGACGCTATAGCGACAAAAAATAGACCGCTATAAACAGAGGAAAACGCCATCTTGCAAAAATGGCATTATACAGAAATCGCAGAAACGCCTAACTCAAACGCCTAATTCAGCGCCCACTCTTGCCCGACCTGGCGCTGATAGGCGCCGGGCGCCTCTGCCAACTCATCGAAGCTGACTACCTCATACGCATCCGGCTGAGCCAATAAAGCGCGTAGCAACTGGTTATTCAATCCGTGACCGGACTTGTGCGCGGTGTAACTGGCCAGCAGCGGATGGCCGATCAGGTACAGATCGCCGATGGCGTCCAGGATCTTGTGGCGGACGAACTCGTTTTCATAGCGCAAGCCGTCGCTGTTGAGAATGCGGTACTCATCCATCACGATGGCGTTTTCCAGCGAACCGCCGCGCGCCAATCCCAGGCCACGCATGGTTTCCACATCTTGCATAAAACCGAAAGTACGCGCGCGCGCCACTTCTTTCACATACGACTGGATGCTGAAATCGACTTCTGCGGTCTGGCCGGTGCCATCCACCGCCGGGTGGTTGAATTCGATAAAAAACTTGAGTTTGAAACCGTTGCAAGGATCCAGCCGCGCCCACTTCTCGCGCTCGCCCTGGCCTTCACGCACCTCGACGGATTTTTTGATACGGACAAATTTCTTGGCGGCGTTTTGCTCTTCCAGCCCCGCTTGCTGCAACAGGAACACGAAGGATGACGCCGAGCCGTCCATGATGGGAATTTCTTCGGCAGTCACATCGACATACAGATTATCTATGCCAAGTCCCGAGCAAGCCGACATCAAATGCTCGATGGTCGATACCCGCACGCCGTCCTTGACCAGCACCGACGCCATGCGCGTATCGCCGACCTCGGTGGCTTTGGCCGGGAAGTCGACCGCCGGGTCAATATCGACGCGACGGAAAATGATTCCGGTATCCACGGCTGCCGGACGCAAGGTCAGCTCGACCTTGGTACCGGAATGGACGCCAATGCCTGTCGTCTTGACAATTTTCTTGATGGTGCGTTGTTTCAACATGATGACATTATAAGTCTGACTGATAATTATTCTGTAACGATGTGTATTCGCTGTGGGGTAAAAAACACGCCGTAACGCTTCTGCCCACGCATGCAAAAGCGGCGCCCCGGGGCGCCGCCTTATCTACTGACAATAAGCTAAGTTATGCCAGTTGCGCCAGCAAGGTTTCTGCGTTGGACACTTCGAACTTGCCGCCCTCTTCAACATTCAGTTGCTTGACCACGCCATCGTCGATCAGCGCGGAAAAGCGCTGCGAGCGCACGCCCATGCCGAACTTGCCGAAGTCGGCGTCCAAGCCCAGCGCCTTGACGAAATCGGCATTGCCGTCAGCCAGCAAACGCACAACGCCGGCGGCTTTCTGATCACGGCCCCAAGCCCCCATGACGAATGCATCGTTGACGGAAATCGCCCAAATTTCGTCTACGCCCTTGGCCTTGAATTCGGCCGCGTGCTGGATATAGCCTGGCAGGTGCTTGGCGGAGCAAGTCGGCGTGAAAGCGCCCGGTACTGCGAACAAGGCGATTTTCTTGCCCTTGACCAGATCGCTGACATTGAATGTATTTGGTCCGAGCGCGCAGCCTGCGGTTTCGGTTTCGATGAATTCTGCTAATTTGCCTTCTGGCAGGCGATCGCCGATCTTGATGCTCATGATGAAATCCTTGTCTAGATGATGAAGCCTCCGAAACCCGCAACGCTGAGCTGAGCTGAGCAGTGAGGCGGTATTTCAGAGGCGTCGGAGTTAGTGGATACAACAAAAGAAAACGCCGCGCCTTTCGACGCGGCGTGGAACCCGCAGTATGCCCTGTTCCGCAAAATCATGCAGAAGCCTGGCGATGATAGCGGGTATAAGAACCCGCCATCACTTCTGGCCAGGACAACGCAGATTTAGTCGGCCTGTTTGCGCAGGAAAGCCGGGATGTCGTAGGTTTCCATGCCGTTCTTTTCCAACGCCCTCACCGTGTCGGAAGCCGACTCGCGGCGCCATACTGCAGGCGCCTTCATGCCCTCGAACGACGAGCTGCCATGGCCCACCGATGGCTGGCCGTGCATCATCGGTTCGTTATGGGTACCGGTCCGCATCATCGGCGCTTGCACCAGTTGCACCGCCTTGCGCGCACGGCCCAGGCCGGTGGCCACCACGGTGACGCGGATATCGTCGCCCATGGTTTCGTCGTAGGCGATCCCTTGGGCAATCGATGCATCCGGCGCCGCAAAAGCACGCACGGTTGCCATCACTTCCTTGATTTCCTTACCCTTCAGGCTGCGGCTGGCGGTGACGTTGACCAACACTCCGCGAGCGCCGGACAGATCGATGCCATCCAGCAGCGGCGAGGCAACCGCCTGCTCCGCCGCCAGACGCGCGCGATCCACGCCGGATGCGGTGGCAGTCCCCATCATCGCCTTGCCTTGTTCGCCCATGATGGTCTTGACGTCGTTGAAGTCGACGTTGATATGACCAGGCACGTTGATGATTTCGGCGATCCCGGCAACCGCATTGTTGAGTACGTCGTCAGCGTGTTGCAGCCATTCCATCATGCTGTCGTCTTCATAAATCTCTTCGAGCTTTTCGTTGAGAATGATGATCAGCGAATCAACATGCTGGGACAATGCTTCCAGACCTTCATCGGCGATGTCCATGCACTTCTGGCCTTCGTAAGAGAATGGCTTAGACACTACCGCCACCGTCAGCGCGCCTTGTTCCTTGGCGATCTGCGCCACCACCGGCGCCGCACCGGTGCCAGTGCCGCCGCCCATGCCGGCAGCGATGAACACCATGTGTGCGCCACGCAACGCGTCTTCGATGCGGCCGCGCGATTCCTCGGCCAGCTGACGGCCAACCGACGGCTTCATACCGGCACCCAGACCGGTCTCGCCGATCTGGATCACGTTATGCGCCTTCGATTGCTTGAGCGCCTGTGCATCAGTGTTAGCAGCGATAAACTCCACGCCGGACACACCCTTGTTGATCATATGTTGGACCGCATTACCGCCAGCGCCGCCGACGCCGACGACTTTAATCACGGTGCCCAAAGTTGCATTGTCAAGCATATCGATTTCCATGATATTTCCTCATAAAGATGCAGCATTCAGTCAATAGGCATCACGCTGTGTGAGGCCTAGCAACTGACAACTGCGTGTTGCACAAACAACGTTAAAAACAAAAGTCGGATTAAAAAATATATTAAAAATTACCCAAGAACCATTCCTTCATGCGCTGCCAGATCGCCTTCGCAGAACCCTCCTGACGCGTCACGATGTAACCGCGCAGGTATTGCTTTTTCGCTTCCAGCAGCAAGCCCAGCACCGTCGAATAGCGCGGACTGCGCACCACGTCGGCCAACTGGCCGTGATACTCCGGCGTACCCAGGCGCGCCGGCTTAAGAAAAATATCTTCGGCCAGCTCGATCATGCCAGGCATCATGGCCGAGCCGCCGGTCAGCACCACCCCGCTCGACAGCACTTCTTCGTAGCCCGACTCGCGCACCACCTGATGCACCAGCGCAAACAGCTCCTCGACGCGCGGCTCGATCACTGCCGCCAGAGCCTGGCGCGACAAGGTGCGCGGATTGCGGTCGCCCAGGCCGGGCACTTCCAGCGTTTCGCCCGGATCGGCCAGAATCTGCTTGGCCACGCCGTAGCGCAATTTGATTTCTTCCGCTTCGTTGGTCGGCGTGCGCAACGCCATCGCCACGTCGTTGGTAATCTGGTCGCCGGCAATCGGAATCACTGCGGTGTGGCGAATCGCGCCCTCGGTGAACACCGCCACGTCGGTAGTGCCGCCGCCAATGTCGACCAGCACCACGCCCAGTTCTTTTTCGTCAGGCGTCAATACGGCGTCTGCCGCCGCCAGCGGCTGCAAGATCAGGTCCGACACTTCCAGCCCGCAACGGCGCACGCACTTGACGATGTTCTGCACCGCCGATACCGCACCAGTAACGATGTGCACCTTGACTTCCAGTCGGATGCCGCTCATGCCGATTGGTTCACGCACATCTTCCTGGCTATCGACAATAAATTCCTGCGGTACGGTATGCAGCAACTGCTGGTCGGTTGGAATGTTGACGGCCTTGGCCGTTTCTATAACGCGCGAGACGTCGGCGGTGCTGACTTCCTTGTCCTTGATCGCCACCATGCCGCTGGAATTGAAGCTGCGGATATGGCTGCCTGCAATCCCGGTATATACATTGCGGATCTTGCAGTCGGCCATCAGCTCGGCTTCTTCCAGCGCGCGCTGGATAGACTCGACGGTGGCTTCGATATTCACCACCACGCCTTTTTTCAGCCCCTTGGATTCAGACTGGCCAAGGCCGATGACTTCATGGCGCCCGTCGGCCAATACCTCGGCTACCACGGCCACCACTTTGGAGGTGCCGATGTCGAGACCGACGATCAAGTTTTTTGCGTCTTTTGTCATAGTGTTCCGCTTATTTTTTCTTGCTTCCCAATCCGGCCGACAAGCCGCTCGCCTTCAGCGCCAAGCCATTCGGATACCGCATATCCACACTTTCAATCCGGTTCTGCAAACGCGACAGCAGTTGCGGATAAATCTGCACCAGCCGTGCCACGCGATCTTTCAGCGTGCTCTTGTTTTGCTCGCGTCCCAACTCCACCGTCATGCCGTTGTCCAGCTTTACGCTCCATGCATAACGCGTCGATAAATTCACTTCTACCGGGTTCAGCTTCAGCGGCGCAAACCATGCACGGAACTCCGCCAGGCGCGCCGTCACATCTTTTTCACTGCCTTTCGGGCCGGACAAGCGCAGCAGCTCGCCGTCCTCTTCCGCCTCGTCCAGGTTGGCGGTAAACAAATCGCCATGCACCGACAGCAAACGGCCGTCGTCGTCCCAGGTAGCCAAGGGCTGATGCTCTTCAATCGTCACGATCAGCGTGTTCGGCCATTCACGCTGTACCGCCGCCTTGCGCACCCACGGCACCGATTCGAATGCGCTGCGCACCGTGTCCAGATTGGCAGTGAAAAAATTGCCCTTGACGCGCGGCAGCGCGCTAGCGCGAATGATCAATGGGTTGACGCGCCGCAGTTCGCTCTGCGCTGCCGCTTCAATCCGAATCGTCTTCAGCGTAAACATCGGACGCTGCGCCAGCCACCAAACGCCAGACGCCAGCAATGCGAGCGCGGCCAGTCCCAGCAAAGTGCCGGAGATCGCGTTCAACATTTTGATGTCTTGCCACATGGTTATCGACTTTATCGCTGGGATCGTTAGTTATTTCTTGAAATATTCACACTTTCTTTTTCGGACCGGGCTCAATCCGGCTTCCAGTCTTGCGACGGCTTCAAATCGAGCGAGGCCGAGTTCAGTATTTCTACGCACAGATCTTCGTAACTGACGCCATCTGCCTTGGCCGCTATCGGCACCAGCGAATGACCGGTCATACCCGGAGAAGTATTGATCTCCAGCAGGAATGGTTCGTTATCCGATGAACGCAACAGGAAATCGACCCGCGCCCAGCCCTCGCATCCCAGTGCATTGAATGCCTGCATCGCCAGCGACTGTATGCGCTGGGTCAATTCCTGGTCCAGCGGCGCCGGGCACAGATACTTGGTGTCGTCGGTAAAGTATTTATGCTGATAATCGTAATTACCTTCCGGTGCGCGAATCTCGACGATAGGCAAAGCCCGGGCGTTACGGCCGGCGCCCAGCACTGGCACCGTCAGCTCGCGCCCGGTGATGAACTCTTCCGCCAGTACCACCTCATCGTATTTGGCGCACAGGGCAAAACCCTCGCTCATGTCAGAATAGCCAACCACCTTGCTGATGCCGATTGTCGACCCTTCGTGCGGCGCTTTCAGCATCAGCGGCAGGCCCAGCACATCCGGCACCTGGCGCAGCTCTTCTCGGGTGGCGCTGCGTGCATCGAGAACGATGAAACGCGGCGTCGGCAGCGCCATGCTTTGCCAGATGCGCTTGGTCATGACCTTGTCCATCGCAATCGCAGACGCCATCACGCCCGGGCCGGTATAAGGAATGCCAAGCTGCTCCAGCGCGCCTTGCAAAGTGCCGTCTTCGCCGTAGCGGCCATGCAGGGCGATAAACACGCGGTCGAACTTTTCCGCCGCCAGTTCTGCCAAGCTGCGTTGCGCCGGATCGAAAGGATGAGCGTCGACGCCACGGCTTTTCAATGCCTGCAACACGCCCGTTCCAGACATGATGGAAACCTCGCGCTCGGCCGAACGCCCGCCGAACAGCACGCCGACTTTCCCGAATTGATTAGTCACCATTTTTTTACTCATTTTAATGCTCCACCAGTTGCGCCAACTTGCCGGGCACACCGCTGATCGAGCCCGCGCCCATCGTCATCACTACGTCGCCGTCGCGCGCGATGTTCAGAATCGATGCCGGCATATCGTTGATGTCTTCCACAAAAACCAGTTCCGCCATACCCGCCACCCGCAAAGCGTGCGCCAGAGCACGGCCATCGGCCGCGACAATCGGCGTTTCCCCGGCGGCATATACTTCCGCCAACACCAGCACGTCCACCGTAGACAGCACCTTTACAAAATCTTCAAACAGATCGCGGGTGCGGGTGTAGCGATGCGGCTGGAATACCAGCACCAGGCGCCGCCCCGGATAGGCGCCGCGCGCTGCGGAAATCGTCGCCGCGGTTTCCACCGGGTGATGGCCATAATCGTCGACCAGAGCAAATTCACCGCGTGGCTTGCCTTCGGCATCCTGCAATTTGATTTCGCCATAGCGGGTGAAGCGGCGGCCGACGCCGTTAAATTCGGTCAATGCCTGCTGAATCGCGCTATCTGCGACACCCAGTTCACGCGCAATCGCAATCGCCGCGCAAGCGTTCTGGACGTTATGCATGCCCGGCTGATTCAGGCTGATCGGCATTGCCGCATAGCCTTTTTGAATCACTGTGAATTGCATGTGGCCGGCCGCTGCCTTGGCGTCGATCGCGCGCACGTCGGCGTCAGCGTGGAAACCGTAAGTGGTAATCAGCTTGGAAATCTGCGGCATGATTTCACGCACATTGGCGTCATCCATGCACAGCACGGCGACGCCGTAAAACGGCAGACGCTGGGTGAATTCGACGAACGCCTGCTTCAGCTTGCCGAAGTCGTGATCATAGGTGTCCATATGATCGGCGTCGATATTGGTGATGACTTCGATCACCGGCGACAGATTCAGGAACGATGCGTCCGATTCATCTGCTTCGGCCACGATGAAGTCGCCGGAACCCAGCTTGGCGTTGGCGCCGGCGCTGGTGAGACGGCCGCCGATGACAAAAGTCGGATCCAGACCGCCTTGCGCCAGCACACTCGCGACCAGGCTGGTGGTGGTGGTCTTGCCGTGCGTGCCGGCGATCGCGATACCGCGCTTCAGACGCATCAACTCCGCCAGCATGACCGCACGCGGCACGATAGGAATGTGCTTTTCACGCGCTGCAACCACTTCCGGATTATCGGCTTGCACCGCGGTCGAAGTGACAATCGCGTGCGCCTGCTCGATATTCGCTGCCGCGTGTCCTCGGCTCACTTTAGCGCCAAGGCTAGCCAGGCGCCGGGTTGCGGCGTTATCGCCAAGATCGGAACCGGAAATGGTGTAGCCGAGATTAATCAGCACCTCTGCGATGCCGCTCATGCCACTGCCGCCAATTCCTACGAAATGGATATTTCTAACTTTATGTTTCATGGTCTTTACTCACTGCGCACCTGCCAATTCTTCGAGAACCTGCGCGATCGCCTGATTGGCGTCGCGCCGGCCGTTTTCATATGCTGCCTGCGCCATCGTCTGGCAGTCCTGACGCGAGATCCGCGTCAACAACGCGGCCAGGCGCTCTTTGCTTAATTCGGTTTGCGGCAAATGAATCGCCGCTTTCTGGGTCGCCATCCAGCGCGCATTGTCACGCTGGTGCGAAGTAGTCGACGCCACCAGCGGCACCAGCACGCTGGCGACACCGGCGGCGGTCAGTTCCGAAACCGTAATCGCCCCCGCGCGGCAAATCACCAGATCGGCGCCGGCGTAGCGGCGCGGCATGTCGTCGATAAACGCCACTACCTCCGCCGTTACGCCGGCCGCTGCATAAGCGCTGCGCAAGGCGTCGATATGCTGCTTGCCGGATTGATGCGTGACGCTTGGCCGTACATCGGCCGGGATCAGGGCCAAGGCAGCCGGCAAACAATCGTTGAGCGCTTTCGCCCCCAGGCTGCCGCCCACCACCAGCAAATGCAGGGGGCCGCTGCGGCCGCTATAACGCTCGGCCGGCAGCGGCAAGGCCATGATTTCCTTGCGTACCGGATTGCCGGTGACCAGCGCCTTGCTTGCCGCTCGTCCAAAATCCGCCGGAAAACCGAACAGCACCCGTTGCGCCAGCGGCGCCAGGGTCTGGTTCGATAACAGCAAGGCGGCGTCGGCATTCACCAGCACCAGGGGCACACCGCGCAAACGCGCCATCGCGCCGCCCGGCACCGTCACATAACCGCCCATGCCGAGCACCACATCGGCTTGACGCCGGCCGAGAATGCGGAAGCAAGCGGGAAAGCTGAGCAACATGCGCCAGACGCCGCGCATCGTGTGCGCCAAACCTTTGCCGCGCAAACCGGAGAACGTAATCTTGTCCATCGCTATGCCATGCTGCGGCACCAGATCGCACTCCATGCCGTGGGTAGTCCCGAGCCAGCTCACTTGCCAGCCGCGCGCGCGCATGGTATCGGCAATCGCCAGGCCTGGGAATATATGACCGCCGGTTCCCGCCGCCATGATCAGCAAACGTTTTGGGTTAGCGCTCATGCCCGGCCTCCGCGCATCAGAACCCGATTTTCGTAATCGATACGCAGCAAGATCGCCAGGCCGATGCAATTGATCAGCACCCCGGAGCCGCCGTAACTCATCAACGGCAAGGTCAAACCCTTGGTCGGCAACAGGCCCAGATTGACGCCCATGTTGATGAAGGTCTGCACCCCGATCCAGATGCCGATGCCCTTGGCAGTCAAGCCGGCAAAAGTCTGATCCATGGCGATCGCCTGGCGGCCGATTTCAAAGGCGCGCTTGATGATCCAGTAAAACAGCATGACCACTACCAGCACGCCGGCAAATCCCAGCTCTTCGCCAATCACCGCCAGCAGGAAGTCGGTATGCGCTTCCGGCAGATAGTGCAGTTTTTCGACGCTGGCGCCGAGGCCGACACCGAACAATTCGCCACGGCCGAAGGCGATCAGCGAATGCGACAGCTGATAAGCCTTGCCCAAGGCATTTTCTTCCGCCCAAGGATTCAGATAAGCGAAGATCCGCTCGCGCCGCCATGGCGACAGCCAGATCACCAAGGTAAACATCCCCGCCAGCATGGCGCCTATGCCGCCGAACCAGACGCCGTTGATCCCGCCCAAGAACAGAATCCCCATCGCAATGCACACGATCACGCCGAGCGCGCCGAGATCCGGCTCCAGCATCAACAGCAAACCGACCAGCCCGACCGCGGCGGTCATCGGTAAAAATCCTTTGGTCAGCTTATGCATGACTTCCTGTTTGCGCACCGTGTAATTGGCGGCGTACAGGACGATGAACAATTTCATCAATTCCGACGGCTGCAAGTTGAACACCCGGAATGACAGCCAGCGCTTGGCGCCGTTGACGCCGCGCCCAAGCCCGGGCACCAGCACCATCGCCAGCAAGATCAGCGTAATCACAAACAAATACGGCGCCCAGCGCTGCCAGGTGGCGATCGGAATCCGGAATGTCAGCAATCCCGCAACCAGGGAAACGCCGATAAAAATGGCTTGCCGCGCCAGGAAATGCGCATTCGTGTAGTTCGTATACTTGGGCGAATCCGGCAGCGCGATCGAGGCCGAGTACACCATCACCAGTCCGAACAGCATCAGCAGCACGACCACCCATACCAGCGGCTGATCGTATTCCATCATTTTCGAACGCTGGACGCCGGGCTTCTGGCGATCGAGCGTGCGCGGCCGCGGCGCAGCGGTATTCACTGAGCTGGCCGCAGGCTTGGCTGAAAATGATGGAAAGGCGAATTTCATAGGCCGACCTCGCCGCGTGACAAGGCCAACTCACGTACCGCGTCGACGAATACTTGTGCCCGATGTGCGTAATTGCGGAACATGTCGAAACTGGCGCAAGCCGGCGACAGCAATACGGCGTCGCCAGGATGCGCCAGCTCGGCGGCACGCGCCACGGCTTGTTCCAGCGTGGCGCAAGCAATGATGTCGATACCTGCCGCATGGCTTTCCACCGCAGCACGAATTGCCGCTGCATCGCGGCCGATCAACAGCAAGGCGCGGCCGTAAGCGGCCAATGGCGCTGCCAACGGCGCGAAATCCTGGCCTTTGCCTTCGCCACCGGCGATCAGCAACAGGCGGCTAGCGTTACCGCCGCCGTCACAACCGCGACCCAGGCCGTTCAAAGCCGCTACTGTAGCGCCGACATTGGTGCCCTTGCTATCGTCGTAGTATTCAACGCCGCCGATCGTGGTCACCAGTTCGACCCGATGCGGCTCGCCGTGATACTCGCGCAAACCGTGCAGCAGCGGCGCAAAAGGCAGATCGATGGCGCGGCACAAGGCCAGCGCCGCCAGGGCGTTGGCCGCATTGTGGCGGCCGCGAATCCGCAAGGCGTCGGCCGGCATCAGGCGTTTGACCGACACCGGCAGCAGGGCCAGTTGTTCTTTCTTGCCGCGTCGCTTCTCGACTCTTTCTTCTTCATCGCCCGGCACCGCTACTGACAACCACTGCATGCCGTTGTCGCTGACCAGGCCGAAACAATCGCCTTCAACCGGTTCGTCGAAACCGAAACTAGTGCTGTTGCCGGTTTTGAATTGCATCGTCAGAGGATCGTCGCGATTCAGCACGCGCATGGTGTCGGCGCTGAAAATGCGCGCCTTGTCGGCCACGTAGGATGCCATGTCGCCGTGCCAGTCCAGATGATCCTGGCTGATATTCAGAATGGTCGCCGCGTCGGCGTGCAGATTGCAGGTTGCATGCAATTGGAAACTGGACAGCTCCAACACCCAGACCTGCGGCAAGGCATCGTTCTCCAGCGCGCTGCGCAATACATCCAGCGCGGCCGGGCTGATGTTGCCCGCCACTTGTACCGTCAATCCGGCGCGTTCGCACAGCAAACCGGTCAGGCTGGTGACCGTGGTCTTGCCGTTGGTGCCGGTAATGGCAATCACTTTCGGCGCATAGGCCTGGCTCTCGCGCAATGCCGCCAGGGCTTGTGCAAATATTTCGATTTCACCCCACACCGGGATATTGCGGTCGGTCGCCGCCGACAAGATTTCTTTCAGCTCGCCGCCTGGCGCCAAACCCGGGCTGGTGACCGCGAAGTCGATACCGTCCAGCAAGCTGACGGCAAAGCCGCCGCCGTCATCGCCAGGGCCGACGAATTCCACTGCCGGGATTGCCTGTTGCAGCAGCGGCAGGCGTTCCGGCGCACTGCGCGTATCCGCCACGCGCACGGTCGCACCGCAATGTGCCAGCCACAATGCGGACGCCAGGCCCGATTCTCCAAGCCCTAATACCAGAACATGTTTACCCGTATAGTTCATTACCGCTTACCCGCCTACCGTAACTTCAGAGTTGAAAGCCCAAACAACACCAGCATCATCGAGATGATCCAGAAACGCACCACAACCTGGGTTTCTTTCCAGCCTTTTTGTTCATAGTGATGGTGCAAAGGCGCCATCAGCAACACGCGGCGGCCGACGCCGAAACGCTTCTTCGTATACTTGAAATAGATTACCTGCAACATCACCGACAGAGTCTCCACTACGAAAATACCGCCCATAATGAACAGCACGATTTCCTGGCGCACGATCACCGCCACGGTGCCCAAGGCGCCGCCCAAAGCCAGCGCACCGACATCGCCCATGAATACCTGGGCCGGATAGGCGTTGTACCAAAGGAATGCGAGCCCGGCGCCGGCCATCGCACCACAGAAAATCAACAGTTCGCCAGCGCCGGGAATATGCGGGATCAGCAGGTATTTGGCGAAAGTCACGTTACCGGTCAGATAGGCGAACAGTCCCAGCGCCGTACCCACCATCACGGTTGGCATGATGGCCAGGCCATCCAGGCCATCGGTCAGGTTGACTGCGTTGCTGGTGCCGACGATGACGAAATACGTCAGGGCCATGAAACCCCAGACCCCCAGCGGATAACTGATGGTCTTGAAAAACGGCACGATCAGATCAGCCTTCGGCGGCAGATCCAGGCTGAAACCGGATTCGACCCAGGCCACGAACAAATCCCAGACCTGGGTATTGTTCGGCGCCGATACCGAGAACGCCAGGTAGATCGCCGCCACCACGCCAATCACCGATTGCCAGAAATATTTCTCGCGCGAACGCATGCCGTTCGGATCCTTGTAGACCACCTTGCGATAATCGTCGACCCAGCCGATGGTGCCGAAGCCCAGCGTCACCACCAGCACGATCCAGACAAAACGGTTGCTCAGATCGCTCCACAGCAAGGTCGAAATGCCGATCGCAATCAGGATCAATACGCCGCCCATGGTCGGCGTGCCGGATTTGATCAGATGCGTTTGCGGGCCGTCGGTACGCACCGCCTGCCCGACTTTCAGGCGCGCCAGCATGCGGATCACGCTGGGCCCTGCGATCAAACCGATCATCAACGCCGTCAACGTCGCGAACACGGCGCGAAAGGTGATGAAGTTGAAGACGCGCAGGAAACTGAAATCCTGCTGAAAATTTTGTGCCAGCCATAGCAGCATGTTAGTGAGTCCCCTCAGATGTTGTACCGGCCAGATGCTGAACCGCGCGCTCCATTTTCATGAAGCGCGACCCTTTGATCAGCACCGTGGTGTCCGGTGTCATGGTGGCGTCGAGCGCGGCTAGCAACGCTGCGATGTCGTTAAAATGTTGTGCTTGCGGGCCGAAGGCAGCACTGGCGTCAGCCGCCAGCTGGCCCAGGGTGAATAACCGGGTGACGCCGCGTTGTAGCGCGTAAGCGCCGATCTCCTGATGGAATTCGCGTCCTTCGTTGCCCACTTCGCCCATATCGCCCAGCACCAGCAAGCGTGGCGCGTCGGCCGGCGCTTGCGCCAGCACATCGATAGCAGCCCGCACCGAATCCGGATTGGCGTTGTAGGTATCGTCGATCACCAGCGCGCCAACATAGCCGGCGGCCTGCGCCAGCTTGCGTTGCAGGCGGCCGCTGACCGGCGCGAACGATTCCAGGCCGCGCTTGATCGCGGCTATGTCGATGCCGATTGCCAGGGTGCAGGCGATGGCGGCGAGCGCGTTGCGCACATTGTGTTCGCCGGCGGCAGACAGTTGCACGATAAATTTTTGCGGACCCGCTGCAGTCGCCGCCGAAACCGTCAAGTCGCTGCCGAAGCCGTTCGCCGCGTTGGTGTAGCTGGCGCTGACATCGGCGTCAGGCGTCAGGCCGAAGCTGATGCTGCCCGCCTTGTCGGCGGCATAGCTGCGCCACAGGCCGGTATACGGATCATCCGCCGGGAACACGGCAATGCCGGTGGCTGGCAAGCCGCGTATCACGTTGCCGTTTTCTTCCGCCACCGCCGCCACGCTGGCCATGAATTCCTGATGTTCGCGCTGCGCATTGTTGACCAGCGCCACCGTTGGTTCGGCCAGCGCGGTCAGCAGCGCGATTTCGCCGGGATGGTTCATACCCAGCTCAATCACGGCAGCCTGATGAGCAGCCTCAAGCCGCAGCAAGGTCAGCGGTACGCCAATCTCGTTGTTGAAATTGCCGCGCGTCGCCAGCGATTTATCAACGCCAAAGGCAGCAACCAGGATCGCGGCAATCATTTCCTTTACGGTGGTCTTGCCGTTGCTGCCGGTGACGGCAATCAAGGGCAGCGTAAATTGTTGCCGCCAGCGCTGCGCTATCGTACCCAACGCGGCCCGGGTATCGCTCACCACCAGTGCCGGCACCGCCAACGTGGCTGGCGCTCGTTCCACCACCACGGCGGCTGCGCCTTGCGCCGCCACCTGACCCAGGAAATCATGGGCGTCGAAACGCTCGCCGCGCAAGGCGACAAACAACGAACCCGGTGTCACCGCACGGCTATCCGTGCACAGGCCATTCACTACGACCTGGGCGCTGCCATCGCTAGCCGCAGGCAATCCTAGCCACGCTTGCAATTGCTGCAATGAGGCGTTCATACGCTGCCGCCTTTCATGGTGGCCCGCGCAGCAAGCGCCAGCGCGGTATGGTCGGCATCCAGAAACGGCAATTTCTTTCCCTTTATTTCCTGATAAGTTTCATGGCCTTTGCCTGCCAGCAAGACCACATCGGCCTTGCCCGCATGGCGCACTGCCCACAGAATCGCGGCAGCGCGATCTTCCAGCGCCTGCGCAGCCTGCGGCGCTTTCATCCCGGCCAGAATCTGGCCGATGATGGCGCCCGGTTCCTCGTTGCGGGGATTGTCGCTGGTGACGATGACGTGATCGGCGAGTTCCGCCACGGCGCCCATCTGCGGCCGTTTGCCAGGATCGCGATCGCCGCCGCAACCGAATACGCACCACAACTCGCCGTGGCGTTGCTGCGTGACTTGCCGCAGGGTACTCAAAGTTTTTTCCAGCGCATCAGGTGTGTGTGCATAGTCGATCACTATCAGCGGTGCATCGTGGCCGCCGAACTGCTGCATTCGACCCGGCACGGCAACCAACAGTTCAATCGCATGCAGCGCGGCACTCCAGGCAACACCCTTGGCCAGCAACACCCCCAGAATGCCAAGTGCATTACTGACATTGAATTGTCCCACCAGATGCGTTTTGACCTGCGCCGAACCGAAAGGCGAATCCACATGAAATGCGGTACCGCCGGCGTTGGTGCGGATCGCCGAAGCGCGCAGCAGCGAAACGCCCGGCGGCGCTGCCAGCGCCTCGCAGGTATAGCCGATCACTGGAATGGCGGCTTGTTTCTGCTGCAAATGTTTGACCAGACGCAAGCCCATGGCGTCGTCGAGATTGATCACGGCTTGCTGCAATCCGGGCCAGTCGAACAATATGCGCTTGGCAGCTTCGTAGTGCTGTTCGTCGCCATGGTAATCCAGATGATCACGCGTGAAATTGGTGAACAAGGCGATGTCGACATGCAGCCCGTTCAGGCGCCCTTGCTCCAGACCGATCGAGGACGCCTCGATCGCCAGAGCGCTTACGCCTTGCCGGCGCATACTGCTCAACGCCTGTTGCAGCAGCAGTGCATCGGGCGTGGTGTTGCCGGTTTCTTCGAATTCGCCGCGCTGGCCATGGCTATATATTCCGGTACCCAAGGTGCCGATAACGCCGGTAGTCTGGCCCAGATGCGACAGTGCATGGCCCAGCCATTGGGTGCACGAGGTCTTGCCATTCGTGCCGGTGACGGCGACCACCAGCATGCCTTGATCGGCTTGGCCGTAATAGCCATGAGCGATCTGGCCGCTAAGCTGCTTGAGGCCGCTCACTGCGCGATGGGCAACGCTCCAGGCGGTGTCCCAGGTAAATTTCTGGTTCTCGTACAACACCGCGGACGCGCCGTTTTTCAGCGCCTGCGCAATGTAGGCACGGCCATCCGCGGCATCGCCCGGATAGGCAAAAAACACGTCGCCGGCCTTCACTTTACGCGAGTCCGACACCAGTTCCGCAGCAGCCGGGGCAACCCCCCTCAGCCACTGCTGAATCTCTTGCAATTGCTGTACCGTAGGCTTCTTCACAAGCCCTCCTGCGGACCATCGGTCGGGATAATAATATCTGTGACATTGGAATCCGGCGGCACGTTCAAAGCCCGCAAAGCGTTCGCAGCAACCGTCGCGAACACCGGCGCCGCGACGTCGCCGCCGAAGTGCGAGCCGATACTCGGTTCGTCAACCATGACGGCAATAATCAGGCGCGGATCGGAAGCAGGCGCGAAGCCGACGAAATCGGCAATATATTTTCTGACATATTTCCCGCCTTCAATCTTGTAAGCGGTACCGGTTTTGCCACCCACCCGATAGCCTGGAACCTGCGCTTTCGGCGCGGTGCCGCCTGGCGCGGTGACCCGCTCCAGCATGGCGCGCATAGTGAGCGCGGTCTTTTCCGAGACCACCCGCTGGCCAACCGGAGGCTCGATGACTTTCTGGAATGACAGCGGGATCAAGTCGCCGTTGCGCGCAAAAATCGTGTAGGCGTGCGCCATCTGGATCAAGGATACCGAGATGCCGTGACCGTAGCTCATGGTGGCCTGCTCGATCGGCCGCCATGATTTGAAAGGACGCACGCGGCCGGCAACTGCACCGGGGAAGCCGAATTTCGGTTGCTGGCCCAGACCGACGGTGGTGAACATTTCCCACATTTCTTCGGCCGGCATTTGCAACGCTATCTTGGCGGTGCCGAGATTCGAGGATTTCTGGATAATCTGGGCCACGCTCATGGTCAGCAAACCGTGCGGATGGGAATCGCCGATGGTGGCGGTGCCGATCGTCATCTTGTCCGGCACCTGAAAGGTGGTGGTGGCCTGGACCCGATTGGTATCGAGCGCCAGCGCCACGGTAAATGGTTTCAAGGTGGAGCCGGGTTCGAAGGTATCGGTCATCACCCGGTTGCGCAGTTGCGCGCCGGTCAATACCGAGCGGTCGTTGGGGTTGTAGCTTGGCAGGTTGGCCAGGGCCAGCACCTCGCCGCTCTTGGCGTCGACCACCACAATCCCGCCCGCCTTCGCCTTGAACTTTTCGACGGCTTCCTTGAGCTGGGTGAAAGCAATGTATTGGATCTTGCTATCGATCGACAACACCAGGTCTTTACCGTCATGCGGCTCCTTGACCGCTTCGATGTCCTCGACGATACGCCCGAGCCGGTCCTTGATCACGCGCCGGCTGCCGGTAGTGCCCGCCAGGTTTTTTTGCTGCGACAACTCCATGCCGTCCTGGCCGGCGTCTTCCACATTGGTAAAACCAACCACGTGCGCCGCCACTTCGCCTTCCGGATAGAAACGCTTGTATTCCTTGCGGGTTTCGATGCCATCGATGCCGAGCTTGATGATCTTGTCGGAAGTCTCTTGCTCGACCTGGCGCTTGAGGTAGACAAAATTGCGGTCGGAATCGAGTTTTTTGCTGAGTTCGGCATAGCTCATGTCGAGCAATTTTGCCAATTCCTGCAACTTCTCTTTCGGCGCCGCCTGCACGTCTTCAGGAATCGCCCAGATCGCCTTGACCGGCACCGACGACGCCAGCACCTGGCCGTTGCGGTCGGTGATCTTGCCGCGCGTGGCTGGCAACTCCAAGGTACGCGCATAGCGCGAAGCGCCTTGCTTTTGCAGAAAATCGGTGGAAATCCCTTGCAGCCACAGCGCTCGCGCGATCAACGCCAGGAAGGCCGCGAACATGGCGAACAACACCACCCGCGAACGCCATACCGGCAATTTGACCTTGAGCATCGGGCTGGCCGAAAACGGCACACCCTTGCCAGCGGCAATCCGTCCTGTATGCGAGCTGCGCGGGGGATTGCGCGTCATTTTTCCCCCACCGTCAGATATTGGGTACGGGCGGCGGTCAGCGGCACCATATTCAAGTCACGCGTGGCGCTGGCTTCAATTCTGGCGTTCTTGCCCAGCGTCGACTGGTCGAGCTGCAATTGAGCCCACTCGATGTCCAACTGGCGCGCCTGGCTGGCGGTCCGCTCCAGTTCAATGAACAGCTGGCGCGCTTGATACTGCGCATTGACCAGCGCCAATGCGCACAGCAGCAGCGCCAGGGCCAGGACAAAATTGAGACGCCCGCTCACGGCTGGCCTCCGGTAGATGCAGCGGTTCCAGTGGTTCCGGCTGCGGCCAGACGCTCGCCAACCCGCATGATGGCGGAGCGTGCGCGCGGATTTTCCGCGACTTCGGCATCCGATGGCTTGACCCGCGCCACCAGTTTCATTTGCGGCTGCGGCAGATCGACGGCACGGATCGGCAGGCGACGGTCGGGCTGCGGCAGCTTGGCTTTGGAAGCCATGAACTGCTTGACGATCCGGTCTTCCAGCGAATGAAAGCTGATCACGACTAATCTCCCTTGCTGGGCCATCTGCCGAAATGCCTGATCCAGTGCTATCGCGAGTTCTTCAAGCTCTTGATTGATGAAAATCCGTATAGCCTGAAAGGTACGAGTGGCCGGGTCTTTGCCTTTCTCGCGGGTCTTGACGGCGTTTGCCACGATCTGGGCAAGCTGTCGTGTGCCAGTAAGGGGCTGGATTGTCCGGCTAGCAACAATCGCCTTTGCAATCTGAACAGCAAACCGTTCTTCCCCATATTCACGTACCACCTTTCCGATTGTTTGTTCATCTGCAATTGCCAGCCACGCTGCTGCCGACATGCCGCGCGTCGTATCCATGCGCATGTCGAGCGGGCCGTCAGCACGAAAGCTGAAACCGCGGCTGGCATCGTCCACCTGCGGCGACGAGATGCCCAGATCCAGCAACACCCCGTCGACTTGTTGAATTCCTCTTTCCTGCAGCGCCTGCGCCATCGTCGCAAAGCTGTCGTGCACGATCTCAAAGCGCGGATCGGCGATGGTGCTGGCGGTGGCAATCGCTTGCGGGTCCTTGTCGAAGGCAATCAAACGACCGCGCGGCCCAAGGCTCTCCAAGATTTTCCGGCTATGGCCGCCGCGCCCGAAAGTACCGTCGACATAAATGCCGTCCGCGCGCGCGCCGGCAATTGCCAACGCATCGACAGCCTCATCCAATAACACGGTGCGGTGCTGGAACTCGGGCACCACTGGTTCACTCATGGCCGGCCCGTCAGAACGAAAAATTACTTAACACTTCGGGCATGCCAGCCGCAACTGCTTGCGACTCGCTCTCAGCCAGCTTGGCTGCATCCCAAATCTCGAAATGGCTTCCCATGCCCAGCAGCATGACCTCGCGCGTCAAACCGACCGCCGAGCGCAGCTCCGGCGCCACCAGAATCCGGCCGGCTGAATCAAGCTCGACGTCGGAGGCGTTGCCAAGGAAAATCCGCTGCCAGGCGCGCGCCGACATCGGCCATGCTGCGATTTGTTCGCGATGACTCTCCCAGACCGGGCGCGGAAATAACAGCAGGCAGCCGTGCGGGTGCTTGGTGAGCGTCAGCCGCCCCTCACACTGAACGGTGAGGGCGTCACGATGCTTGGACGGCACTGCCATCCGCCCTTTCGCATCGAGATTTAATGCTGACGCACCCTGAAACACCGCACACGCTCCTTTGTTTAATCCTGGAAATTTTCTTTGCTAGTCGGCAAAAATGCCCCACAAAAAGACACTTTTCCACACTTCCACCCACTTTAGAGGATGCACTATTCTAGGTCAAGCCATTTAGCAGCAGGCAATTGCAAAATATTCGAGTAAAGTCAATGACTTAGCACCGGTACCTAATAAACTGCCGAGAGTGTTCTTACATTGAATTACTAAATAAATGAAGGACTTAGCAGCATATGTAAATGTCAGCTCTCAGATATACACATGTGCTTGTCATGATTTTGCTGAAACAAAGGTTCACAATTGAACGAACCTTCCGACACGCAAAATGAGACAAATCGCAGATAAAGCGGGGAGTAGGCGGCTTGATAGTGCGGAATGGACGGCTGCAGATGACGGAAGATAATTAATTCATACTATAACGACAGAAGATAATCACAAATAATGCACTAACAATGCACTGTAATCGGGAGCGATTCCGGATCAACCTACCAGCCGGCCGCCGCGTACCCGCAAACCCTTCTTAGCCAAACCGGGCGCCAGCGCACTCAGGTGCGCCAGTGCATCGCCACTGTGCGCGTGACAGATCGCCACCGCCAGCGCATCGGCGGCATCCGTGCCCGGCAGGCCGGGTAACAGCAACAGACGCTGCACCATATCCTGCACCTGCTGTTTTTGCGCCTTGCCATGACCGGCGACCGCTTGCTTGATCTGCAAAGCGGTATATTCGGCCACCGGCAAATCCGCGCTGACCAAAGCACAAATAGCTGCGCCACGGGCTTGCCCGAGCAACAGCGTCGATTGCGGATTAACGTTGACGAAGACTTTTTCGATTGCCGAGCAATCCGGCGCATAGGTGCGGATGACTTCGGAAACGCTGGCCAGAATCACTTTCAGGCGCTGCGGCAAATCGGCGTCCGGGGTCTTGATGGTGCCCGAAGCGACATAGCTGAGCTTGCTGCCCTGCTTGTCGATGACGCCAAAACCGGTGGTCCGCAGACCGGGGTCGATACCGAGGATTTTCATATAGCCAGACGATGACCGAAGCGCTGCGCCGCCGCAAGCACGAAGCGCCGGTCGCAACTACTTAGTGACGGAAGTGGCGCGTGCCGGTGAGCAGCATGACCACGCCATGCTCGTCGGCAGCATCGATCACTTCCTGATCGCGCATCGAACCGCCCGGTTGCACCACGCAAGTGGCGCCGGCGTCGACCACCACGTCCAGGCCGTCGCGGAACGGGAAAAACGCATCCGAAGCCACCGCCGAACCAACCAGCGACAAACCGGCGTTTTGCGCCTTGATCGAGGCGATCCGGGCGGAGTCGACCCGGCTCATCTGGCCGGCGCCTACGCCCAAGGTCATGCCATTGCCGCAAAACACGATAGCGTTCGACTTGACGAACTTGGCAACGCGCCAGGCAAACATCAGATCCTGCAATTGCTGTTGGGTCGGCTGCTTCTTGCTGACCACTTTCAGTTCGCTCAGGACAACATTGCGCGCATCCGGCGATTGCACCAGCAAACCGCCGCCGACGCGCTTGAAGTCGTACTGATTGATGGCATGCGCCAACGGAATTTCCAGCAAGCGCACATTCTGCTTGGCAGCAAAGACCTGCTTGGCCTGCTCGGTGAAAGACGGCGCGATGATCACTTCGACGAATTGCTTGGCAACCGCTTCGGCGGCATTGCCGTCGAGCTCCTGGTTGAAGGCAATGATGCCGCCAAAGGCCGAAGTCGGATCGGTTTGCAGCGCTTTGCTATACGCTTCCAGCGGATTGCCGCCGATGGCAACGCCGCAAGGATTGGCGTGCTTGATGATGACGCAAGCGGTTTCGCTGAAGGTCTTGACGCATTCCCACGCGGCATCGGCGTCGGCAATATTGTTGTACGACAGTTCTTTGCCTTGCAACTGCTTGTAATTCGCCAGCGCGCCTTCGACATGGCGGGTGTCGCGGTAAAACGCCGCCGATTGATGCGGATTTTCACCGTAACGCATTTCCTGCACTTTTTCGAAATGCAGGTTCAGCGTCGCCGGATATGCGCTACGGCTAGCGTGCTGCTTGTCTTCGCCCAGCGAAGTGAAATAATTGGTGATCGCGCCGTCGTATTGGGCGGTATGGGCAAATACCTTCTTGGCCAACGCGAATTTGGTGCCGTAGCCGACCTCGCCCTGATTCGCCTTCAGCTCAGCCAGCACGCCAGCGTAATCGCTAGGATCGCAGAGCACGATCACATCTTTATGATTCTTGGCCGACGAACGCAGCATGGCCGGACCGCCGATGTCGATATTCTCGATCGCATCCTCCAGCGAGCACTGCTCCTTGGCAATAGTCTGCTGAAACGGGTAGAGATTGACCACCACCATGTCGATCATCGGAATCTGGTGCTGCGCCAGGGCGGCAACGTGCTCAGGGAAATCGCGGCGGGCCAGGATGCCGCCGTGTACTTTCGGATGGAGGGTCTTGACGCGGCCGTCGAGCATTTCCGGGAAACCGGTGTAATCCGCGACTTCCGTCACCTTGATGCCGTTGTCGGCCAGCAATTTTGCGGTGCCGCCCGTCGATAGAATATTCACTCCCAGCGCCGACAACTCTTTTGCGAAATCGAGTATCCCGGTTTTATCGGATACGGAAATGAGGGCTTGTTTAATCATGATGAAAACTCTGGAAGTGAATAACGGGAAGGAAAAGGGATAAATACATCATGCATCATTGCGAGGGAAGTGCCGCATCCCTTGACGAAAGCCATAGCCTGCTGCCGGCTTTCTGACTCTGCTGCCTACCGGCTTGGCGTCACTCGGGCATATCTTAAAACCGCGTCTTGAAACTGCGCCTTGAAACTGCTTCTAAATTTTACAAAAGACCGTGCTGCTGCAATTTCTTGCGCAGGGTGTTGCGGTTAATCCCCAGCATTTCGGCCGCATGCGACTGATTGCCTTCGGCGCGCGCGATCACGGCTTCCAATACCGGTTTTTCAACCGTGGAAATCACCATGTCATAGACGTTCGACGGCCGCTGCTCGCCCAGATCCTTGAAATATTTTTCCAGGCTTTGCCTCACCACGTCTTGGATACTTTCTTTACTCATTCTTTTTTACTATTCTTTTTTTAGGGACTTGCACAATTCCGTCAACGGCGCTATACCGCCACCTTGCTGAAGAAATCTTGCCAAGCCCTGTTTCTTGTTAATCTTCTTGTTAATCTTGTTCAGGCCGCCAGCATCTGCTCCGCCACCCCGTATTGTAACCGCTCCCCAACCGCAAACTGCGATTCGAAGAAGCTATTTACTGCGACCAGCTGCCGGCTGCAATCTTCCAGCAGATTCATGCGTTGCCGAAATGCCTCGCCGCCAGGCAAATCGCGCACATACCAGCCGATATGCTTGCGGGCGGTACGCACCCCCAGGTAATCGCCATAAAAACCATAGTGCGCGCGCAAATGCTCATCCATCAGCTGTTGCACTTCCGTCACCAGCGGCGCCGGCAAATATTCGCCGGTGCGCAAATAGTGATCGATCTCTCGGAAAATCCATGGCCGGCCCTGTGCCGCGCGCCCCACCATGATGGCGTCGGCTTTGGTGAACTCTAATACTTGCCGTGCTTTTTCCGGCGTCGTGATATCGCCGTTGGCGACTACCGGGATGGTGACCGCCGCCTTGACTGCGGCAATGGTCTGATATTCGGCGTCACCGTTATAGCCGTCGGCCCGCGTCCGTCCATGCAAGGTCAGCATGGCGATGCCGCTGGCTTCTGCCAGCCTGGCAATATTCAAGGCGTTTTTATTGAATCGGTCCCAGCCGGTGCGAAATTTCAGCGTGACCGGCACATCGACCGCACTCACTACCGCTTCCAGAATCTTCGCCACCAGTTGCTCATCTTGCAACAGAGCGGAACCACACCAGCTGTTGCACACTTTCTTGACCGGACACCCCATGTTGATATCGATGATTTGCGCACCGTGATCGACATTGTATTTTGCACATTCCGCCAGCATCAGCGGATCGGCGCCGGCGATCTGCACCGCCCGCGGCTCCATCTCGCCATCGTGATTGATGCGGCGCGAAGTCTTCTCGGTCTGCCACAGACGCGGATTCGAAGCGGCCATTTCCGATACCGCATAGCCGGCGCCCAGCTCTTTGCAAAGCTGCCGGAACGGTCTGTCAGTAACACCTGCCATGGGTGCCACAAAAACATTGTTGCGAAGGAAATAAGGGCCAATATTCACGGCGGCGTCACTAACTCGGGATGAAATCAGAAGGGGAAAGGCGTCATTTTATCGCGATTGCCGCAGCAAGCGGCGTTTTCATAGTCAAATAGGGCTTACGCAAAATTGTCCCGGCAAGGCATACCGACGCAGACAGTTCAAGCGTACGGCCAGGAGGTATAACGCCGCTGGGGCAGTTTTGCGTAAGCCCTATCAAAGTTCGTCTTCGGCCGCCGTGCTGGAGCTGCGCAGATGCTGGGTCGCGTAATGAATCAGTTCGTCCAGTCCGCGGCCGTCGGCGCCGTAAGTGGCAACCCCTACCGATAAAGCAAGCCGGATCGACCAGTTTTCGATGTTCACCGGGTGATGCTTGAAATGGCCGAGAAATGTCTCGGCCAGGTTATCGGCATCCACCGTATCGGTGGCTGGCAACACATACAGGAATTCGGTGGCGTTCCAGCGCCCGCCGCTATCGGTCTTGCGCAACTGCGCACCGGTATCCTTGGCGAATGCGGCCAGGATATTGTCGGCTACCGCCCAGCCATACAGATCATTGATCTTGTGAAAATCATCCAGCTGGCAATACAGAATCGATAACGGCGACTCATCCGTGGCGGTGACCGCCACCGCCTCTTCGTAGACGTGTACGATGCGGCGTCGTGTCAGCAAGCCGGTCAGCGAATCAAGTTGCGCTTGCCGCGTCAGCAGATGCGATAAATTGGATTGCTTCCAGATCACTTCGCAAACATGGCCGAAAGCCTGGAACGAAGCAAACCCGGTTTCTGAAAAATAATCCTGGCTATCCGCATAAAACACCATCATGCCGTGCATGCGGGCCTTTTCCGAGCGCAACGGTATGGCCAGCGCTGCCTTAACGGAACAGCGCTCCGGATGCGCTTGCCATGGCGCAAACAGCGCATGGAAATCGCTGTCATGGCCAGCCTCCCAATCGGCAATCTGGGCAAACGGTGCGACGTAATCAAAACAATCCTTGGCCAGATGCCAATGGCTCGATTCATTCAGCGCCTTGCCGACAATCGCCGCCGGTTTGATGGCCGCTCCCGAGTCGTCCTGGCAAAATCCCACCCACACCAATCGGATATGCGAACTGGCGGGCAAAATCATTTGGCACAGGCGTTTGACGCTTTCACGGCCGCTATAGGCTTGAGGCAGGGTTTGCAACAGTTGGTGCAGCACGCCAACCAGCGCCAGCTGTTCGTCATTCAGCGCTGGCGCAGCGGGGGCAGCCTGATTCCCCCCGGTCGATTCGACCAGCTGCTCGGAGTCAACGGCACGCTGAGCCCAGGACGGAAAGAGATTAAATTTCATGCTGGCGGCCCCACTGTTGTTTTAGTTCTTATCAGCAAGATTAGCACAGCCCCCCTGCTTTTATCGCAACTGTTTTTGCAGCAGCTTATACAGATTTATAACGATTTTGGGGGGCTTGCCGCCGAACGTCAACATAAGCGCCAAAACGCCGCTTGCTTGCACTCGGCAATGATCGCTTACCGGTCTCGTTTCATTGGTCAATTTCGTCGAGCGACAAGGCGTCCAGGTGCGCCACATCGGCCCAGCCATCCACCCGCAACGGTTGCGGCCATTCGGGATTCCAGCTCAGGCGATTGATGCTGGCGTTAAAAATATCGCAACTGCGCGGCTGCTCCAGGGGCAACTTATGCGCGCTTCGATAAATACCGTCGAGTACACCGCCATGGGTCACCACCGCAATCCGGCGCAAATTGCCGGGCGCCAGCAATGCCGACAAGGTCGTCACCACCCGCTCATAGAATTCACGCATGGTTTCCGCCACATGCTGGCCGGCCGGATAGCGGGCATCGACGTCACGCCCCATCAGCGCTGCATACGCTTCAGGAAAACGCTCGGCCGCTTCCGGGTAGCGCAAACCTTCCAGCGCGCCGTAGCAGCGTTCACGCAGTCCGGCCGCGAGCTGCAAACGAATACCGCGTGCGGCAGCCAACGGCGCAGCGGTTTGTTGCGCACGCTGCAGGTCGCTGCAAAAAATGGCGTCCAGTGCAACGCCATCCAGGCCGCGGGCCAGCGCTTGAGCCTGGCGCAAACCCACCGGATTGAGCGGGATGTCCAGATGGCCTTGCAGACGGCGCTGCAGATTCCAGTCGGTTTCGCCGTGGCGTATCAATAAGATTTCAGTTGTTGACATGTGTTTTCTGCAAGGCCGGCGCTTACAAGGCTGGATTCAAGGTGTAAAGACTGACAATCGATGTCTCGGCCAGAATATGCCCACGCATGGCCGCCAGCACTTGCGGCCCGGTAAATTTGCCGTCGACCGGCAAGCGCGCGATATCGAGTGCGTACAAGGTGAAAAAATAGCGGTGCACGACCTCGTCGTTCCATGGCGGGCAGGGACCGTCGTAGCCGAAATAATCGCCGGCCATCGCTGCATCGTCGGCAAACCAGCCGGTGTAGTCGTTCAAGCCATGACGGGCGCCAGCGATAGGGCCGTCATGAATTTCCGGACCTGGCTTACCGCGTGAGGTAATCCCGTCGCTAAAGGTCCCGGCTTCAATCGACGTGGCGTGCGGCGGCAGGTCGACCAGCACCCAATGAAAAAAATCGACGCGCGGCAGATCGGCCGGCACGGTCTTGCCCTCCTGATTGACGTCGTCGCCGCGCGACGGCACATCGGGATCGTGGCACACCAGCACCAGCGATTTCGTGCCGTCCGGCGGCTCGCCCCAGCCCAGATGCGGGTTGTGGTTAGCAGACAAGGTGATGCGGGTCTCGGGATGCACCACGGCGAAAGCGAATTCGCCTGGGATATATGCACCGTCGTTAAAAGAATGGCTCCAGAGTTGCACGATTAGCTCCTGTCGGTAAAGTAGTCAGGCTACGGTAAAACCATTTATGCTTTGGCGAGCGGCGGTTTCACCTGTAACCAGAAAGTCACCGGACCGTCATTGGTCAGGGACACTTTCATGTCGGCGCCAAAACGGCCGGTCGCTACCTGCGCATGCCGGCTTGCGGCTTGCCCGGCGAAATAGTCGAACAAGCGGCGGCCCTCTTCCGGCGCCGCGGCCGGTGTGAACGACGGCCGGGTCCCTGATTGCGTATCCGCCGCCAGGGTAAACTGCGGCACCAGCAGCAGGCCGCCGCCGACGTCGCTCAAGCTGAGGTTCATCTTCCCAGCATCGTCGGCGAACACGCGATATGCAAGCAACTTGCTCAACAACGCATCCGCTTCTTTTTCGCGGTCTCCGCGTTCGGCGCACAACAATACCATCAAGCCGCCATCGATGGCGCCGACGGTGACGCCATCCACCACCACACTGGCCTGGCTGACTCGCTGCAACAGGCCGATCATGCGCTCAGCGTCACCCGGGCAAACTTGCGCTTGCCGACCTGTATTACAAAGGTGGCTGCATCGATCTTCAAGCCTTTGTCGCTCACCACGGCGCCGTCAATCCGCACCCCGCCCTGCTCCACCATGCGCAACGCTTCCGAGGTGGATGGGCAGAGATTAGCCTGCTTGAGCAACTGGCCAATGCCCAGCGGTGCGCCGCTCAAGCTCAGTTCAGGAATATCGTCCGGGATGCCGCCCTTGGCGCGATTGTTAAAATCGCTCAAGGCGTCTTCCGCCGCTTGCCGGCTGTGGAAGCGCGCCACGATTTCCTGCGCCAGTGCGACCTTGATGTCGCGCGGATTCTGGCCGCCATCGACTTGCTCCTTGTAAGCGGCGATCTGCGCCAGCGACTTGAACGACAACAACTCGTAATAACGCCACATCATGACGTCGGAAATGCTCATCACTTTGGCAAACATGGTGTTGGCCGGTTCCGTGATGCCGATGTAGTTGCCCTTGGATTTCGACATCTTCTCAACGCCGTCCAGCCCCTCCAGCAAAGGCATGGTCAGGATGCATTGCTGCTCCTGGCCGTAATCCTTCTGCAATTCGCGGCCGACCAGCAGATTGAATTTCTGATCGGTGCCGCCCAGTTCCAGATCGGATTGCAGCGCTACCGAATCGTAGCCCTGCATCAGCGGGTACAACAGTTCGTGCACCGAAATCGGGGTGCCGGCCTTGAAGCGCTTGGTGAAATCTTCGCGCTCCAGAATCCGCGCCACCGTATATTTGGCCGACAACTGGATCATGCCGCGCGCGCCGAGCTTATCGGACCACTCCGAGTTGTAGCGGATTTCGGTACGGGCCGGGTCCAGCACCAGGCTGGCCTGGGCGAAATAGGTCTTGGCGTTTTCTTCGATTTGTTCGCGGGTCAGCGGCGGCCGCGTCACATTGCGTCCGGACGGATCGCCGATCATCGAGGTAAAGTCGCCGATCAAAAAAATAACGTTGTGTCCCAGATCCTGCAGTTGCCGCATCTTGTTCAGCACTACCGTATGGCCGAGATGCAAATCGGGCGCGGTCGGGTCCAGGCCCAACTTGATGCGCAAAGGTTTACCGCTTTGTTCGGAACGCTGCAGCTTGCGCGCAAATTCGCTCTCGATCAGCAGTTCGTCGACACCGCGCTTAGTGATCTCCAGCGCCTCTTGGGCCCGGTCCGACAGAATCAAAGGAGTGTTTTCGGCAGCAGAAGCAGAAGTAGTAACGGCGGCCTTCGGTGATGCGTTTTGAGAATCGTGAGCCATAAAAATCCAGCGAAAATAAAATCTAAAAGAGGTGCGCTTCCGCGCATATCACTGCGAAAACAAAGGGTTACAGAAATCGTCTGTTACATTAATCGGATTTATCCCGTTAGCGTCTAAGGTATAATCCGTGATCCCTTTTAATCCCGCCGCAAGTCGTTCAATCAAACAACAGCACAAGAATCGGTAGCAAACGGCAAATTTTAACGTATTGCATGTCTCTCAAAGATAAAATCATCAACTTGCGCTCCAGTATCAAGCCGTTTTTCGCGCAGATACCCGCGCGGGTCTATGCCTCGTTTGCCGATTCCACGCCTAAAACCCGTATTGTCTCCGCTTCCGCCGTATTGCTGACCCTGATTGCATTTGGCGCAGCCGGGGTTGCTCCGATGCCAATGGGTTCTGACGAAATCTCGGTAAAAGCGGTGGCTAAGCAACTCGAATTGCCCAGCCTCGGCGAGCAAATCGCAAAACTTGAAGCTCAGCAACAGCTGTATATTGCCGAAGACAAGATGCGCGCCGGCGATACCCTGGCGACCTTGCTGACGCGGCTTGGCGTGGACGACGACGAGGCCAGCAATTTCATTAAATCGGACAGCAGCGCACGCGCCGTGCTACGCCTCAAGACCGGCACCGTGGTACAAGCGCAAACCAGCAATGACGGCGTACTGCAGATGTTGCGCGCGACGATTGTCGACGGCCGTGACAACACCCCCAGAAATCTGCTGATTCGCCGCGACGGCGATAAATTTACTGTTGCCGAAGAAACCGCCACGATCGAACGACGCATCGAAATGCATACCGGCGTGATTCGCTCCTCGCTATTCGCCGCCACCGATGCCGCAGATATACCGGATAGCGTGGCGTCGCAAATCGTCGCCATGTTCGGCACCAACATCAATTTTGCCTCCGACCTGAAGCGCGGCGATCACTTTAATATCGCCTATGAAACATTTTGGCAAAACGGCCAGTTCATCCGCGCCGGACGTATCCTGGCCGGCGAGTTCATGAATGGCGGCAAACCATTCCAGGCCGTCTGGTTTGACGACCCGGGCAGCAACGGCCAGGGCGGCTACTACGGTTTCGACGGCAAATCGCTGAAAAAAGCATTTTTGAAATCGCCCCTGACCTTTACCCGCATTTCTTCCGGCTTCTCGATGCGGGTGCATCCTATCTTGGGCAAATGGAAAAAACACACCGGAGTCGACTTTGCCGCCACCACGGGTACGCCTATCCATGCCACCGCTGACGGCGTGATCGACTTTGCCGGCGTTGAAAGCGGCTACGGCAACGTGGTCATCATCAAGCACGATAGTAAATATTCAACTGTATATGCACACATGAGCCGCTTTGCGCCGACCTCGCGCAAGGGCGGCAAGGTGAGCCAGGGCGACGTCATCGGCTATGTCGGCATGACCGGCTGGGCTACCGGCCCGCATCTGCATTATGAGTTCCGGGTTGCCAACGAACCGCGCGACCCGATGTCGGTAGTGGTGCCTACCGCAACCCCGCTGGCCGGCGCCGAATTGCAGCGCTTCAACGCAGTTGCTGCCGATATCACGCACCGCTTTGCCTTGTTGAGCGGTAGTGAAGCAATTGCCGCACCGGCTGCCAAACTAGCTTCAAAATAAATTTGCAGCATGCCTCGGCCCTGCTGAATCTGGAATAAACATAGAACCGTTGTCAGGTCGCTAGTAAAATCAGCTGATCTCACAACGGTTTTATTATGCCCACTCCAACTATCCACAGCGGTTTGTTCATCGGCTTGATGTCCGGCACCAGCCTGGACGGCGTCGATGGCGTCATCGCTGCATTTCCCAGCGCTCCGGCGCAGCATCCGGTAGCGACTCTGGCATCGGCATACGTGCCCTTTTCAAGCGCGCTGCGAGCCGAACTGATGGCGCTGCAAACCGCCGGCCAGAATGAAATCGAACGCGAAGCGCTGGTCGCCAATACCTTGGGTTCACACTATGCTGCTTGCGTTGAACGCTTGCTCGCGGACGCCGGCTTGCGGCCGGACCAGATCCGCGCCATCGGCGTTCACGGTCAAACCATCCGCCATCGTCCCGAGCTCGGCTTTACGCGCCAAACCAACAACCCGGCACTGCTGGCCGAGCTGACCGGGATCGATGTGATCGCCGATTTTCGCAGCCGCGACATTGCCGCCGGCGGCCAGGGCGCGCCGCTGGTGCCGGCGTTTCATCAGGCGGTATTTGCCGCCCCTATCCAAACCCGGGTGGTGGTGAATATCGGCGGCATCGCCAACATCAGCGTGTTGCATGGCCGCGCAACGCCAGCGCAAAGCCGCGACGTTATCGGTTTCGATACCGGGCCTGGCAATGTCCTGATGGATCTGTGGATCAAGCGTCATCATGGCAAGAATTACGATGAGAACGGCTTGTGGGCGGCCAGCGGCCAACCTGCGCCAGCCTTACTCGACGCCATGCGCCGGGAAGAATACTTTGCCGCCGCGCCGCCCAAAAGCACCGGACGCGACCTGTTTCACGAGGCCTGGCTGGCAAAGCATCTGAGCGGCTTGCCAGCACTCAACCCTACCGACGTGCAGGCAACGCTGGCCGTATTGACTGCCACCACCATTGCGGACGCGATCGCACTGCATGCGCCGACGGCGCAAACCGTGTACGTCTGCGGCGGCGGCGCCTATAACCCGTATCTGATGCAGCAACTGGCGCAAGCGCTGCAGCAACGCCATCTGGCGGCAGCGGTGCAATCCACCGAGGCGCTCGGCATTGCTCCCAACCATGTCGAGGCGGTGGCTTTCGCCTGGCTGGCGCTGCGTTTCGACCAGCGTTTGCCGGGTAACTTGCCGCTGGTAACGGGCGCGCGCGACGCACGGATTCTGGGAGCGCTGTATCCTGCTTAGCCCGCTTAGCTAAACGCTGGCGGAATCGGAGTCAGCGAACCTGCCCCTTCCTTGACCCGTCCCGAAATAAAAAAGGACGCCCGGGGATTTCTCCCCGGCGTCCTTTTTTTAAAGAGCCGTCTATCAGTTATTAAGCTTAATCAGGCCGAGAAAGAAGAACCACAGCCGCAAGTAGTCGTCGCATTCGGATTCTTGATCACGAATTGCGCGCCTTCCAAATCATCCTTGTAGTCGATTTCAGCGCCGACCAGATATTGATAGCTCATCGAGTCGATCAATAGCTGCACACCATTCTTGCTCATGGTGGTGTCATCTTCATTGATGATTTCATCAAAGGTAAATCCGTACTGGAAACCGGAGCAACCGCCGCCCTGCACGAAAACGCGCAATTTGAGGTCTGGATTGCCTTCTTCTTCGATCAGCTGCGCAACCTTGGCGGCGGCGCTATCGGTAAATACGATCGGAGATGCGACTGCATCTTGGATTTCAGCGACAGCATTCATTTTTTGGCTCCTGCGGGGTACATACAATACTGCATTATAGGCGCTCGCCTGAATTCATGCAGGCAAAGCCTAAAACCGTGGTTTCAGGCAGATTGCGACATGGCAAGCTTCAGCACCGGCTCAGCCGCGTTCTGTTCATGGGTCAGCTTGCCGCTTACCAAAGCGCCGCTATGCATTTCCAGCGCCTTGTAATTTACATCACCGGTTATGCGGGCTTTCGGCTGCAATTCAAGCAGCTCGGCAGAATAAACATTGCCGCGGATTTCGCCGTTGACCACCAAATGGGCAACCCGCACGTCGCCTTCCACCTTGGCGCTCTCGGAAATCACCAGGACGCTGGTTTGACCAGCCTCAGCCAGCACATTGCCTTTCACATTACCGTCGATGCGGAGACCGCCCTTGAAATGGACATCGCCCTCGATACTGGTCGACGAACCAATCAAGCTATCGATAGTGCTCTTTGCTTTGCGATTGAACATGATGTTTCCTTTTTTACAAATTAGAGGTTTGCTGCGCACGCATCTGGCCTTTTTCCATGACCTTGGCTTGAATCGCCTTGACCACGGCGCCTTCCGGCAAAGTCAGTTCAGCCTCGACCCGCTGGTAATACTTGAAATCCAACTGGGAAGCGGCCTTCTCTGCGGCCGTGGCGTTGGCATTGGGGAAAGTCAGCACAACGCTTTTTCCAGCGACAGTGGCACTCACCAGCAGTTGCACGCTCCCAACAAAATTGCCGCTCTTGCCGCCTTGCATGATCAGCATCCGATAGCGCAATTGCGTCGGCGTCAGCAGTTCGGCGCTCAGACGCTGAATCGTAATACCTTGCTTGCCTGTCGCATTCGGCAGCAAGCCTTCAAAAAAAGCCAGATCCTCTTTCAGCTTGGCATTTTCGGCTCCCAGGGCCTTGATCTGCTGACCCAGCTGCTCCTGCGCCGCCTTCTCGATATTGAGCCGGCTTTCGGCGGCATTGACGGTGCTCGAAAATCGATCGCGCTCGGCCGTCAAAGTGCTCACTTTCTCATTCAGATCTGCCAACTGCTGTTTGCTCACTGCAGGACTACGACCGGTGAAATCACGCCCCAGATCATATATCCACATCGCGACGGCGCCGCCAAATCCCAGAACCAGCACCAGCAAAAGCGCTTTCAACGGCCATGGGAAATGGCTTTTCACCGTCATTTTCGGCGCCGAGATCGACATGCGCCGGACCCACAACTTATACTTCATCGCGGCCGGCTCCGTCGCTCAATAACATCTGCATACGACACAGCGGCCAACCGCATCATGGCATTACCGGCACGTGCAGCAAACCGGTGGTCTCTTCCAGGCCGAACATCAGGTTCATACATTGCACTGCCTGACCAGCCGATCCTTTGACCAGATTGTCTTGCACCACCAGCACCACCAACGTATCGCCGTTGTCAGGACGGTGCAAAGCGATCCGCAACATATTCGAACCGCGGGTGGAGCGGGTTTCCGGATGCGAGCCAAACGGCATGACGTCGACAAACGGCTCATTCTTGTAAGCATCTTCAAACAGCGCCTGCAGCGCCGCGTTGTCGATATCTTTGGTCAGACGCGCGTAAATGGTCGAATGCATGCCGCGAATCATCGGCACCAGATGTGGCGTAAACAGCAAGCCGACTTTTTTGTCGGTCAATTTGCTGAGCTGCTCTACCGTTTCAGGCGAATGCCGGTGGCCGGACACGCCGTAGGCCTTGAAATTGTCGCTGGCTTCCGAAAACAGCATGCCGATTTCCGTCTTGCGGCCGCCGCCTGATACGCCTGATTTGCAATCGGCGATGAGGTGCGAAGCATCTACTACGTCGGCCTTCAGCAAGGGTGCCAGCCCGAGTTGCATGGTGGTTGGATAACAACCTGGATTGCCGATGATGCGCGCTTTCTTGATGGCAGCGCGATTCAGCTCGGGTAAGCCATACACGGCTTCCTTCAACAGTTCAGGGCAGCTGTGCTGCATCTTGTACCACTTCTCGAATGCTGTCGTGTCCTGCAGGCGAAAGTCGGCGGCCAGATCGATCAGCTTGACGCCGGCTTCCAGCAGCTCCGGGGCTTGCGCCATGGCGACGCCGTGCGGGGTGGCAAAGAACACTACGTCGCACTCGGTCAGGCGCGCTTTCTCAGGCACCGAAAATGCCAGCTCTACACGGCCGCGCAAAGACGGATACATGTCGGCAATCGGCATGCCGTCTTCCTTGCGCGAAGTCACCGCCTGCAATTGCGCATGCGGATGGGTTGCCAGCAAACGCAGCAACTCGACTCCGGTATAACCCGTACCACCCACAATCCCGACTTTGATCATCTTTTTTTCCTTGCATGGAGCCGCACATGTTTTCAATCCGGTTTTTCGAACCTGAGATGAAAATTGTACGATGTTGGTACCCGATATTTTTGGGTAAATTGCCGCCAAGAGCGGGCTATTTTATCAGCCAATGAATCGTTAAGGCTGCTTAACATTCAAATCGGAAACGGCTTGCAATCACAAGCGCCGTAGCGCTTTGCCAATGTTACGTTTTCATAAAGAGACGCAACCAAGGAGACGCAACAAATGACAAAAAGCCGCCAGGCGCGAACCTGGCGGCTTTTCGATATTCTGAAAGCGTAGATTAGCGCTTGGAGAATTGTTTTGCGCGACGTGCCTTGCGCAAACCGACCTTCTTACGTTCAACTTCACGTGCATCACGTGTAACGAAGCCGGCTTTCGACAGTTCCGATTTCAACGTTGCATCGTAGTCGATCAGAGCACGAGTGATGCCGTGGCGAACTGCACCAGCCTGGCCGGACTCGCCGCCGCCGCTGACATTGACCTTGATGTCGAAAGTTTCGACATGGTTAGTCAGTTCCAGTGGTTGACGAATCACCATCAGACCGGTTTCGCGCGAAAAGTATTCATTCGCTGGCTTGCCGTTGACGACGATTTGGCCGGAGCCGGACTTGATGAAGACGCGAGCCACTGCACTCTTGCGACGGCCGGTTCCGTAATTGTAGTTACCGATCATGTCTGTTCCTTAGATTTCGAGTGCTTTAGGTTGCTGCGCAGTGTGCGGATGGCTGCCATCTGCATACACTTTGAGCTTCTTGATCATGGCGTAGCCAAGCGGACCCTTAGGCAGCATGCCCTTGACCGCTTTTTCCAGCGCACGACCTGGAAAACGCTGTTGCATTTTCAGGAAATTTGTTTCGTAGATGCCGCCTGGATAACCGGAGTGACGGAAGTACGTCTTGTCGGTTGCCTTGGCGCCAGTGACGCGCAGTTTGCCTGCATTGATGACGACGATGAAATCGCCGGTATCAACGTGAGGAGTAAATTCCGGTTTGTGTTTGCCGCGCAGTCGGAGTGCCACTTCGCTGGCAACACGTCCGAGGACTTTGTCCGTCGCGTCAATCACGAACCAATCACGCTGGACTTCATGGCCCTTAGCGGAAAAAGTTTTCATGTTGACTTCCTAACTAGTTTAATTCGCTCAAATGGTGGTTCCATCGCTATCGGAAACCAGGCTGTTACACCTGATCCTCGTCCTGCATCAGCGACAGACTCTTCCTTGTTATCTTTTCCTGAGCAAACGGAAAAGCCGTAAATTATAGCTTTTTCAATGACTTGGCGTCAAACAGATTGAATAAAATTACCATTTACGCTAGGAATTGTTGTAAATGCCGCTGTAAATGCAATCGCGTCGGTCATGCGGATAAAAGAAAACCCGAACTGCGCTTGGGCATCGGGTTTAAATCCACTCCAATGGAGGGGTGGAGGAGACATAACGCTAATTGCCGACAATCAATCCGGCAATCAAATTAATCTTAGCAAACGGAATTGTGCGTCGCAAGGCAAGAAACCGAGGTTTTCACCCAAAAATATGCCTTGAATTTTCCTTCAGCCAACGAAATCCAGGCTAAACCACATCCGCCAAGAGCAGTTAGAATATTGCGACACAATCACTTCCCACGGGATCATATGGAATGCACAGTTCGCTGGACCGGCTTGTCCGGCATGACGTTTTTAGCTGAAACCGGCTCCGGCCATGTATTGGCGATGGATGGCGCACCGGAGGGCGGCGGCCGCAATCTGGCGCCGCGGCCGATGGAAGTGGTGCTGGCCGGCACCGGCGGCTGCACCGCGTATGACGTGGTGCTGATCTTGCGCAAAAGCCGTCAGGATGTCCGCGGCTGCGACGTCACGCTGAAATCGGAACGGGCGGAGACAGAACCAAAGGTATTCACCAAGATTCACTTCCATTTCACCGTGCGCGGCCGCAATCTGAAGCCTAATCTGGTGGAGCGCGCCATCAAGCTGTCGCATGAAAAATACTGCTCGGCCTCGATCATGCTGGAAAAAACCGCCGAGATCACCCATTCCTTCGAAATCGTCGACGACCTGGCGGAAACCGCCGCCGACTAACTTTAGCTTTAGATATGGTAGGCGACTGTTGTCATCACTTTCGACATCGCCTGCATCACCCTTTGCACCGGGCGCGGCATTTCAGCCGCCCCCAATGCCCGCGCCGCCTCGCCGTGGGCGACTTCATCGTCGCGCATCTGCTCGACGATGGCGCGCGACTTGGCGTCTTGCAACGGCAATTTTTCCAGATGGCTGCTTAAATGCGCTTCGACCTGGCGCTCGGTTTCCGATACAAAACTCAGGCTGCGCACATCGCCCAGGCGCGCCGCCAACGTTCCCAGCGCATAGGAGCCGGCGTACCACAGCGGATTCAGGAGGCTGACGTGCGAACCCAGCTCACGCAAGCGTTCCGCAGTCCAGGCCAGATGATCTTCCTCTTCCCTGCCCGCTTCGGCAAATTGCTGTTTGATCGCCTCGCCTTGGGCGAAGCGGCCTTGGGCGTCATATAGCGCCTGCGCGCAGACTTCGCCGACGTGATTGACCCGCATCAGGCCAGCGCTGTGGCGCTGCTCGGCGGCATCCAGCACGCCGTCGGCTGCCTGCAACGCCGGATTCGGCCGGGATGCGGCGGCTTGTCCAGTGATCACTCGCAAGGCGTTGTCGAAATCGGCGATGGCTTTGTCTATGAATGGCATGTGAAGAGTCATTTATGGTGGGAAGTGATTGAATTTTATCAGGCTGGCATCAGTTACTGCGCTTTGGCCGAAACACTGCGGCGTCCGCATAAAAAGCCTGGCCCTGATCACCGCTCCAGCCTGGCACCCCCAACACCGGTAATGGCGTCAGACGTCCGATCAACGCGTCTTGCTGCGCCAGATCGCTAGCCACATGCCGGTCGATCCAGTCGCTCTTGGCTTCATCTGCCAATCCAAAATAAGACTCTGGAACGCTGATCACCAAAGTATGTGCAGTGATCGCCTTATAGGGCTGCACCAGTTTTTCCAGCAAGGCGTGGCCGAACAGCCAGACTTCGGCATCGCGGGCAAACATATGGCCTTGTTCGATAAACACTTGCTGCCATTGGTGCTGGCGCAAGGCGCCGATCAGCGCATGCCCGGCGGCATTGTCCGGCACCAAAAGCAGCGCCGCATTTTCATCAAAGATGGTGGCGGCGTCGCGCGCCGCGCCGCGCGGTTTGCTGCTGCCGGAGAGCGTGCCGGCCTTGGCCAGTTCGGCGGCTTGCAGTGCGTTCAGGCGCGCCTTGATGGCGGGGAATGACAACCAGATCAGCGCATTCAGGAAATCGTGGAGATTATCGCGGGTCGGCACCTTGCCGCTGCTGCCGATGAATGCTTCGTAGGCAGTCGCTGCCGGCAGTTCGGCTTGCGCCACAAAGCTGATCGGCAAACCCAGATAGTTGCGGATGGCGCGCTCTTGCGCGACTGCATTCAAGGCTTGCCGCCAGTCGCCGGCAGCAGTCAATCGCTGGCCGAGAGCGTGAAAAGGCTTGAGCCAGGGTTGCGACCAATCGATGGCTGCTGGCAAAGATGCGGACGCATCGGGAAAATGGGGAGCGACAGGAGTAGACATTTACCGCGCATTTTACCCCGCGCGCAGGCAACTCAGCCCAATGCCCGCCGCAAATTGTCCAGCCCGATCTCAGCGAAGGCGTCGGCGCAACGCACCACTTCGCCGATGACGATAATGCTGGGGCTGCCAAGGCCGCTGTCATGCAAAGCTTGCGGCAGCTGGTCCAGGCTGGTCAGCAGTTGCGCTTGCGTGTTCAAGGTCGCCGACTGGATCACCGCGACCGGCATAGTTCCGGCCATGCCCGCCGCCAGCAGACTCTGCTGCAACTGTGCACAACGCGCAACACCCATGTACACCACCAGCGTCAGGCCGCTTGCCGCCAACGCCGTCCAGTTCGGCTGCGCGCTTTCGCTCTTGCCATGGCCGGTGACGAAAATCACGCCCTGGCTATAGTCGCGATGGGTAGCCGCGATGCCGATGCTGGCCGCAGCTGCCATGCCGCTGGTAATCCCCGGCACCACCTCGACCGTCACTCCTTGCTGGCGCAAATGGGCGCGCTCTTCGCCGCCGCGGCCGAACAGATAGGGATCGCCGCCTTTCAGACGGACTACGCAATGACCTGCCTGCGCCTCCACCGCCATCAGGCGTTCGATGAATTCTTGCGAAGTCGATTGGCAGCCGCCGCGCTTGCCGACATGGATCACGCGTGCGCTATCTCGCGCATGCGCCAGCACCTCGGGATTGACCAGATCGTCCACCAGCAACACATCGGCCTGAGCGATCGCCTTGACGGCCTTCAACGTCAGCAAATCCGGATCACCGGGTCCGGCGCCTACCAGCATCACTTTGCCTGCTTGCTTCACGACTTGTTTCATGTTCATGCTCCTGCCATCAAGCCGCTTGCGCGACCGGATGGGCTTGTTTGCGATACAGGAATTCCAGCACCGAGGTCCGGTACTCGGCATACAACGGGTCCTGCGCCAGAGCCACACGTTCGCGCGGCCGGGCCAGCCGTACCTGCACGATGTCGCCGATGGTGGCGGCGGGACCGTTAGTCATCATCACGATGCGGTCGGACAACAGCACCGCTTCGTCAACATCGTGCGTCACCATCACCACCGTCGATGCAGTCTTGGCGACAATCTTCAGCAACTCGTCCTGCAAGTGAGCGCGGGTCAAGGCGTCCAGTGCGCCGAACGGTTCGTCCATCAGCAATACTTTAGGTTCCATCGCCAAGGCGCGGGCAATGCCGACCCGTTGTTTCATGCCGCCGGAAATTTCATGCGGACGCTTTTGTCCGGCCGCTGTCAGCCCTACCATCGCCAAAGCAGCCTTGGTACGCTCCTTCAAGGCGCTCTTGTTTTCGGTCGCCGCAAACACACGCTCCACACCAAGATAGATATTTTCGTGGCAGGTCAGCCAAGGCAGCAGCGAATGGTTTTGGAACACCACCGCGCGTTCAGGCGACGGGCCGCCGATTTCGCGGTTGGCGCAGATCAGCACGCCGTCGCTCGGCAGCAGCAGGCCGGCGATCAGATTCAACAGGGTCGATTTGCCGCAACCGGAATGGCCGATCAAGGTCACGAACTCGCCCTTGCGCACGGTCAGGTTGATATCGCGCAGCGCATGAAACTGGCCTTTGCTGGTGTTGAACACCATTTCGGCTTGATGGATATCGATGAATCTGGCGTCGCGTTGTTCCATGTTTTTCTCCGTCATGACTTGCTCCGGCACTGACTTAATTCGAAACCTGTTCGTAGGTAAATGTCTTGGCCAGCGCCACCAGCAATTGCTCCAGCAGCAGGCCGACCACGCCGATCACCACAATCGCGATGATGATGTGCGGCACGTTGAGGTTGTTCCATTCATCCCAGACCCAGAAGCCGATACCGACGCCGCCGGTCAACATTTCAGCGGCGACAATCACCAGCCAGGCAGTGCCGATTGCCAGCCGCACCCCAGTCAGCATGTACGGCAATACCGACGGCAACAGAATCTTGGTGATGATTTTCCATTCCGACAGATTCAGCACGCGCGCCACGTTCATGTAATCCTGCGGCACTCGCTGCACGCCGACAGCGGTGTTGATGATCATGGGCCAGATCGAACAGATGAAGATAGACCAGATCGCTGCCGGATTGGCAGACTTGAACACCAGCAAGCCGATCGGCAGCCAGGCCAGCGGCGATACCGGTTTCAGCAAACTGATGATGGGGCCGAACATGCTGGACAGGAATTTGACGCGGCCGATCATGAATCCCAACGGAATCCCAATCACCGCCGCCAGGCCGAAACCGACGGCGACACGTTGCAGCGAAGCCAGGATGTTCCAGCCTATGCCCTGGTCGTTAGGACTGGTCCGGTAGAACGGATCGGCAAACAGTTTGAGCGCTTCCTGCAAGGTCAGCATCGGCGTCGGGAACTGGCTGTTGTTCATCGCGATGATCTGCCAGATCAGCACCAGGAACGCCAGGCCGAGCAGCGGCGCAATGATTTGCATCAGCCAGGACGGCATGCTGCTGCGACGGCTGCTCATTTTCGGCGATGGCCGGAGTGTGACGACAGCGGCTTCAGGAACGGCTTCGGCCATCACGCTATTCATCGTTGCCGCTTGCCGATTTTCATTTGCCGCTATGTCCATGATTGCGCTCATATTTACTCCCGAATAAATCGCGGTTCTAGGTTTTGCCTGGCCTGGATTTATTTATGCGTGGATCTTGAAAGACGCCGCATAGGCTTGCGGATTCTTGCCGTCCCACACGGTGCCATCCATCAATTTCGAAGTCCGCAGCACGTCTTTCGGCACTGGAGTCTTCGTCATCGCCGCCGCATCTTTGTAGAGATCGATCTGGCTGACGGATTTGGCTACCGCCAGATAGTCAGGATCGGATTTCAGCAAACCCCAGCGCCGGTGCTGCGTCATGAACCACATGCCGTCGGACAGATAGGGGAAATTCACCAGGCCGTCGTTGTAGAATTTCATGTAATTCGGATCGTCCCAGGTCTTGCCCAGGCCGTTCTGATAGCGCCCCATGATACGTTGGTCGATCACATCCTTGCTGGTGTTGACATAGGATTTGTCGGCGATCGCTTCGGCCATCTTGTTCTTGTTGGCGAGCGAGGCGTCTATCCATTTTCCTGCCTCCAGCACAGCAGCAATCAGCGCACGGCAGGTGTTCGGATTCTTGGCGGCAAATTCGGCGGTGGTGCCGAGCACTTTTTCCGGATGATCCTTCCAGATTTCCTGCGTGGTAATCGCGGTAATGCCGACACCGTCGACAATCGCCCGATGGCCCCACGGCTCGCCGACGCAAAAGCCATCCATATTGCCGACCCGCATATTGGCCACCATCTGCGGCGGCGGCACCGTGATCACCTTGGCGTCCTTGAGCGGATTGACGCCGTTGGCGGCCAGCCAGTAATACAGCCACATGGCGTGGGTACCGGTCGGGAAGGTCTGGGCGAAAGTGTATTCACGCTTGTCGCTGGCCATCAGTTTGGCTAATGAAGGCCCATCCACCGCGCCCTTGTCGGCCAGCTTCTTGGAGAGAGTAATCGCCTGGCCGTTATTGTTGAGTCCCATCAGGATGGCCATGTCCTTTTTCTGGCCGCCGATGCCCATCTGCACGCCGTAGATCAAGCCCGACAAGACATGCGCGGCGTCCAGTTCGCCATTGGCCAGTTTGTCGCGCACGCCGGCCCATGAAGCTTCCTTGCTGAGGATAATCTTAATGCCGTATTTTTTATCGAAGCCGAGCAGCGACGCCATCACTACCGATGCGCAATCCGTCAAAGGAATGAAGCCGATCTTGACCTCGGTTTTTTCCGGCTTGTCCGAGCCTGCGGCCCATACACCCGTGCTTGATAGTCCCAACATGCTGGCTCCTGCCGCGAGAGTCGCGGTTTGTAGTATTTGGCGGCGCTTGCCGTCGACAAGCGCGTTCGGCACGTCTAGCGGCAGTGCATTTTTTGTTTCCATCGCATGGCTCCACATTGTTTCGGCAACAAAAAAGGCGTCGTCCCGCCATGAACGAGTCATGCGGAAAGACACCTTTGTCTTATGTGGAAAAGACCGCCGTTAGTCGATTCCAGCGGCGCCAGCGTTGGCGCTTGAAATTAACTATGCAAACCACGTGCCAGGATTTTTTATCAGATAGCGCTTGTTTTTCGCTCAAAAAGCGCACCTGTCTTGTGCATTGCACCAAACATGCACGCAGCAACCGGGCATTTTTATTTCCGTTAAGAACTTATGCGGGACTGATTCAGCCCAGTAAATCGGCGGCGTCGATAATGCGCTGCGCTACCTCGGACAATTTCAGGTTCTTGTCCATCGCCAGCCGGCGCAGCTTTTGATAAGCCTCCTGCTCGCTCAGCTTGTGGTGCTCCATCAGCAAGCCCTTGGCCCGTTCCAGCAGCTTGCGCTCAGCCAGCTTCAACTTGGTGTCTGATAACTCAGCCAACAGCTTTTGCTCTTGCCGGAAGCGCGCCAGCGCTACCTCCAGCACCGGCTTGATACGCGCCGTCTGCAGCCCCGCCACGATGTACGCGGAGACGCCGGCCGCCATTGCGGCTTCCATGCTGGAGGTTTTTGCGTCTTCGGTAAACAGGACGATGGGGCGGCGCGCATCGCGGGTCGCCACCACCACGTGCTCCAGTACATCGCGGGCGTCGGATTCGGCGTCGACGATGATCATGTCGGGTTGCAATTGCGCAATCCGCTCGGGCAGATATAAATCGGCCGGTAGCGAAGCGATGATGTTGTAGCCGGCCTCCAGCAAACCGATGCGCAAAGCCTTGCCGCGCGCGGCCTGGGCCTCGAACGCAGGATCGTCGTCGCCATCGATGGCGACCGGATTGACAACAACGATACGTAGACTTTGCATGCTTGAAACCCGTGTCCGAAGACGATTCAGTGAGCTACGGTTAGACAGGATGGAAAGATAATTTATCCATCCTTGTCCAGCATACAAGCAAAAATCGCACCATGACGATGCGAAAGGGAGATAACGGTGCGCTTACATTGCCTTATTTAGCCTTACGCCATCTGCCAATCTATCGTCTCGCCGCCGTTCAGCGGCACCAGGGTGGCGTCTCCCAGCGGCAGTTCAGCCGGCAAGATCCACGACTGCCGTTTCAATGTGATGCTGCCCTGATTGCGCGGCAGATTGTAGAAGGCGGGACCGTTAAAGCTGGCGAATGCTTCCAGCCGATCCAGCGCTCCCGCCTGGTCAAAGGCTTGCGCATACAATTCCATCGCGTGCAGCGCGGTATAGCAGCCGGCGCAACCGCAGGCGTGCTCTTTCAAACCCTTGGGATGCGGCGCCGAATCGGTGCCGAGAAAGAATCGGGTGCTGCCGGAAGTCGCCGCGCGCACCAGCGCCTGGCGGTGCTCTTCCCGCTTCAATACCGGCAGGCAGTAGTAATGCGGCCGGATTCCGCCCTTGAAGATTTCGTTGCGGTTATATAGCAAATGATGGGCGGTGACGGTAGCGGCTACCGGTCCCTCGGCGCTCTCGACATACTGGGCCGCCTCTTTGGTGGTGATATGTTCAAACACCACTTTCAGTTCCGGCATGTCGCGTCGCAGCGGTTGCATCACGCGCTCGATGAAGACCGCTTCGCGATCGAAAATATCGATCGCCGGATCGGTCACTTCGCCATGCACCAGGAACGGCATGCCGAGCTGCTGCATGGTTTCCAGCGTCTTGTAGCACTTGCTGAGGTCGGTCACGCCGGCGTCGGAATTGGTGGTGGCTCCTGCCGGGTACAGTTTTACCGCGTGGACGAAACCGCTATCCTTGGCGCGCCGGATTTCGTCGGGCGGCGTATTGTTGGTCAGATACAAGGTCATCAACGGTTCGAACGCCAGCCCCGACGGCAACGCAGCCAGGATGCGATCGCGGTAGGCCGCTGCCTGCGCAACGGTGGTCACCGGCGGCTTCAGGTTCGGCATCACGATGGCGCGGGCGAACTGGCGCGCACTGTGCGGCAAGACGCTGGCAAGCGCCACGCCATCGCGCAGATGCAAGTGCCAGTCGTCGGGGCGGGTAATGGTCAAGGTGTCGGTCATGTTCATTCTCTTGTGCAAAAAATCGTTCCAGCATGGCTGCCGGATTATTCGGGAAATGGCGCGCGGTCGTATGGTGCTCGATCAATCGCCAGGTCGGGATTGAATTTCAGGCTGCGCAGATAGGGTTTGGTGGCAAGCATGGTGCGGCAGGGTTCTGAGATTTACCATTTTACCGCAGCCGTGAGCGAGACTTTAGCTGGCGTAGGTGTTTTCCGGCTGGCAGGCACCGCCGCAGCGATCAAGCCAGCAATAAAAAAGCCGCCTGGATATGATCCAAAGCGGCTTCTTGTCTTGCGAAAAGCGCAGCAATCAGTGAATGATTTTCGCCAGGAAATCGCGGGCGCGGTCGGAACGCGGTGCACCGAAGAATTCTTCCTTCTTGCAATCCTCGACGACCAGGCCCTTGTCCATGAATACCACGCGATTGGCAACTTTCTTGGCGAAGCCCATTTCATGCGTCACCACCATCATGGTCATGCCTTCTTGCGCCAGGCCAACCATCACGTCCAGCACTTCATTGATCATTTCCGGATCGAGCGCCGAAGTCGGCTCATCGAACAGCATCGCAATCGGGTCCATCGAGAGCGCGCGGGCAATCGCCACGCGTTGCTGCTGACCGCCGGACAACTGGCCTGGGAACTTGTCTTTCTGTGCAATCAGGCCGACGCGGTCCAGATACTTCAAACCTTTTTCGTTTGCTTCATCCTGGCTGCGCCCCAGCACCTTGACTTGACCGATGGTCAGGTTTTCGCGGATCGACATATGCGGAAACAGTTCAAAGTTCTGGAACACCATGCCGATGCGCGCGCGCAGTTTCGACAGATTGGTCTTGGGATCGCCGACCGAGATGCCGTCGACAGTGATGTCGCCCTTCTGGAACGGCTCCAGGCCGTTGACGGTCTTGATCAATGTCGATTTACCCGAACCCGACGGGCCGCACACCACCACCACGTCGCCCTTGGCCACTTGCGTAGTGCAATCGGTCAGGACTTGAAATTGGCCGTACCACTTGCTGACGTTATTAAGCTTAATCATGAGTATTTCTCCTAATTCCTGAATTCTGTTTTGCAGGCCATGCCTTGTCCTCCGAGGACAAGGCATGGTCCGTTATCGAATAATCGCAACCCGTAGTTGCAGCTTCTTGACCAGCGACGACAAACCGAAGCTCATCACGAAGTACACCACGGCGACAAACATATACATTTCCACCAGACGGCCGTCACGTTGCGCGATCTTCGATGCGACGGTGACGAAGTCGGGTACCGATCCCAACACATAGACCAGCGAGACGTCCTGGAACAGCACGATGGTTTGCGTCAGCAGAATCGGAATCATGTTGCGGAACGCTTGCGGCAGCACCACATTGCCCATCATTTGCCAGTAATTCATGCCCAGCGCATAGCCGGCAGAAACCTGGCCGCGCGGAATCGACTGGATCCCGGAACGCATGATTTCGCAATAATAAGCGGCTTCAAACATAATGAAGGTGACCAACGCCGATGAGAAAGCGCCGACCTGAATCGGCTGCGACGCTCCGATAACCCAGGCGCCGATATACGGCACCAGGAAGTAGAACCAGAAAATCACCAGCACCAGCGGCACCGAGCGTATCAGGTTGACATAGCTGGTGGCGACGAGGGAAATCGCCTTGCTGTGCGACAGACGCATCATCGCCAGCAAAGTGCCGAACAGAATGCCGCCGATCATTGCCACCACGGTCAGCGTCAGCGTGAACTTCATGCCTGTTGTGAACAGGTAGAACCAGGAACGGTGGATGACGTCAAAATCGAAATTCGAAAACATGATTAATGCCCTCCCGCGTTGGCACTGCCGGCGGCAATAAATCCTGGAATCGCGATCACTTTTTCAAGCCAGCGCGCCAGCAACAAGGCAATTCCCGAAATGATCACGTAGATTACCGTGGCGCCAGTCAAGGCTTCGAAAGTCTGGAAGGTGAATTCACGCATCGAGTAGGTTGCGGCGGTCAGTTCCACCAGGCCAATCGTCAGTGCGACCGAGCTGTTCTTGATGATTGCTGCAAATTCGTTGGTCAGCGCAGGGACGATGATCCGGAACGACATCGGCAACAATACGTAGCGATATGTTTGTGGCAACGTCAGACCAAGTGCAGTACCCGCCAGCTTTTGGCCACGAGGGAGTGCATTAATGCCAGCGGAGACTTGTACAGCGATCCGCGACGACGTAAAAAAACCCAGCGCCAGGAAGGCGGTGATAAATGATGCGTTCGGCAGGCTCTTGAGCCAGCCGCCAATGCTGACAGGGACGATTTCCGGCATCACGAAATACCAGAGAAACATCTGCACGATCAGCGGGATATTACGAAATAATTCAACGTAACCATTGGCCAGGCGGACCGCCCATTTGTTCGGCATGGTGCGAATCGTACCGATCACCGTGCCAATGATCAGCGCCATGATCCAGGCCCCTGCGGACAGCGCAAGCGTCCACTTCAGACCGGTCAGCAAGGTGTCCAAATAAGTGCTGACACCGTCGGGAGACTCTTGCCAGAAGATGCCCCAGTTCCAGTTGTAATGCATATTAAGTCCCCTCTATTACTCTCTGCCCCATTGCTGCTGCCTGTATCCAGCGCACGAATTGTGCGCCGCAGCAATTCAATTCCAGATACAAAACGGGAGGCTTGCGCCCCCCATTCCTGTCTTTACGTTGCCAATCTTATTTTTTCTTCAAAGATTGTTTTTGTGCTTCAGGCACGGCAGCGTAAGCAGCCGGATCGCCCGAATCGGTCGGATTGGCAAATGCAGCCTTCAGTTGCGGGCTGACAGGCACGTTCAGGTTGATACCCTTTGGCGGAATTGGCTTCAAGAACCATTTTGCATAGATATCATTGATCTGGCCCGATTTGTACACATTGCCCAATGCCGTGTCGACCGCCTTCTTGAAAGCTGGATCGTCTTTACGTTCAATGATGCCGTACGGCTCAACCGACAGCGCTTCCGACGTGATCACGTAATCGTTCGGCGCTCTTGAGCTTGCAGCCAGCGATGCCAGCAGGATGTCATCCATCGCAAACGCTACGGCGCGGCCGGTTTCGACCATCAGGAAAGCTTCGGCATGGTCCTTGGCAGCCAGGATATTCATGCCCAGATTGCGCTCGCCGTTGAGGATGGTGATCTGCTTCAGGTTCGAAGTACCGGAAGTCGAGACAACGGTCTTGCCCTTCAGATCATCCAGCGTCTTGATGTTGGACGATTTTTTAGCCAGCAAACGGTTCGCTGTCACGTACATGGTCGGCGCAAAGGAAACAACCTTTTGGCGCTCTGCATTGTTGGTGGCGGAATCGCAGGACAGGTCGATCGTGCCATTGGAGATCAGCGGAATACGGGTAGCCGAAGTCACCGGCACCATCTTGACGTTCAAAGCGGTCATGCCGAGTTGCTTCTGAATGGCGGTCGCAGCTTTCAGGCACAAATCGATGGAATAACCTTGATAGGATTGTTTGTCATCAAGGTAAGAAAATGGGATGGAAGAATCGCGTACACCCAGGGTAATGGTGCCAGTATCTTTGATTTTTTTGAGTGTTCCAGTCAGTTCTTGTGCTTGCACGGAGCCAACCAGCACTCCCAAGCCAAGCAAAGCCGCAACTAATTTTGATGACATCATAGCAACTCCTGTAAAAAAATTATCTGTATAGTTTAACAAACTCACTGCCTCAGCAGCAGACTTAAACTCATGCTTATTTATTATTCTCACCTCTTCTCCAAAAATACCGGTCGCCACCTTTGTATAAATCGATAATTACAGCCAATTTCTTTACTTTTAGTTGCCAACCTGATCCGACGGAAAGCGCAATGACTCCCTGAAAAGATAGCCCATCGGCATGTTCAACGTAAGATTATTTTTTGCCGGAATCGGACTCAGGAACCACTTGGTGTACAACTTATAGATTTCGCCGTCGTGAATAATGCGCCCCATTTCACGGTCAACCACTGCCTTGTATGCCGCATCATCCTTAGGCAGCATGATGGCGTACGGTTCAGTGGTCAACGGTTCACCAACCACGGCATACGCCGCCGGATCCTTGGCGGTAGCCTTCAATCCATAGAGCAGCACATCGTCCATCACAAAGGCATCGGCAGCCTTGTCCTCCACCATCTTGAATGATTCGTTGTGATCGCGTCCTTCCAGCACGGTCATATTCAGCGAGCGGACCTGACCGCGGTCTATCAGCGATTTCACGCTGGTCGTGCCTTTGGTGGTCACCACTTTTTTGTCGCGCAGATCCGGCCAGTTTTTTATGTTGTCTGCGACCCGGACCAACATGCGCGACGACGCCATGAAATGCGCAATGGTAAAACTGACCTTCTTGCGCCGCTCCGCATTATTGGTGGTTGAACCACATTCCAGATCGACCTTCCCGCTTGCAATCATATCGATGCGATTGGAAGAGCTCACTGGAACATAGGCGATATTCAATTGCTGCAGTTTCAATTGCTGCTTCACCGCATCGGCTATCTTGAGACACAGATCGACTGCATAGCCAACCGGTTTTTTATCCTGATCCAAAAAAGAGAATGGAAATGACGCTTCGCGATAACCAATCGTGATGGTCTTGCTATTGCGTATTTTTGCCAGTGCGTCTTCTGCATGGGCAGTTGCCGCTGCGGCACTCAGCATCAATGCTAACGCCACAGCCAAGCCTGAATTACGCCGCGCGGCCGCATTATTGCGACCCTGGCCGCCTTTACCTTCCTTAGTTGCCACTTCACTCTCCTGTTGATTTGCGCTGTCGATATATTTTTTATGCAATGAATATGCTTAATGCAATATTCAAGCCAGCTGTTTTTCTGCCTGCGCGACTACTGTCGCATTCCTCTTATGAAGACAAATCCCCGATACAACCGGGGCCAGACGACACAAGCTCAAGCGGCATGCCGGTTGAGCTTGTGTAAAACGTTTCGACTATAACGCAACATCAATCAAGGATACAAACCTCGCATCTCGCGCGCTTGCAACACGCGGGTACAAGCGACAATAAATGCAGCGGTGCGCAGCGATACTTTCTTTTCTTCAGCCAGTTGCCAGACCGCGGCAAACGCTTCACGCATGATGCGGGTAAGACGCAGATTGATTTCGTCTTCAGTCCAGAAGAAACTGGAGAAATCCTGCACCCATTCGAAATAACTCACGGTTACACCGCCGGCATTGGCGATCACGTCAGGCACTACCAGCACACCCTTCTCGTGCAGGATGTCATCTGCTGCAGGGCTGGTCGGGCCGTTCGCGCCTTCGAGAATGATCTTGGCGCGGATGCTCGGCGCATTCTCCACGGTGATTTGCTGCTCCAATGCGGCAGGCACCAAAATATCGCAATCGACAGCCCAAAACTGCGCACGGTCGCTGATTTCTTCGCCGCCTTTGAAACCGGCGACGCTGCCGGTTTCATTGACGTGGGCTTGCAACGCCGCCACATCGAGGCCGCTGGAACGTACCACGGTAGAAATATGATCCTGCACCGCCACCACCTTGGCGCCGGCTTCCGAGAACAAGCGTGCAGCAATGCCGCCGACATTACCGAAACCCTGCACTGCAACCTTGGCGCCATGGATGTTCAAACCGCGTTTGACTGCGGCTTCGCAACCCACCACGAACACGCCGCGGCCGGTTGCCTCGCGCCGCCCCAGGCTGCCGCCCAGTGAAATCGGCTTGCCGGTCACCACGCCCGATGCAGTGCTGCCCTGGTTCATGGAATAGGTATCCATCATCCAGGCCATGATCTGTTCGTTGGTGTTGACGTCCGGCGCAGGAATGTCTTTGTTCGGTCCGATGATGATATTGATTTCGCTGGTGTAGCGTCGCGTCATGCGTTGCAATTCACCTTGCGACAAGGTCTTCGGATCGACCCGGATGCCGCCCTTGGCGCCGCCGTACGGTACGTTGACCGCCGCGTTCTTGACCGTCATCCAGGCCGACAAGGCCATCACCTCGGACAGGGTCACGTCCTGGTGGAAACGCACACCGCCCTTGCCTGGACCGCGCGACGTGTTGTGCTGGACGCGGTAACCTTCGAAGTGGGCAATGGTGCCGTCGTCACGTTCGATAGGGACGTCAACGATCAGCATCCGCTTCGGACGTTTCATGGTTTCAACCCAACGGGCCAAATTGCCAAGATAGGGTGTTACGCGATCGATTTGTTCGAGATAGTCGCCCCATGGGCCGATGCCATGCTGCGTGAGATAGGATGGAACTTCGTGCTTGATAGTCATATTTTTGCGCGCTCCTGGAAGTTGCAGACCGGCCCCCCTGATAAGAACAACATTGGGGTAAACAATAGAAAAACTACGGCGGGGCGAAATCGATCTAGTGGCGAATCGTAGGACACCGGCGTAGGGCAAAGCCAATGCTTTGTGCGCATGTAACTATGCGTTTTTTGCATTCATATTAAATATGCAATTTAAGCGTGACAGATGCGCGCAACAAATGCGCGCAGCAAACGCGACTTCTCCCCAAGCGTCCGACAATGTCGGATCGCTGGCCGGCTCAGAACTTAAGCGAGAGCTTGCGGGGTTTTACGTTTTGCGTTTTTGGCCGCTTCTTTGGCCGCGTCTTCCTGCTGTTGCAGCAGATAGGCCCATAACCTTGCCACCACCGGCTTGCCCGGCCTTTGCACGGTGGGGCGTTCGCGATACAGGCGGATTTCCATGGTGGCTTCCCATTCCGGCGCATCGTGGTCGACGCTGGCCAGTTGCTTCAGCTTGACTTCCCGGGTCACCGCAGACTCCGGCAAAAACGCTACGCCATGCCCCTCCAGCGCCATCATTTTCAAGCCTTCCGCCATGTCTGTTTCATAGCGTTTTTCAAGGTAGAGCGGCTTCTTGGCGTCGGCCAGGATCAATTCAACCATGCGCCCGAGATAGGCGTTGCTGGTATAGGACAAGAATGGCAGAGGCGCAGCCGCGCTGCCGGGAAAGGCAAAATCGGGCACACCGGCCTTATTGCAATGGGCATAGGCGCGCAATACTTCACTGCCTAAGGTGATCAGATCGTAGCGGCCGGTATCGAGCTGTACCGGCTGGCGCGGATGGTGATAGCACAGCAGCAGATCGCAGCCGCCGTCGACCATGGCCATCACGGCATCGTGCACATTCAGCGCCAGCAAGCGTGTGTTGAGCGGACCGAAGCCATTCTCCAGCAAGCGGATCCAGCGCGGCACATAGGTCAGCGATAAGGTATGCGGCACGGCGAAATCGACGGTGCTCAGGGCGGTCGGGCGCTTGCCGCGCATCAGCGCACGGGCGTTGTTGATCTGGCCCAGCATCTCCAGCGCCTGCTCGTAAAAGACTTCGCCGGCCGCCGTCAGGCGCGTCGGATAGGAAGTGCGATCAATCAGATCGGCTCCCAGCCACGCCTCCAGCGACTGGATGCGGCGCGAAAAGGCCGGTTGCGTGACATGACGCAATTCTGCAGAACGGCTGAAACTATGCGTTTCCGCCAACGAAATGAAGTCTTCTAACCATTTGCTTTCCATGCCGCTATCGTAACGCGAGTCGGCGCCGGCGGCATAGAAAATTGGCGCAGATCGGGCCAACAATCTGCGCCGGCGTTGTACTTCTACACCATCCGCACCACGTTTTCCGGGTAGCCGTCTTCGGCCCCTGGCGACGGGCTTGCCGCCTCTTCAGGATGCGCTTGCTGGCGCAGCCACATTTGCGCATAAGCGCCGTCCGCCGCCAGCAACTGGGCATGCGTGCCGCGCTCGATAATGCGGCCGTGATCCAGCACCAGGATTTGCGCGGCGTCGGCAATCGTCGACAAACGATGGGCAATCACCAGGGTGGTGCGGTCCTTGGCGATTTCTTTCAGCTGCGCCTGAATCGCCTGCTCGGATTTCGAATCGAGCGCCGAAGTGGCTTCATCGAAAATCAACACGGCGGGATTCTTCAGCAAAGTGCGAGCGATCGCCACCCGCTGCTTTTCACCGCCCGACAATTTCAAGCCGCGCTCACCCACCATCGAGTTATAGCCATCCGGCAGCGACTCGATGAAATCATGGATATGCGCAGCCTTGGCAACCGCAATGATTTCTTCCTTGCTGGCGCCCGGCTTGCCGTAGGCGATGTTGTACTCGATGCTATCGTTGAACAGCACCGTATCCTGCGGCACGATGCCGATGGCCTGGCGCAGCGAGGCTTGCGTGATGTCGCGCAGATCCTGGCCGTCGATCGTGATGCGGCCGCTGTTGATATCGTAAAAACGGAACAGCAGGCGCGACAAGGTCGACTTGCCGGAACCGCTATGGCCGACCACCGCGGTGGTGGTGCCGGCAGCGATCGTGAAATCGACATCGAACAAGATCTGGCGCTTGCTTTCGTAACTGAAATCCACATGCGCAAACCGCACCTGGGCGCCGCCGGTCAATAGCGGCCGGGCCTCTGCGGCGTCGGCAATCTCGCGATTCTCATCCAGCAGATGGAACAGCCGCTCCATGTCGGCCAGGCTCTGCTTGATTTCGCGATAGATGACACCGAGAAAATTCAACGGTATGTACAACTGGATCATGAAGGAATTGACCAGCACCAGATCGCCCAAGGTCATCTTGCCGTCGATCACGCCTTGCGTTGCGCGCCACAAGATCAACGTCACCGCTGTCGCAATGATCAGCGATTGCCCGGTGTTCAGCAAGGATAGCGAGCTCTGCGATTTCACCGCGGCAGTTTCGTAGCGCATCAGACCGTCATCGTAGCGTCGCGCTTCGTATTCTTCATTACCAAAATACTTGACGGTCTCGTAGTTGATCAGCGAATCGATAGCCTTGGTATTAGCGCTGGAATCAAGTGTGTTCATGGTGCGCCTGAAATGAGTGCGCCACTCGGTGACGGTCACCGTAAACGTGATGTAGCTGACCAGCGCCACCACCGTAATCCCGGCGAACCAGATATCGTAATGCAGCACCAGATAACCGAGCACCAGCGAGATTTCTATCAAGGTTGGCAAGATGCTGAACAGCGCGTAGGACACCAGCGACGAAATGCCGCGCGTGCCGCGCTCGATATCGCGCGTCATGCCGCCGGTCTGGCGATTCAAGTGAAACCGCAACGACAACGAATGCAAGTGGCGGAATACCTGCAAGGCGATGGTGCGCACCGCGCGCTGGGTCACCCGGGCGAATACGAACTCGCGCAATTCGGTAAACAAGGTAGTGCTCAGACGCAGTGCGCCATAGGCCACCAGTATGCCCAGCGGCAGCACCAGCATCGCCTGCGGATGGCTGACCGTGATGGTCATGCTGTCGACCAGTTTCTTCAGCACCAGCGGCACGCCTACGTTCGCCAGCTTGGCGCCCAGCATGAACAGCAGCGCCAGCGCAACCCGCCACTTATAGGTCCAGAGATAGGGCAGCAAGGTCTTGAGTGTGGCCCAGTCGCTACGCTTGGGTTGAGTGCTGCCTGCAGCGGCAGCGGCGTCCGGCGGCGGGGAAGAATGGCGACGCATAGAGTGACAATCTTAAAGAATGGTTTAAGCTACGGAAATATACGGATATAAAACTCATTGTAGCTCTCGGGGAAAATAACAGATGACTGATCAAAACAACAACCAATTACCGCCTGACACCATGCCGCAACTGCGCGTGATGCCGATGCCGTCCGACGCCAACGTCCACGGCGACGTCTTCGGCGGCTGGATCATGGCGCAAGTTGACATTGCCGGCTCGTTGCCGGCCACGCGCCGCGCCAATGGCCGGGTAGCGACGATTGCGGTGAATTCCTTTTTGTTCAAGCAGCCGGTATTTGTCGGCGACCTGCTGTCGTTCTATGCCGACATCGTCAAGGTTGGCAATACCTCCATCACCGTCAACGTCGAGGTGTATGCCGAACGTAACCGCTTGCAGACAGAAGTCGTGAAAGTGACGGAAGCGACGCTGACTTATGTCGCCACCGATGCGCAGCGCAAGCCGCGTCAGCTGCCGCCGCTCACGCCCTGATTTATATCCTGATTTGCACCGAGCTCGCCGGAAATGCCGGCCGCCGCCGCTTGCACTACCGCGATCAGTGCATGCATCCGTTTCAGCGGCATGTAAGGCACGGTGCTGGAGACGCTGATGGCAGCGACAATCACATGGCTGGCGTCATATATCGGCGCCGCCACACAGCGTATCGACGGCTCGTTATCTTCCAGGTCGAAGGCATAACCGCCTTTGACATATTCACGCATCTGATCGCGAAACTCGGTCCAGCTGCGCTTGGGCAATAAACCGGAAGCATAGCTGCCGGCGGCTGTACTGCGCTTCTGGTACAGGGTTTTCCATTGCTCTTCGCTCATGCCCAGCATCAGAGCCTTGCCGACGCCGGTCGTGGCGATGGGCATCCTGTGTCCCACGCGCGAGCGCATTTCCAAGCCCTTTTTTCCAGGGATCTTGTCCAGATAAAGCACATCGTCCCCATCCTGCAGGGCCAGGTGGATGGTGTCGCCTGATTGCCCGGCCAGTTGCTCCAGATACGGCCGCGCCACCACGCTGAGCGACAGTTCTTCGCGCGCTTGAAAACCCAGTTCAATCAGCTTCGGCCCCAGCACATAACCCGCGTTCGGCGTAAACCGCAGATAGCGCTCTTGCACCAGGCAGTTCGCCAGCCGGTGCGTAGTGCTGCGCGTGGTGCCTAGCGCTTGCGCGATTTGTTTCAGATCGCGCGCGCCGCCGGCCACTGCCTGCAATACCGCCAATCCACGCGTCAAGGTCTGCGTGCCTGTCGGTAAAACATGATCACCCGGATTGTCATGCGACTCTGCCGAGTCCTGCGGTTTGCGCATCATTAGAACCTGTCAGAAAATATTCAATATCCCATATATTGGGATATGATATCATATATTGACAAGGAAATGCCAGCGGAATAAAGTACGCCACACGACGACACTCTACAATCCTGCTCCGCATTTTCGAAGTCAAGCAAACCCATGCAACCTGCACAACATCAAACGCGCTTAATCGCCCTCGACTGGGGCACCTCGTCGCTACGCGCCTACCGGCTCGGCGCTCATGGCCAGACGCTGGAGCTGCGCGCCCTGCCCTGCGGCGTGATGCAATTGCCTGAGGCCGAAGCCGGCGACAAGAGCGGTTTTGAAGCAGCTTTCGAGCAAGCTTGCGGCGATTGGCTGCGCGCCGCGCCAGACACTCCGGTAATCGCAGCCGGCATGGTGGGCAGCCGCCAGGGATGGCATGAAGCTCCATATCTGGCAGTGCCGATTGCCGTCGACAGCATCGGCGCCAGCTTAAGCACGTTGCGTAACCGCCAGGGCCAATTGATCCATATCGTGCCCGGCCTGATCGAAAACGCCATGCTGCCGAATGTCATGCGCGGCGAAGAGACGCAAGTGGTCGGCGTCCTGCGTGCCCTGGCCGGCAATGACAGATCAGATGAGCTGGGCCACGATGTCTTGATCGGCCTGCCCGGCACCCATTCCAAATGGGTGCAGATACGCCGCTCGGGAGCGCAAAGCCAGGTGGCGCATTTCGACACTTTCATGACCGGCGAGGTCTATGCAGCCTTGTGCGGACATACCATTCTCGGGCGCAGCATGCAGGCCAGCGGCGGCGATGCTGACGCCGGACAACTCGCATTTGAACGCGGCGCTTTGGTCGCGCAAACCGCGGCAGGCAAGGCTGGCGTGCTGTCGACCATATTCAGTACGCGCACACTGGGCCTGACCGGAATTCTGGACGGCGCGAGCCAGCGCGAATACCTGTCCGGGCTGCTGATCGGCCACGAAATCGCCGCATTGAAAACCATGTTGCGAGATCAGGGACGGCATCCTTCTCAAGTGATGCTGGTCGGTGAGAGCGGCTTGTGCGAACGTTACACGCGGGTGATGCGCACCTATGGTTTTGGACCAGTCGAAATGGTGGCCCACGCCACTGAACGCGGCCTGTGGCAACTGGCGCTGACGGCGGGATTATTGCAACATGCTTAGCAAGCGGAATATCGAGAAATCACCATGTTAAAAACAGCAATGAAACAATGCGGATTGATCGCCATTCTGCGCGGCGTCCAGCCGCATGAGGTGGCGGCGATCGGTTTGAAGTTGTACCAAGCCGGCTTCAGAATTATTGAAGTGCCGCTCAACTCGCCCGAACCTTTCGACAGCATCCGCACCCTGCGCAATACATTGCCGGCGGACTGCGTGATCGGCGCCGGTACTGTCTTGACGACGGATCAGGTGGCGGCGGTCAAACGCGCCGGCGGCGAGATCATCGTCATGCCGCATAGCGATCCGATGGTGATTGCCGCCGCCAAACAGGCCGGGCTAGCTTGCGCACCCGGCGTCGCCACGGTAACCGAAGCATTTGCCGCGCTGGCGGCGGGCGCCGATGTATTGAAAATGTTCCCGGCCGAGCAATTGGGGCCGAGCGTAGTCAAAGCATGGCGCGCGGTGATTCCGCGCGAAGTGGCGTTGCTGCCGGTGGGCGGCGTCACACCGGAAAATCTGGCAACATTTATCAGCGCCGGCGCTTCCGGATTCGGCCTCGGATCGGCGCTGTACAAACTCGGCCTGAGCGCCGAACAGGTCGGCTGGAATGCCAATCAATTTGTCACCGCATGGCGTGCAGCGCAAGAAGCGTCGGAAACATCGAAAAAAAATTGACCAGGAGACCAGATTAATGAAGATCACCAAGCTGACCACTTACGTCGTACCGCCGCGTTGGTGCTTTCTGAAGATAGAAACCGACGAAGGCGTGGTCGGTTGGGGTGAACCGGTCGTCGAGGGCCGCGTGCATAGCGTGGTGGCGGCCGTCGAGGAGCTGTCCGATTACCTGATCGGCAAGGATCCGCGCCATATCGAAGACCATTGGACCGTGCTGTATCGCGGCGGCTTTTATCGCGGCGGCGCGATTCACATGAGCGCATTGGCCGGCATCGACCAGGCGCTATGGGATATCAAAGGCAAGGCGCTCGGGGTCTCGGTCAGCCAGTTGCTGGGCGGCCCGGTGCGCGACAGCATCCGCGTCTATTCCTGGATCGGCGGCGATCGCCCGGCCGATACTGCGGCAGCGGCCAAGGACGCCGTGGCGCGCGGCTTCACCGCAGTGAAGATGAATGGCACCGAAGAACTGCAGTTCGTCGATTCCTATGAAAAGGTAGAAGCGACGCTGGCCAACGTTGCCGCAGTGCGCGCTGCTGTCGGGCCGCATATCGGCATCGGCGTCGATTTTCACGGCCGGGTGCACAAGCCGATGGCGAAGATCCTGATCAAGGAACTTGAGCAGTACAAGCTGATGTTCATCGAAGAACCGGTACTCAGCGAAAACTACGAAGCGCTGAAAGAGCTGGCGCCGCTGACCAGCACGCCGATCGCACTGGGCGAACGGCTGTATTCGCGCTGGGACTTCAAACGCATCCTGAGCGAAGGTTATGTCGATATCATCCAGCCCGATGTCTCTCACGCCGGCGGCATCACCGAAACCCGCAAGATCGCTACCATGGCCGAAGCCTACGATGTGGCGGTGGCGTTGCACTGTCCGCTCGGTCCGATTGCCCTGGCCGCTTGCCTGCAGGTGGATGCGGTGTCGTATAACGCCTTCATCCAGGAGCAGAGCCTGGGCATCCATTACAACGAGAGCAACGATTTGCTCGACTACGTGAAGCAACCTGAGGTGTTTGCCTACGACAAGGGTTACGTGACCATTCCGCAGGGGCCTGGGCTGGGTATCGAAATCAACGAAGAATATGTCAAGGAACGGGCCGCTATCGGCCACCGCTGGCGCAACCCGATCTGGCGCCATAAAGACGGCAGCTTTGCCGAGTGGTAAAGCACGGACGCATCGGCACTTGATGTCGCCTTAAAAAACAAACCCCGGATGCGCTTCTGGCACATCCGGGGTTTTCGCTTCAGAACTGTGGCGTCCGGCAAGATGCCACTTTCCTTTCAATCTCAGGCCGCTTGTTTTTGCTCGGCCGGTTTTTCGTCGCGTAATTCACGGCGCAAGATTTTTCCGACATTCGTCTTCGGCAAATCAGTGCGGAATTCGATATATTTCGGCCGCTTGTAGCCCGTCAACTGCTCACGGCAATAAGCCATCAGCTGCTCAGCCGTCAGCGACGGATCTTTGCGCACCACAAAAATTTTCACCACTTCACCGGCATGCTCATCCGGCACGCCGACACAGGCGCATTCCAGCACGCCGGGATGCTGCACCACCACGGCTTCGACTTCATTCGGATACACATTGAAGCCGGATACCAGGATCATGTCTTTCTTGCGATCGACAATCTTGGTGTAACCGCGGTCATCCATGACGCCGATATCGCCGGATTTGAAAAAGCCGTCGGCCGTCATGACCTTGGCGGTTTCATCGTCACGGTTCCAGTAACCGCGCATCACCTGCGGCCCGCGAATCGCGATTTCGCCAGGCTGGCCCAGTGGCACCGGATTCCCTGCATCGTCCAGAATCGCGATCTCGGTCGACGGCAATGGCAGGCCGATGGTGCCGCTGTATTCAGTGATGGTGCATGGATTGGCGCTGGCGATAGGCGAGGTTTCCGACAAGCCGTAGCCTTCGATGATCGGGCAACCTGTGACTTCCTTCCATTTGTCCGCGACCACCTTTTGCACTGCCATGCCGCCGCCGACGCAGACCCGGTAACCGGAGAAATCCAGCTTGGCAAAATCGGGATGGTTCAACAAGGCGTTGTACAGCGTATTCACCGCCGGGAAAGTATTGATCTGGTACTTCGACATTTCCTTGATCAAACCGGCGATGTCGCGCGGATTCGGAATCAGCAGATTCAAGGCGCCCTCGCGCATGCCGAGCAAGCTGCATACCGTCAATGCAAAGATGTGATACAGCGGCAAGGCGCAGACAAAAGCCAGTTGCTCGATTTTCGGACCGCTGGCCAAACCAGGCGAGAGCCAGGCTTCGGCCTGCAGCACGTTGGCCACCACGTTGCGATGCGTCAGCGTTGCGCCTTTGGAGACGCCAGTGGTGCCGCCCGTATATTGCAGGAAAGCGACATCGTCCGGCGTCAGCGCCAGCGGCTTCAATTGCAGTGAAGACGCTTGCGACAATACGCTGTTGAATGGAACAGAACCTGGCAAAGAGAAATTCGGCACCATTTTCTTGACATGGCGCACCACCAGATTGACCAGCAAGCCTTTCACGCCCATCAGGTCGCCCATGCTGGCCACTACCACATGCTTGATCTTGGTCCGTGCGATGACTTGCTGCAAGGTAGTCGCGAAATTTTCCAGAATGAAGATGGCTTCCGCGCCAGAATCGTTGAGCTGATGTTCAAGTTCACGCGGCGTGTATAAAGGATTGACGTTGACCACGGTATAACCGGCACGCAAAATGGCGGCAATCGCTACCGGATATTGCAGGACGTTGGGCATCATGATGGCGACGCGCGCGCCCTTTTGCAGGCCCTTGCCTTGCAGCCAGGCGCCGACTTTGCGAGACAACTGGTCAACCTCGGCATAAGTCAGGGACTTACCCATGCAGGCATAGGCATTACGCGATGCATATTTCTGAAACGCTTCTTCCAGCAACTGCACCAGGGACTGATATTGGGTGTAGTCAATCTCGGTGGCCACGCCTTCAGGATACGATTTGAGCCAAAATTTATCCATGTTCTGCCTTTAGTCTCTGCTTGTTATAAATGCATTGTTTTTGGCTTGTTTCACTGAAGGAAAACACGCCGATAGGGGAGTCTTGCTGGATCCGCTAAAAAAGCACGGTTGTATTTTTTTGTTCTATCGCGATGCTATCGGGCAAAGCCTCCGCATGCAAGCGTTTTGATGCATATTTGAGCAAATCATCCACACTGAGCTGCATGTTGCGATGCAGTAAAACTTCTGCCCGCAAATGTTTGACGCCCTCCTCGTCCGGACTCCATTTCACCTGGACCACCGCCACCGCCGGATGCTCGAACAAGACCTCTTCGATCTGCCTTGGAAACACGCGCTGGCCGCCCCGTATCAACATATTACTCTTGCGGTCGATGATGGAAACAAAACCGTCTTCGTCGATGCTGGCAACGTCGCCGGTGGCGAACCAACCGTCATGCAAACGCTCCGCACTTATTTTTCTGGCAATCAGATTCAATGCCGTGGCGTTATGTTCGGCGGCGCTGGGGTGACCCTGATCGTAAGCGGAGAACAGCTGCGGTCCGCGCACCCATAGTTCACCCAAGGTATCGCTGGGCAGCTCGGCGTCGGTATCCAGATCGACTACTTTCACTTCCGTATCCGGCAATGGCACGCCGACCACTCCCGGATGGCGGCGCGCCGCCAGCGGCATCGCCAGCACCGCCGGCGATGCCTCGGTCAAACCGTAGGCTTCGACCAGGCGGCCGCGTGTCAGCTTTTCAAATTCTTCGCGGATTTCCTGCGGCAGCGGCGAACCACTGACGGCGCAGACCCGGATCGAGGCGAGGCCGTAGCGCCGCACACCTGGCGTATGCGCCAGTTCGCGCACCATGCGCGGCGTCGTCGGGAAATAGGTCGGCCGCATCTTCTTGACGGTCTTTAACAAGGGTTCCAGCTCCGCTCCCGGCAACAGGATCAGGGTTGCGCCCAGATAAACCCCGAGATGCAACAGACCGGTCAGGCCGTAGGCGCTGGATAAGGGTTGCTGCGCCAGGAAACGCTCATCGCCCGGCCTGGATTCCGGCAGCCAATGACGCAATTGCAAGGCATTCGCCGCCAGATTGCGATGCGAGAGCGCCACCGGCAACGGCGTGCCGGTGGCGCCGTAGGTGTAAACCACCACCGCGATGGCGTCGACCTCCTGCGTCAACGCGGTAGCTGCAATGCTGCCACGTCCCAGTACTTGCTTGAATTTCAGATAACGCCGCTCATGCCGGCGATGTTGCTTATTCTGGCGGAACCACGGCAGCCAATGCCCTTCCTGCACATGGTGCAAGGCGGCGAACGTGAGTTTTTCGCGCCAACCCATGTGATCGATCATCGAAGCAAATATCACCCGCCGCAAGCCCGCTGCGCGCCTATCGCTTTGCAGCTCATCGCGCAACTCGCCGTAGCGATTGGTGGTGGTTACCAGCATCACGGCGGTGCTGTCTGCAATCCGCGTCAGCAACACTTCTTTAGGTGTAGCGGCGTCGCTCAGCACTGCGACCGCGCCGGCTTTGAGAATACCGAAATAGGCTATTACCAAAGATGGAATATTCGGCAGCGCCAGCAAAACCCTGTCGCCGGGCTTGATGCGCAAATCGAGCAAGCCATGGGCAAAACGATTGGCTTGCCGATCCAGTTCGCGCCAGTCGATTTTGCCGCCACGGTAAAACAGTGCCGTGGTCTTGCCAAAGCGCCTGGCGGTCGCCTCCAGCAAACGCGGCAACGGCACTGTCGGCATCTTGATGCAATACGGCGTGCGGGCATCGTAGAATTTCAGCCACGGCCGCTCAGCTTCGAGCTGCTTGCGGGCGGCACGCCGTTCAGCTTTTTGTTGCGCCCGTCGTTCCACCTGTTCCGCCAGTTCCGATGGATCGGACTGCATCTGCAAGAATCGTTCTATCGCGCGATTGACGGCGTCGGGCCGTTCCACCATCACCTGATGCGCGGAGACCGGCACCACCACTTCTTCAGCCCCCGGAATCAAACGCGCGATATCCTTGTAGGCTGCTTCGTCGAACAGGAAATCGCGGTGTCCAAGGATCACCAGCGTCGGCACCTTGATCGCACGCATGCATTCGGTGCCGTCCCAGGGCAGCAAGGCATTTTTGTTTTGCAGGTACACCACATGCGACGGCGGGTAAATACGGGCAGCGGCGATGCCGACATACGGCATCAATCTGCGTACCACATCAAATATGGCGGGCGGCATGCGCAGCACAATGCGGCCGGCGAGGCGCAAACGGAAGCGCGCCGCCGATGCAATCATCACCAGCGCCGACACGCGCTGCGGAAACAGCTTGAGAAAATAAGCAGCGAGTGCGCCGCCGAACGAGTGGCAAACCAGGATGAAACGCGGCGGCAGGTCCAGCTGGTCCAGCGCGGCGGCGATATCCGCGACCAGCTCCGGCACGTCGTAACTGGCGCCTTCGGCTGCGGTCGGCGCGTCGCTGTAACCGTGACCGCGCAGATCGAGGGCAATCACCCGGTAGTCAAGCTGGAATTGTTCCAGCTGGTATTCCCAGTAAGCAGCGCGGCCGCCAAAGCCGTGGATAAACACCATGGTCGGCTGTTGGTTTCTGGGACCGGGGCCATTGCGTGCGCTGGATTCCGGGCCGGCGTCCAGCACACTCATTTCCAGCGCAGTGTCATACACCCCATCCCCATTGCGCGCCAGGCGATTAGGCAATTTCAACGTACTGCGATGCAGGTCGGCGTTAAATGTCATTTAGCCATTGTAACCAAGTAGGCAATTACATGGGCTTGGTTTTTGCCAGCTCCTCCAGCTGCCGATGCCTTTCTTCCTTGCTTAAGGCTGCCAGCTTGGCGACAGCCGCATAAAATTTCCGGAAACTCTGCTGCTGCGCCAGCAACGCCTTGAAACCTGGGACCAGATCGTAATACGTCGCCACCAGCGCCAGATGGGCGTTCGACAGCGGCTCGGCAAACCAGCGGTCATAACCGGTGTAGCCGCCCCACTTTGTCTTGAGCACTTGATACTCCGCTTGCAGGGCGAGAAAAATCGCCGCTTTCTGCTGCAATTTTTGCGTATCGCTGAGATCGCTTGCATAGGTGCCGGCAAGCCGTTGCCGGTACTTCAGCAACAGCGCCAGGAATTCTTGTTTGCGTCCTTCAAACTGAACGTAAGCGGCGCGCGTTTCCTGATTGCCTACGGCTTCCAGCCAACGTTCGACACCGGCTTGTTCTACGGTGGTTGCAAACGATTCGTTAAATTCGGTGTCGTCTTTTGCGTATACCATCTGATGCGCCAGCTCATGGAAAATCAGACGCGCCAGTTCGCCGTCCGGATAGCGGATAAAGGTCGATAACAGCGGGTCATTAAACCAGCCGAGCGTGGAATAGGCCGGCACGCCATTGACCTGCACATCGTAGCCCTGCTGCCGTAAGCCGGCGGCAAATTTCTGTGCCGCGCTCTTATTGAAATAGCCGCGATAATTGACGCAGCCCGCGATCGGAAAACACCATTGCTTGGGTTCCAGCGACAAGGCCGGCGCCGCCACCACATTCCACAACGCGAACGGCCGTTGCAGATCGGCGTATTCTGTATAACTGCGATTGTCCGGCAGGCTCAAGTCGCTCACTGCAAAGCGCCTTATTTGCTTGGTCCGTTGCAGTTTGGCCTTGAGGCCGGCGTCAACGCTGGGATCAGTCAGCCAGTCGTCAATCGGATGGGCCCGGTCGAGCAAGGAAAAATGGCCGTGTGCGGCTTGTCCGTAATAGGCAAGCTGAGCGCAACCGGCTGCCAACACGGCTAACAACAAAACCGTGAGGAGCCGCGGATTCATGCGTCGGCACTGCCTCCAGCCACGACTTTTTCCACTTCCACCAAGACATCGTAGAAGGTCGGCGCCCGTCCCATATCGGTGAGGCGCTGGCTGGTCACCTCGTTGGCGTTCTTGCCGTCGCTGGCCATTTTTTTCCACCAGATCGACAAACCTACCACCAGGCCGGTCCTGGCCTTGTCCGTCACTCTCAGCTTGGCATTGAAACTGCCGCGATCGTTATAGATGCGCACGGTGTCGCCGCTGGCCAAGGCTCTTGATTCAGCGTCGGCCGGATGCATGTCGAGATGCGGTTCGCCCTCAGTGTCGCGCAAGCTCTTTACGTTAACGAAGCTGGAGTTAAGAAAATTACGTGCCGGCGGCGAAATCATCGCCAGCGGATATTTCCGGGCCAGTTCGGGATTGCTCGCCTGCGATTCATATGGCGCGATATAAGTCGGCAAAGGGTCGAGTCCGTCTTTCAGCATTTGCGCACTGTAGAACTCGCATTTGCCAGACGGCGTCGGGAATCCGCCGTTGGCGAACGGCGCATCCGCTACATTCAGTTTTTGCCAGCCTTTTTGCTTCAGCGCATCCCAATCGAAATGGACCGCGCGCTGATTTTTGCGGTCAAAAGCTTGCGCCGCGATTTCATCGTCGCTCTCGCGGAAACAGGCATCGTCGAAACCCATGCGCGCCGCCAGCAGGCGGAAGATTTCGGTATTCGGCTTGGCCTCGCCGAGCGGTGCGATCGCGGCGTTATTCGCCAGCATGTACAGATGACCGTATGCTGAATGAGCGTCCACATGTTCGAGCTGGGTCGTCGCCGGCAGCACGATGTCGGCAAAGTCGGCAGTATCGGTTTGAAAATGTTCCAGCACCACGGTGAATAAATCTTCACGCGCGAAACCGCGCGCAACGACACTCGATTCCGGCGCCACGGCTACCGGATTCGAGTTATACACGATCAACGCTTCGATTTTCGGGCCGAACTCTGGCGAGGCTTCACGCAACAGATCGTCGCCGATGGTGCTCATGTTGATGGTGCGCGGCGCCAGTCCCTGCCCGGTCAGGAAATCAGGGCGCTGCAAAGCCTGGTTATTCTTCGGAAAGCTGTCCGAAGCCGACAACTGAACGCCGCCGGCGGCATGACGCCAGGCGCCGACCAACGCCGGCAGGCAGGCGATATTGCGTACCGCCATGCCGCCGCCGTGCACGCGCTGCAGACCATAGTTCACGCGGATCGCCGCCGCTTCGCCGCGTTGCGCCGCACCGCCATAAGTGCGCGCCAGCTCCAGCACTTCGCCGGCGCTGATGCCGCACACTTCGGCTGTCTTCTCCGGTGTCCAGGCCGACACCTGCTGTTTCAACTGCTCGAAGCCAAGCGTGTATTGCGCGATGTAGTCGTGGTCCAGCAAGTCTTCTGCAATCAGCACATGCATCATGCCAAGCGCCAGGGCCGAATCGGTACCCGGCAGCAAGGCGATATGCTGATGGCATTTGTCTGCACTCAGGGAGCGGTAAGGATCTATCGCTATCAGTTTGGCGCCGCGCCGCTTGGCTTCCTGTGCGCGCATCCAGAAATGCAGATTCGATGCAATCGGATTGCCGCCCCAGATCAGGATCAGCTTGGCATTCTGGAACTGTTCGAGGTCGGTGCCGATCCTGGCGCCTACCGTATATTTATAGCCGGTACCGCCGGCTGCGGCGCAAATGGTGCGATCCAGCAGCGAAGCACCGATGCGGTTGAAAAAGCGCATCGACATCGACTCGCCCTGCACCAGGCCCATGGTGCCGGCGTAGCTGTAAGGCAGGATGGCTTGCGGATTGCGGGCGGCGATCTCGCCCAGCCGCTCGGCAATCGTGGCGATCGCCTCGTCCCAGCTGATCTGCACGAATTTCCCTTCGCCTTTTTTACCGGCCCGCTTGAGCGGATGCAGCAGACGGTCCTTGTGGTAAGTCCGGTCGGTATAACGCGAGACCTTGGTGCACAGCACGCCGGCGGTAGTCGGGTGGTCCGGATCGCCGCGGACTTCGGTGGCGACGCCGTCGGTGACGGTCACCAACAGCGCGCAGGTATCGGGGCAATCGTGCGGGCAGGCGGCACGGACGGTGCGAGTGGTGGAAGTAGTCATAATGTCATCAGAGCCAGAGCGCTTCAATCCGCTACTTTAGCAAAATCCTGTCAAACAAGATGCATCTGATGACTTTTGCTTATTTTGCGACTTTCAACTGCATCTCCGGATCCATCAAGCGCAGCATGAAAGCTTCGCACTGCGCCACTTGTTCCAGCGCGACAAATTCGTTGGGCCGATGCGCCTGTTCGATGCTGCCGGGGCCGCATACCACGGTAGGAATACCGGCACGCTGAAACAAGCCCGCTTCGGTGCCGTAAGAAACCGCGCCGTTCGGCTTGTTGCGCGCCAAGGCCGACGCCAGTTGAACCACGGCGTCGCTCTCTTGCATGCTCAGCCCAGGCGCCGACGCCAGCCATTCAAAATCGATAGCGGCGTTCGGTTCCACTCTCTGCATTTCCGGTAGCAGCGTGGCAGCGAAATTCTGGATTTCCTGGTACAAGTGCTCGACATCGATGCCTGGCATGGTGCGCGCCTCGAACTCGAATTTGCAATCCTTGGGCACGATATTCGATGCCAGCCCGCCGTGTATCAACCCGGTCTGCATGGTGGTGTAGGGCACGGTGAAGCCGTAATCGCGGGTCTCCAGCTGAGCAAAACGATCCGCCATCTGGCGGATATAGACGATGATGCGCGCCGCGTACTCGATCGAATTGACGCCCATGGTGGTGTAGCTGGAATGCGCTTCGCGGCCGCGGATGCAACAGCGAAAACGATGCGTGCCTTTGTGCGCAATGATCGGTTGCATCGAAGTCGGTTCACCGACAATGCAGCCCGCCGGCTGCAATCCCAGCTCCTGCAAATCCTTGATCAATCCTTGCACGCCTATGCAGCCAACCTCTTCGTCGTACGATAAGGCAAAGTGCAGCGGCGCGTCCATGCCAGCTGCCAGGAACTGCGGCGCCAGCGCCAGCGCGGTGGCGATATAACTCTTCATGTCGGCCGAACCACGGCCGTATAGCAGGCCATCCTTGACGGTCGCCTTGAATGGATCGGTATCCCAGGCCTGGCCGTCGACCGGCACTACATCGGTATGACCGGACAAGATCAAGCCGGGTTTAGAACCTTCGCCCAAGGTCGCAAACAGATTGGCTTTCTTGCCGCTAGCGTCGTAGGTCAAACGCGATGTGACGCCGAGGCCGGCCAGGTAATCGCGGGTCCATTCGATCAAGCCCAGATTGGAATCGCGCGATACGGTCTGGAAAGCAATCAGGCGCTCAATCATCGCCATCACTTCGGCCGATGGAGTCAATCCGGCATTGTTCAGAGTATTCATATGGTGTCCTCTACGCCGCCCGATCGTTGAGATGGCAGGCGGAAAAATGGTTGGCGCTGACTTCTTTCAATTCCGGCTTTTCTACTTTACAGCGCGGCATTGCATGCGGACAGCGTGGGTGGAAATGACAGCCCGACGGCGGATGCAGCGGCGATGGAATTTCTCCCTTTACCGCAAAAAATTCCGTGCGCCGGACTTCCAGCTTGGGCGCCGACGCCAGCAGCGCCTGCGTATATGGATGATTGGCGCGGGCAAATATCGAAGCGGCCGCAGCCGATTCGACGATACGGCCAAGATACATGATTACCACCCGATCCGACAAATGGCGGACCACGCCCAGGTCGTGGCTGATGAACAAGTAGGTCAGATCCAGTTCGTCGCGCAACTTGATAAACAGATTCAAAACCTGAGCCTGGATCGACACATCCAGCGCCGCCACCGCTTCATCGCAGACCAGGAATTCCGGCTTGACTGCGAGCGCGCGCGCGATGCCCACGCGTGCCCGCTGGCCGCCGGAAAACTGATGGGGAAAACGGCGCAGCATGGCGCCGTCCAGCCCAACCCGTTGCAGCAGACGTTCAACGTAGTCGCGCTGCTGCGAGGCATCGACCATGCCATGCACCAGCGGCGCTTCGCCGACGATATCCTGCACCCTCATGCGTGGATTCAGCGACGCATAGGGATCTTGAAAAATCATCTGGATCGCCAGTTGCTTCTTACGTCTTTCGGCAACGTCGAGCTGCTCCAGCGACTGACCTTTCCAGAGCCGTGCACCGGCCGTGAGGCTATGCAATCCGACCGCCATCCGCCCCAGCGTGGATTTGCCGCAACCGGACTCGCCAACCAGCCCGACCACCTCACCGCGCTTTATGCTCAGGCTCACCTCGTCCACCGCATGCACCACTTCCTGCTGCATGCCGGCGCCGAACAGATTAGCGATCCTGGCCGCGCTGTCCAGCGTCTTGACGAACTGCTTGCTGACCGCCCGCAGTTCCAGCAAGTCGGCGGTCGATGATTGTTCCAAGTTATTGTCTGCCACCTGATTCATGACACCACCTCGGCCACGGCATCCCGCAACGGATGATAGCAACGCAGCATGCGCTGTTCCACTTCACGCAATGGCGGCGTCTGCCGGCACTCGGCGGTGGCGTATGCACAGCGCGTACGAAATGCACAGCCGTCCGGTAAATTCAGCAACGACGGCGTCATCCCGGGAATTTGCTGCAACGGCTGGCCACGCGGATTGCGCGACGGCGCCGATGCGATCAGGCCGTGGGTGTAAGGGTGACGCGGATGTTCCAGCACTTGCTGTACCGTGCCGCTTTCGACGATGCGGCCGGCGTACATCACCGCTACCGTATCGGCCAGCCCGGCCACCACCGACAGATCGTGGGTGATCCAGATCAGCGCCGTGCCGGATTCGCGGCACAGTTTCTGCATCTCGTACAGGATCTGCCCTTGTATCGTCACATCCAGCGCCGTGGTCGGCTCATCGCAGATAATCAGGTCGGGCTGGTTGAGCAAGGCGATCGCAATCGCTACGCGCTGCCGCATGCCGCCGGAAAACTGATGCGGGTAAGCCTGCAATCGTTCATCCGGCGACGGAATGCCAACCCGCACCAGCGCTTCGCGCGACATCTCACGCGCCACCATCCGGCTGACATCCTGATGCGCCCGCACTGCTTCCATCATCTGCGTATCGATGCGCAGCACCGGGTTCAAGGTCATCATCGGATCTTGAAAAATCATGGCGATGCGGTTGCCGCGAATCTTGCGCATGGCTGCTGCCGGCAAGTCGCGCAGATTTTTTCCCTGCAACAGAATCTCGCCAGCGACAATTTTTCCCGGCGCATCGATCAGTCCCATGATGGAATAGCCGGTCATCGATTTTCCCGACCCGGACTCCCCGACCAGGCCCATGATCTCGCCGCGCTTGACTGAAAACGATACCTGGTCAACCGCCTTGACCAGTCCGGCCCGGGTAGAAAATTGGGTCTGCAGATTATTCACGACCAGTGTCGTTGCATTGTCCATATCGATATTTATTATTGCGTCTGCAAGCGTGGATTAAGGACATCGCGCAACTGGTCGGCCACCAGATTGATGGTCACCACAGTCACCAACAGGGCAATCCCGGGAAACACGCTGATCCAATATTTTCCGGACAGCAGATATTGAAAGCCGTTGGCAATCAGCAAACCAAGCGACGGTTCAGTGATCGGCAATCCCAGGCCAAGGAAAGACAGCGTCGCTTCCAGCGAGATCGCCGACGCCACCTGCAACGCGGCAACCACGATCAGCGGCGGCAAACAGTTGGGCAGCAAATGGCGGAACATGATCCGCAACGGCGACAGGCCGAGCGCCGTGGCGGCCTCGATGTATTCTTTCTTGCGCTCGACCAGCGCCGCGCTGCGCGTGGTGCGCGCGTAATAGGCCCACTGCACTGCTACCAGCGCAATGATGATTTTGTCGACGCCGCGCCCGGTCAGAGCCAGCAAAATCAAGGCGATCAGGATAGGCGGGAACGATAGCTGAATATCTGCAACCCGCATGATGAAGGCTTCGACGCGGCCGCCGGCGTAACCGGCCAGCAATCCTAAGGTCATGCCGAGCGACAGCGCGATGACGGTGCTGACGACGCCGACCATCACCGAAATGCGGATGCCGTACAAAATCGCCGACAGCATATCGCGGCCCTGGTCGTCGGTGCCGAGCAGATAGGTCAGGCCGCCGTCGACCGATTTCTGCCCCGGCTCCAGGCGCGAATCCATCACATCCAGCTTGGCCAGATCGTAGGGATTCTGCGGCGAGATGACCGGCGCGAAGATCGCCGCCAGCACGATCAATACCAGCAGCACGAAACCCGCAGCGGCAATCTTGCTGCCGAAATAATTGCGTACAAAACGTTGCCACGGCGCCTCTGGCGCATTGAAGGCTGGAGTCAGTTCCATATCAGCCTTTGCTTTCTGCCAGGCGCACGCGCGGATCAAGCACGGAATACATCATGTCCACCATCAGGTTGATCAGGATGAAAATGGTGACGATCAACAGCAGATAGGCGACGATCACCGGCCGGTCCAGCACGCGGATCGAATCGATGATCAGCTTGCCCATGCCGGGCCAGGCAAACACCGTTTCGGTGACGATGGAGAAGGCGATGATCGAACCGAACTGCAGTGCAACCACGGTGACGATCGGGATCAGGATATTCTTCAAGACATGGACGCCGATGATGCGGCTGTTGCGCAAGCCCTTGGCGCGGGCAAATTTGACATAGTCCTGCATCAACGCCTCCTGTGCGCCTGAGCGCGTCAGCCGAATCACCAGAGCGATGTTGAACAGAGCCAGATTGAAGGCCGGCATCAGCAAATGCCGCAGGCCATCCCAGCTCAGAAAGCTGACCGGCACACCGAGCAGCAAGTGCGTCTCGCCGCGGCCGCTGGTGGGCAGCCATCCTAGTTGCACCGCGAATACCATGATCAGCATCAGGCCGACCCAGAACGTCGGCAATGAAAATCCCAGGATCGACACCGCCATGATGACCTTGCCGGCCACGCCATTCGGCCGCAGCCCGGCGAGCAGGCCCAAGGGCAGGCCCAGCACGATAGATAGCAAGATCGCTGCCGACGACAATTCCAGCGTGGCCGGCATGCGTTCGAAAATCAAGGTCAGGGCCGGAGTTGAATAGGCAAACGAACGGCCCAGGTCGCCGCCTGCCGCGTTCTTCAGGAAAATGAAATATTGCAGCCAGAGCGGCTTGTCGAGACCGAAGGCGACGATCACCTTGGCGCGTTCGATCTGGTCGGCATCGGGGCTGATCAGGACATCGATCGGATTGCCGATCGCATACACCCCGATAAATACCAGCAATGACATGACCAGCAGCACAACCAGGCTCTGTAATACGCGGCGGATAATAAAAGCCAGCATCGTTTATCCTAGAATCCATAAAAAATCCGCTCGCCACCGTCGATGAGCGGATGCCGCGCAACTCCTACTGTGGGTAAAATCCGTAAGCGTGGGTGCGCTCATCGGTACGCGGGACATATACGATACCTTTTTTTGCGGCCCATGTGGTCACTTGCTGGTGAATCGGGATCACGCCGCCGTCGTCGACGACGATCGCGGTGGCCTCTTGCAGCAAGCGTGAACGTTCCTTGTCGTCAACGCTGGTCAAGGCCTTGGCCAATACCGCATCCATTTTTGGATTGCAATATTTCAGCCAGTTGACGGCGCCCATGCCCTTCGCCGGATTGTCGCAAGCCACCATCGCCCGCAGCGGCGACGAGACTTCGCCGGTCTGCGCGCCCCAGCCCAGCAAGCCGATCGAATACTCGCTCTTGGCGCCGCGCGCCGCATACACCGACATCGGCGCGCCCTCGACCTTGGTGGCAATGCCGATACGCGACCACATCTGGGCGATGGTTTGCGCGATTTTCTCATCGTTGATGTAGCGGTTATTCGGCGTGTGCAAGGTCAAGCCAAAACCGTTCGGGT